>CANQIX010000001.1 GCA_947624105.1 uncultured Clostridia bacterium
ACAGTTTCAGGTTCTCTTTCACTCCCCTCCCGGGGTTCTTTTCACCGTTCCCTCACGGTACTATTCGCTATCGGTCAATAGGTCGTATTTAGCCTTGCGAGATGGTCCTCGCGTCTTCATACCGGATTTCTCGTGTCCTGCACTACTCTGGAACCTTTCAAGGAGACTTCAATTTCGGTTACGGGACTATTACCCTGTTTTGTATAACTTTCCAGAAAACTTCACCTATCGTTATCTCTCTTTGATGAAAGGCCCTAAACCCCAAGAATATTTCTACTCTTGGTTTGGGCTCTTGCGGGTTCGCTCGCCACTACTACCGCAATCGTTTGTTTACTTTCTTTTCCTCCGCTTACTTAGATGTTTCAGTTCAGCGGGTTCCCCTCATTACACTATGTGTTCGTGCAATGATGACATCGTATTAACAATGCCGTGTTTCCACATTCGGAGATCTGCGGGTCAAAGATTATGTGCATCTATCCGCAGCTTATCGCAGCTTATCACGTCCTTCTTCGGCGCCTAGTGCCAAGGCATCCCCTATATGCTCTTTGTAGCTTAATCATAATATTGGATTCTTTAGCATTTTCGCTTATTGTTTTAAAACAATATACTCGACTTTTTTGAGTATGCAAATATCGTATTACATTATAAACTTAAAAAAGTTTGTCGCACAATAACATTTCTGCATTGCGCTCTCGTATCAATATTTGTCTTCTAATATATGTAGTTGTCAATGAACTGTGCTGACGGCTACTTCAGTAACCTCTCTCTGTGTCAGCATTCGTATTCTAACATAGTGGCCTTTTGATTGTCAACACTTTTTTTAAAAAATTTTTCATTTTTTTTGAAAATTTTTTGAAAATTTTTTAACACCACCAACCGCCTCTCCGGGTGTTCGCAAAAGGTGTCAAAAAGAGCCTATTTTTCGCTAAAAAAAGTCGATTTTTCCTAAAAAAATTTTTTGAAATTTTTAAAAATTTTTCTAACATTGCCATAACTTTTGAATGTTTTTGTGCCTTTACCACCTCTCCCCCGCCCGAAATACATCGACGCAAGGGAGTCTATATATTCATATTATAAGCATATATAAAATAAAGTTCATATATAATGCGTCCATTGGTTTGACTTAAACTTTTCGTTTTGATAGAATTTTTGTATGTTAATCTTTATTATTCTAATTACCGCTGTATGCACTGTTGGTATGGGCGTTCAAAAAGGCTATGCAAAAGACGGATATTTAAATTACTACAGCAACGCACTCGATAACGGGGGGGGGACAACCTACGTGCATTAAAGGAATTTTTGCGCTTGTTATCTTTTTGCAACACGACAGAACCTATGTTGTTTTGAAAGATAACTTTGTAAACAACTCGTTTACTATGATATTTGATATTATCGGGCAACTTATGGTAATGATGTTTTTGTTTTATTCGGGTTACGGCATCATTAAGTCCTATGTCAAAAAGCCAAACTACTTTAAGTCGTATCCTAAAACAAGAATTTTAAAAACTGTTGTGCATTTTGAACTTGCTATGTTGCTTTACATACTTCTAAATTTGGCGCTAGGCATAAAATACGGAGCGAAACAAATTTTGCTCTCCCTTATCGCCTGGGACAGCATCGGCAACAGCAACTGGTTTATATTCTGCATAGTTATATTGTATTTAGCAATCTACCTGTGTCAATTTAAATTCAAAACGATAAAGTCCTTGTCGTTTGCAGTTTTGATTTGTTCGTTTATCTATATGCTTATTGTTGGAATCTTTAAAGAGTGGTATTGGATAAACACCGCTTTTACACTGCCTTTAGGAATGTTGTATGCAGTTTATCAAGATAATTTGGAGTCGTTTTTCTTGAAAAACAAGAGAAACTACTTTATCTTTCTCTTCCTGTCCCTTATCTCTTGGGTTTTCTTTCCGCTATTTATTGTCGCCCTCACCTATAGAGTTAGGATTGTAAATAAATTCCTCTACTTTTTAGGCGTTCAAAGTTTTTCAATTTATATTCTTCAAAGATTGCCAATGATTTTGCTATCTAAAACAAATCTTGTCTATTACCCGCTCACTTTCACCATTTGCACCTTTGTTTTGACGATTGCTATAGCCGTTCTTTTCACTGCCTTTACAAACATTGTCGACAAATTGTTTTTTAGCAAAAGAGCGAGCAAAACTTCCAAGTCGCGCACCTAAGGGCAGATTGTCGTAAGGTGCTGTCTGTGATATATATGTATATATTTATATAATATAGTGTATAAGTAAATTACCATACAAATTAAATGTAGTTGAAGTGGCAAAAAATGAGAAAATCGATTGGTGTTATTTGTTTTAAATAATTGCAAATTAACAAAAATTGTGATAAACTATGTGCGTATAAATCACACAGGAGTTAACTTATGGAAAAAATTGCTAAAAACATTTATAGAGATCACTGCAGCACTGGTGTTTCGCTTGCAGACGTTGGAAAACAAGTTAAGGTTGCCGGTTGGATCGACACAGTTCGCGATCACGGTGGAATTACCTTTGTCGATTTGAGAGATCACTACGGAAAAATCCAACTTGTATTTCACACCTTACCAAACTTCAAACTTGCCAAAGAGAACGTTATCTCGGCGAGTGGGGTTGTTATGGCAAGAACGGAAGAAAATATTAACCCAAATCTTGAAACAGGAAAGATCGAAGTATATGTAGACAGCGCCGAACTTTTAGGCGAATGTTTGCAGACTCCACCATTTGAAATTGGAGAAAGCACATCGGTAAACGAAGAAGTAAGGCTTAAATATCGTTACCTCGACCTTCGTAACCCAGAGATGCAGAAAAACATATTGACACGTATCGCAGTTGTAAACGATATTAGAAAATATATGACAGAACTTGGATTCAACGAAATCACAACTCCAATTCTTACCGCATCTTCTCCAGAGGGCGCAAGAGATTATCTTGTTCCAAGCCGTGTTAACCAAGGAAAATTCTACGCATTGCCACAAGCACCACAACAGTTCAAACAACTTTTAATGGTTTCGGGCTTTGATAAATACTTCCAAATTGCACCTTGCTTTAGAGATGAAGACGCTCGTGCAGACAGATGCCCTGGAGAGTTCTATCAATTCGATATGGAAATGAGTTTTGCAACACAAGAAGACGTTTTTGCAGTTATGGAGGAAGTCCTTCCAAAAATCTTCCAAAAGCACGGCAAATACCCTGTTGCAGAGATTCCTTTCCCACGCATTAAATATCGCGATGCAATGGACACATACGGAACAGACAAGCCAGACTTAAGAAATCCACTTAAAATCACAAAACTTAACGATGTGTTTGCTAACACAACTTTCAACGCTTTTAAAGGCAAAACAGTTCACGGAATCTGTGCCCCAGTTGGCGCACTTCCTCGCCGTCAGTATGACGAATTGACACAAGCAGCCCTTGACGCCGGTGCAAAAGGACTTGCCTATGTAAAACTTACCGAAGAAGGCCTTACCGGACCACTTGTTAAGTTTATGTCCGAAGAAGAAAAGACCACTTTGCTTGCAAAGACCGGTGCTAAACTTGGCGATGCAATCTTTATCTGCGCTGACGAATATAAAGTTGTTTGCAAAGTTCTGTCAATCATAAGAATGATGCTTGGCGAAAAACTTGGCCTTTGCGAAAAGAATGTTTACAAGTTCTGTTGGATTGTTGACTTCCCAATGTATGAATATAACGAAGAAGAGGGCAAGTTAGACTTCTCTCACAACCCATTCTCAATGCCACAAGGTGGACTTGAAGCGCTTACAACACAAGATCCTCTCAGCATCAACGCATATCAATATGATATCGTTGTAAACGGAATTGAACTTTCTTCCGGCGCTGTTCGTAATCACGATGTAAACATTATGAAAAAAGCCTTTGAAATTGCCGGATATGATGAAGAAGTCATCAAAACTAAGTTCTCCGCTCTTTACAACGCCTTCCAATATGGCGCACCACCTCACGCTGGTATCGCTCCTGGAGTTGACAGAATGGTTATGTTGCTTCTTGACACACCATCAATCCGTGAAGTTGTTGCTTTCCCAATGAACAAGAAGGCACAAGACCTTATGATGGGTGCTCCAAGCACAGTTACAGAACAACAACTTAGAGAATGCCACATCAAACTTAGATAAAAAAATTAGTAAAAACACGCAAAAATGCGTGTTTTTTCGTTATTTTTTCAACTTTTTTTGCTATTTTTCTTGTTTTCACGCTCGATAAAGCAAAAGTGCGTGTTCTTTATCTTTGCAGAATACACCTTGTTTTCGATTTCAAGTTCGCCCTTGTAAAAAATCTTTGTGCTGTGTTTTTGCCCAGTGGACACGTCCTCATATTCGATGTCATAGAAGTTGAACCCCATAATATTTAAAAGCGGATTGATGTAATAGAGTGAGTTGTTGATGTAGACGATGCCTATGAAGATAAGAGTCAAGGCGTAAACACAAAAAATGCTGACTTTGGATAGGTCAAGAGGGATTGCGAAGAAGACAAAGAGCGAAAAATAGCCCAAAAAGTGCTGGTCGGTGATATTTTTCTTGCTTAGAATCACAATTTTTCTCGATTCGTCCTTGCTTCCCCACACATTCCACCATAGTCCAATCACTCCACCGCCAATCAACAGTAAAAGAGTGATGAGGTTGATTGTGTTAAGGACGTTAAAAGTGAGATTTGCGTTTACAATCTCTAATAGCAACCTTACAAGTATCAAAAGATACATCGGCACAAAAGCGCTTAGATAAAGCAAGATATTTCTAAAAGTTTTCATAACTATATTATTCACAAAAAATAAAAAATAAATAACTATTTAATTTTAGAAAAATTATTAAAAAATATTAAAAAATACATATTTTTATTATTTTTTATGCGTATTTTCGGTATTTTCGCCTATTTTTTTAATTTTTTATTATTTTTTATTTTATTTTTTCTGTATATATGATTGTATTATTATATAATAATTATTTATAATAAATATAGTGATTTATTTTGAAATTGTTTTTCTTTGTGATAAAATATGAAGTAAGTAGTGAGGTGTTCATGAAAAACTTAAGTTTGAAATCATTATTCTTAATTTTATTGTCCGCTTGCTTAATGACCTTTGGCATAGTTTCTGTTGACTATCGCTTAGACCATCTTGCATCGGCAGAAACACAAATAGTCGAAACAGTAGACAGAAGTCCAGACCTTCCAAGTTATTTTTCTGCTGTCGAATACACAAACGACAACGCTGTATCAACCGCCAGCCTGATTGACAGCAACTACTTTATGTTTAACACCACTTCACAAAACTACCTTGAACTGTCTTTCAAAACTAACGGAAAAGATATTCTGGATAAAAAGCAACTTCCTTTTGATGATGTTTACCAATACGTTTATTTTGAAAACGAAAACGATCTATCTAGTTTTAAATATTTTGAATATACAAACATCGACATAAGTGTCAATGGCGAAGGCTTGACTCTTCCAGAATCAACCTACAAGTTTTACGCTCCATCTAACCAAGAGTTTTCAAACGCCACAAACCAACCTGAAGTTTTTAGAATTAGATTTAACTACAGCGGAACTAACAGCGAATGGAGCGATACTTACGGTGCTGGCGTTTCAAATGCAATAAGTTTGATAAACGAAAGGAACACCGTTATCGAAGGGCTTTACACCATCACAGTTAATTACATCGAATTTACTTGCACGCAAGACAACGTCTCTCAAGAGGATTTGACTTTCAACGCTCTTGAACCTGCTGAGTCCTTCCACTCGTCTTCTAAGTCGATTACATATTCCTTCCTTGTTTTGGACGAAAGCAATTACCGCAACAACTCTAGACCAATTATCACCGGAAACGACTTCTTGTCGACAATCTCAATTTCCGAAACTGTTTCAAGAGCCTATGGATATTACTACTACAACAACTACTCAACAGCCGACAACTCGATTTCTTCTTTGTCTTACGATGCATCGCGCTATGATGTTCGCATAACAAAGACTCTTAACGGACAAGAACGTTCCGCAACTTTGACATACAACTACGAACTAGACACCTACACCTATGCCGGAGAGGATATTGTCGCCTACACTTACACCTCAACCTCTACATCTGACGGCAAGAACACAAATTGTTCAATCTACTTCTATGACGTTGGTGATTACTCCGTTTTCTTCAACGCAGTTGCAACCTTTAAAGACGAATCTCAAACCGCAACCGACAATTACACAACCTACAAGATTGCACCTTTAACAAACACTCTTCGTCAAGCGATGGTCTTCATATTTGGATATCAATTAACCTATCTTGACAAAGACCTTGGCGGAACTACTTACACCGAGTTTAAGATTAACAACATCGAAGAAGGCACATACTCCGATTCTGCAGATATAACTGCAAAGTTTTTGGAAAGCAATCCAAACTATAAGCAAAACAGCAACAATGCATCTGTTGAAGGCGGCAACACATTCCAATTTACAAATATCTTACAGTATACTAAAACTGCCCCAGCACCTGTAGTAACCAACCAAACACCTCTTCGCTTTACATCAAACGCAAAACTTTCCACAGTAAGACGTTCCGAACTTTACACAACAAACAGCAACTACGGAACAGCATACAACGCTGAAACTTTGACTGTAAATGGCGAAGCAAAACAACTTTACTACACCCCATACACCGGCGGAACAATCACACAAGACGGAACTTACATCGTTTTACTTGCATACACCTTCTCAAATTATTATTCCGCTTCCAGCGCATCGGCAACCTCAACGATATTCTATCAAGTGTTCTACTTCACAATAAACAGCGACACTCCTGACTTAATTTTAACAACCGAAACAACCAAAAGTTCTGTTCCTAAGTATACAAACGAAAACGTTGTTGTTGTAGATAAAAACATCTTAAACATTCACAACAAAGAACTTGTTATAAGAGTTTATGCACAGAATTTTGACGGCACATACCTCTCTTCTTATGGCGGAGATTACGGAATTGACTTAAGTCGCCTTGGTAGTTACACCCTAGACAAAGACAACGGTGGTTCGGCAACTTTCACCGAAAACACACACTACACAATAAGAATCTTCTATAAGTCAAGCATTACAGACAGCGTTTATAACATAAAGTCAAAAGTTCCAAAAGAACTCATTAAGCGCGAAAAGAACTTTACAATTGACAAGGAAAAGATTGGTGATATTGGTGCAAGAGTTGCAACGGCATCTAACACAACTTCAAACTACATTATTGGCTATGACATTACCCCTGTTGCCACAAACGCTGCCTTTGTAACTAACCAAAGCATCGTTGTATCTTGGGGGGAAAAAGATAGCCACGCAAACACTTATGCAAAATACCGCTTTGTGCCTATCGTTGAAGAGAATTTCTACAAAGACGAACGCGGCAATGATTTAACAGAGGAAGAAGTTTCTGGTGTGCTAGAAAACTATCTTACCTTCTTGTCAAGTTCTTACTTACCTGTAAATTATCAACTCGATTTCAGCCAGATCTCTCCTACCTGGAATTTGTATCCTGGCAACACTCAAACAATTGGATATACAATCTCCGGCAACTACGTTTTGAACAACTTAAAACCTGGCCTTTACATCTTTGATTTCTATGATGACGCAAACAACCACTCTTATCAGTTGTTCTTGATTGACACCACAACACCTTTGTTTGCTACACGTATAAATGGTGTTTTTGAAATATCGCCAAGTTATATGTATATCGACCAAAAAACCGAATTATATTGGGGAAATTACAAGGCAATCGCAATTGGCGGACTAGACACCTTCTTAGATTTTGACAATGGTTCTATCCGCGATGAAAACGAAACCCTCATCGTTACGCCAGAACAGATTAGCGCCTTTGAATTCTGCAAGGACCAATTTGGCGAAACAAATGTGGACATATACAAAACATTCTACTACGAATTATACAGCGCATCGGTTAATCCAACTCCACTTTGGCAATATCTTACAGTTAACAGAATCAAACTTAAATTCTTAACAATCAGCACCGGAAAGAGTTTCTGCGCTTTTGATTCGATTTCACAGGAATACACAATCCAGACCTCTAACAACGGCAAAAATATGATAACTTATGACACAAACATTGAGTGCACCTACAGATTGTTAATCAAAGATGCCAGCAACACTCAACGCGACCTGTCTAACACAAATCCTGTCTTCCAATACACCGCTTTTTACAGCGCAATGCAAGTTATCATTGTAAGCCACGACTCTTCTTCTTTGCGATTCTATTACGATGGAAATGGAGAGGACATTTACCTAACCGGAGATACAACGGTTGCCTATGAAGACAACAAACAGGTTTTAATCACCTATGTTGCTCCAATCAACGTAAACAAAACAATCAACTACTCCTATGTTCCTACTCCATCGTCCGAAGGCTCGTTTACAATTCAACTTGAATCTTTGACGGTTGACTACTATGACTTTAGAAAGAACGACCCACCTGAAGAGGCAACTTCTAAAGGCGTTCAAACTCTTTACAACTATATGACCTTAAGCGGAACACCTCAAAGAAACGAAGTTTATAAATTTGAAGGTTCACATTCGTCAGTTGTAGAAGTTGACAGCCTGTTTGTTGATGGTGGCGTAACAAAAGACGGCGTGTATATCATAAGAAGAACATATCACGTCGATGATTCCGGAACGACAATATATTCCTTCAATGATGACGACTATGTTACAAGAATCTTCGTTATCATAGTCGACAGGCACGATGTTATCGAAGGAGCAAAAACAGTTATCAATGGCGATTCCAGACACGCAGAGAGTTTGGTCGGTGGAGAAATCTTCGTTTCGATGTATGACACCGGTTCTAACTCAAACCTTGTTGTAACCTTCCCAGACGCTCCAACTGGAAACTTGTCAAACACCTCCCTTGTTGGCGGAACGTTTGAAACAAACAAACTTCCTGTATCCGTTTTAATCCCTGCATACAAATATACAAAATATGTAACAATTGTTGAAGAAAACGGACGTTACCACTATGAATTGTTTATAAATGACTACAACATTATGGACGCAAACCTTGGTGGCGAAAATAATATAAAGTCATATAAATTAAACGAAATCGATTCTTACCTTTTATACGCTGAGATATACAAAGACTACGAAACAGCAACACAGCAGTTGCTTTACAAAACCACTACATCATTTAATAATCCAACAAACGATAACATAAAAGGCGCTATAAATAACAATGGTAGTAAGAATGGTTATTTCAATTTCTACGATTCAAATAACAACCTTGTAACAAGTTTGACTCAAGAAGGCAACTACACAGTAATCATCTATCAAGCATACAACTCGATTGCCGAAGTTGATGGCTCAACATTTAAGAGTTCTTCAAGTTTCTCGTTTACAATCAAAAAGACAGATCCTGACTTCGACCTTAAGGCAAGTGGCGGAAAATCACTTAACTACGAGTCAAATGGTGGCGTTTTAACATACTACACAAACCAAAACGTTATCGATGTTTATTGGGATAAATCCAAAGACGATTATTCAGCAGAAATAGACCAAAACTATGTTTTAGTTTCTGTTAACGGAGCATTAAGACCTAACATCAACAGTTTAGGTCAGTTGTTCTCTTCACAGATTACTGTAAACAGCACTGCAAATCTATACTCAGCACAACTTAATTTCTCAAACATCAATGGCGAAGATATCTACAAAAACGGCAACTTTATCGACATCACAATGCGATATACAAATCACAACAGCGCATATTATAACGAAGTTCATAAGCGCATTATGATTGACACGCAAGCACCTAACGAAGACATCAACGAACTTGTAAGTCAAGTTGTAACAAATTCGGGCGGATATATCACCGAAAAAGATCTAAGAGTTTACTCAGCAGTTTACACAAACGGACAAGAAAACACAATCGATCCTGAAGTAGACCGCAACTGGCAAGAAAAGACTTGCTTTAACACAAGTAAGTTAAGCGACACATACAGATACTTCTCGTTTGCAGCAACTAAATCATTTGTAACCGATCACCTACTACATTCTGATGCAAACTTCATATACTATAAAGGTCTTGAAGCAAGTTATAAATACGCAGCAACCGGATACGAAGTAGATCCTTACGAATTTTCTGCAAGCAATGGTTATACCCTGCTCGATTCAAACACAACCTTTGAAGTTGGAAGGTATTATGAATTTGTCGAAAGCGATCTTGCCGGCAACCTGACAATTTACACCCTTTACTTCATAGACGACTTAACCGACGAACTAGACAACTACACAATCATCGACTATCTTGTAAACGGGCAAACAGAAAATGCAGAAACCGGATTTGTATATGACTACACAAGAGACGACTACATCAGCGCTAAAGCAAACGGACTTCTTACAACAATCTACGCAAGACCAACTCTTGATATAACCAGCATCAACTACTTTAAAAACACTTGGTTCATCTTTAGAGCATCAACAACTTCAACAAGCGGAATCCAAGACACAATCACGTATTACCTTATATCTCCCTGGGTTGAACCTGGAACGGCTTACCGCTTAACAGACAATCAACCAGTAAGCTTGATGGATATAATAAACGGAAACACCGACAGCACTTGGAAGGATAGTTTAACTTTCCTCAACACCTACTATGGTGCAACCGAAAGAACAACCTCCCTTTACTTCAACACAAGAGTTGATTCAATCAAGGGTTCTACCACCCCATCAAATACCGAAGATATCGTCTTCTCGCAACCAACACTTGCAGAACTAAACAACACAGCATCGGCAAGAACATTCTTAACAAAACTTAAGATTTATCTTCCAGATGCACGTATCGATGAAGTTGGCAGCGAAAGCAACCCATTCTTCGACGTATCTAACCCACTTGGAGTTGAAGCGCTTTGGAGAAATAGCAACTACACTTACGTTAATATAAACGTATCAAACAGACAGATTATCTTCACACTCAACTATGAACTTGCGAAAGATACAAAGATTGTCTATGAATATGTAGATAACTACGGAAACTTCAATCACGAAATTCATCGATATGACGAAACTTACATCGCAGAGCCAGTAAGTTCCGAAAACGTGATGTATTCCTTCAACTATAACGATGGAGATGGAAGAAAATTATACTACATCACAGAAGATGGCTTTAGATACACTTACAACTCACAAAAATACTATATCTTAACTTACAAAAAGGCCAATTTGACTCCTGGAAGTGCTTGGGATAACCTCCGTGCAAGTTCGTTAGAGATTGAAACTATTTCGGAAAACACAACAACTTCGATAAGAGTCAACACCTATCACGTTCTCAACCCTGGAAACACCTACTCATATCTGCTTAGAATTGATGTTTACGATATTGACGATGTCGACACAACAACCGGTATTCCTTATGAAGATGTCGTTCCTGTTCAACAAATTTACTTCATTTTAAACAACAACGTTCCAAAAGTTGAAAGAACAAACACCAACCCACTTGACAACAGTTTTAAATTAACATCTAGTGGAATGAATGTAACAACAAACGTGCTTGGAATAAGAGAAGATGGTTCTCAAGACCCTTCAATGAAAGTAAATTACTATTCGTCAATCAACTTAAACTACAACATCAGTTCTTCGAATCTGCTTCCTGTAGCCTTCTACTTAAGCAGAGATGGCGGAGATTGGGAACAGATTACCAACGGAACAGACATAAGTTGCCCTGAAGATCAAGATTCAATAACTTATTATCTAAAAGTTTGGTATGATATCGATGAGATTACAAACTTAGGTTATAGAAACACCTTAAACAATGATTACGGCTATATCTTTGAATTTGTCCCAACCTATCAAATTTACTCATTCACTCTTAGTTCTGCTTTGTCAACTGCTTACTATTTAACTTACACCGACGAAAACGGCGCTACAAGAGTGGTAAATAGAAGCGGACAAACATACTCCATAAGAATTGGTAGCACTGCAACACGTCAATACGCAAATCACTACATTATCAACTGCAACTACGATCTTAGAGAAGACCGTATGGATATTGTTACAAACACCGAGCAATACATAACTTGGGAAGAAACAGACTACTATGACGACGACAGAGATAAAAATGTAAGAACATACATCTACACAATCTCCAACCTTGATTATGCAGAAACGGCAACAAACATATCAAGATTCTCAACAGTTATTGCAGTTACGTTTGTTCCACCAACAAACGCAATTGTGGGAAGTTTCTACACAACCAGCCAAGCAACTTGGTCGCTTAACACAAACTATAACCTCGTTGAACGCACATCGCACAGCATAATTATTCCAGCCGGCTCATCGAGAGATTTCGTTGAACTTAGATGGACAAGATATTATGCTATTTCGCAGAACACCATCAACATCAAACTTATTAAGAACGGAGTTGAATTATCTCCAACCGTGTTTACAGAAGGTGATTTCCTTTACACTTACTTAACACGCTCCGGCGTATATACAATTTCGTTTGAAGATGTTTCTGGAAACAAGGAAGTGTTCTGTGCAGGCACAGCAACTCAAACAGAAAACTTCTCGTATGTGTTTATAAAAGATATAGCGTTCTACTTAACTTACACAAATCCACTCACTGAGGAACTTACAACCACCGAACCTATTAAACAAGCGGTTTATAATGGCGAAGTAACCCTCACACTTGACACAAACTTACTTAACTATTACCTCAACAGAGCAGTTGAACTTGCTATTACAAAAGATGGAAAAGAATATACATTAAGCAATTCAAACATCAACGTAAACGAAAGAAGTTACACCTTTACCGAAACCGGAGTTTACACCGTTACATTCACTGCAAAGTCGAATGAAGAAGATGACACCGACCTTCGTTCCGAAACTTACACCTTCACAATTCTCGACCCAGACGAATATCGCTCGTCATATATAGTAAACAAATATTCAAGTTACTACATTCAATCGATATTCAAGAACAATGTCGATGTAACCTCACTTCTCACATCTTCGCTTGCACTTGATAAAATTGTTGTAAATTCTCAAGTATATCTTGCAGAACTTACCCTCTCCTACCTAGACGAGAGAACCGGAAGTGGCACTTACTACATCACAGTAAATAGCAACGAAAAACTCTACTCAAGCGATTCACTTATGTCAAGTTGGACGTTTAAAGTTATTATCAAAGTTGGAAAACTTGACCTAATCACTTCAAGCGTAGAACCTGGCGGAGAAGTAACCGGAACATTTACAATTTCGTTTAACGCAGCAAACGTTTACAACGAATTTGGTAAAGGTAAAGTGAGAGTAATCTACTACGATGACGACAATGCTATGCACCTATCCTACGAATATGACATCGACGATACGACAACCGAAGTGCAAAACCCAGAAGCATTTGATGCCGGCCACACCTACTTCGTTCAAATCGTTTCAGAAAGTGGAAAACTGTTATACAGTTTCAAAGTTACAGCAAAAACTCCACTCAATGCAGCAGCGATTATCATAATTGTAATTGCAGTTTTGCTTGTAATTGCAATCATTGTAATAGTTGTAATTCTTAGAAAACGTATCACAGTTAAGTAATTGTTGTATGACTGCAAATAAGCCGATTTTAAGGCGATTTTGTTTAAGAATTAACACTTAACTTAAGATTGAAAAAACGCCGAAAAAATAGGCTAAAAACAGCAAAATAAAAGGATTGTAATATTTCGTTACAGTCCTTTTTTATTAGGCTTTTAATTCCACTTTGCCGCCACCTACTCCTTTTGCTTAAAAGAAATATAGCCCGTGTTGTTATGCGCTTTTTAGGCACAATATTTCGCGTCTAAACAAGCGAATTGTTGGCTAAAAACACTTTCTAAACAGAGAGTTTGTTTGATAAAACAACGAAGATATTGCAAGGCGGAAGAGGCGCGCCTAAAACAGATAGGCTGATAATGTAACTAAAATAAATATGCGACAACTAAACAAACGAATAGTGAAAATCGCTTTTGAAATAAGACTTAAATGTAAAAGTCTATTTGGAACAAAAGGGCAATAAAAAAACTATCGACTTGCGATAGTTTTTTAACAATTTTACACTGATTTTTTAAGTTCCTTATCAAGTTTAACTTTTGATACTACGAAGTAGATGATAACACCTGCAAGGAGTAGAACAGAAATTACGATAAGAATTGTTCCAATGATTTGGTAAACAAGATCTGGGTTTACTTCATTTGGATTAACAGTAACAACAACTGTTTCGTCTTGATAGTTTCCGTTGTTGTCATATACTCTTACTGTAAGAGTGTATGTTCCTTCACCCTTTTCGCTTATGTCATAAGTAAGAACTTTTGCATCTTTGTCTGGAACATCAGAGTCAACTGCTGCTTCGATTGGGTCTTCTTCACCATCTTTTGTGAGGGTGTATTCAACCTTTTCGATTCCTTCAGCATCGCTGAATTTGAAGTTTTCAACATAGAACTTAAGTCCATCTTTAACATCGTCAAGTGTAAGTGAAGATGCAGAAACGTCAGCCTTGCTCTTGCCTGCTTGGTAAGAGATAAGAGGTTTTACGTTATCGCCAACAGCAATTTCTTTTGAATATGTTGAGTAGTTACCTGCGTTGTCGTAAACTTTGTAAGTGATAACAATTGTTCCGTTTCTCTTATAAGTAACTTCTTTTCCGGTAAGTTTTTCATCGCCAGTAAGAGTTGCTGTTGATGTTCTTGTCTTTCCGTCTTCATAGTATGTCAATACTGCTGTAACCTCTGACTCTGTGATATTGAGGTCGCTTGCGTCGGTTGCTCTAATTCCATAGATGAAGAGTTTGTATCCATCTCCTTCAAGGTCTTTAGCAGAGATTGAATCGATGTAGTCATAAGGAGCAATTGTTGGTCCTAACTTATCTTGAACTTTGATTGTGTAGTTGCCACTTTCAAGGTCGTAAGAGATAAGTGATTCTGCAAACAATTTTGTTGCTGCGGCTTTTGTAAATGACTCTGTAAAATCAGATTCGCTGTTAAATGTAGCAACTTTATCTGCAACTGTAACAGATATTGTCTTGCTTACTGTAGGTTCTTCGCTTGGATTTTCTACAATGTAGATTGTATATTTTTCAGCGCTTTCTTTCTTAATTCTAACTGTTTCGTCAGCCGCAACTTGGAAGTAGTTAAATTTGAATGCCTCGCTAGATTGTTCGTAAGTTCCGCCAACATATTCTACAACTGTGTTATCATAAACTGTGAGGTTAACGTGATATTTGAAGTTGTAGTTGCCTACTCTTTCTGGAACGAATGAAGATTCTTGTCCGTTTTCTATTGAGTAGTCATTTGCGTATCCTTCGCCGTTAACACCCATAACAACATATTTTGGTTTTTGTGAACCTTCCCAGTTGGTTACTGACTTGTATGTTTCGTAATCAATTGAGTTGTCGATTGTGTAGTTAACCTTTGGTGTAGGAAGTTTGATAACTGGTTTGTTGTCAAGTTCAAGTGCAGTTCCATCTTGAGCCTCTGGAATTGTTACACTGATTGTTGGGTCTTGAACAAGGAACAATGGTTTTGCTTCATAGTGCAAGAATACAACGATTGTGTTGTTTGAACTGTCTGTGATTGCAACTGATACAAGGTATTGTCCTTCAAATGGTGCAATGAATGAACCAGCATCAAGGGTATAAGTGTATTCTCTTGCATTCCAAGATTGTTTTGCGTCAGCAGCAGCGCCCTTAAGAGCGTCTTGTCTTTCGCCATTTTTAAGTGGGTAAACTTTGATTTCATAAGATACCTTTGTTACAAGGTCGTCTTTGATTGTGATTGTTGGAAGTTCAATTTTGTCGTGTTGATAGTATGTAACATCTTCACTACCATCTGCAAATTCAACGCTAGAGAATGTAGGAACTCCTGTGTCAATAGCGGTTGAAATCTTGAACTCTTTAACTAAAATATCAATGTTTCCTGAGCCATCATAAGCATAAGCAAGGATTTGAACACCGGTTACTTGCATTGTTTGTAAATCATATTTTGCTAAGTCGATTGTGTAAGAAGACAATGTGTCGTCTGTTAAATCGATGTAACCTGCGCCCTTGTAAGCAGCATATTTTGTTGTGTATGCAACTCCGTTGCTGTCGTTTACTTCTGGTGCTCTGTTTTCGATTAAGTATTCAACGATGTCTGTTGAATTAAAACCGTTTTCAACTGTGTTTTCTTCTTTATCTGTGATTGCACCTGTTACAGCGCCTTCAGCAGTCATAAATCTGAAATAAGTCTTAACTTTCTTAGCCATAATTGAATTGCTGTCTTCGTTGTCGGTTGCGCCTGGCTTTGTGAATGTAACCTTATCTGTTGTGAGATAAGAGTTTTCTAATGTTGTAGAGAAAGTGATTACTGGAGCAACTTCGTCATAACCAGTAGAAACTTCTATTGAGTATGATTTGTAGTCGCTGTTTCCAGCCTCATCACCAGCCCAATATTGAACTGTGAATGTTGCAAGCCCATAGCCTTTTGAACTATCTCTTTCACCAAATGTTTTGCTTGATGGAATGTAAGCGAAACCTAATGCTGCGATTTCTGCTTCTGTCTTTCCTTCTAAGTAGGTGATAAGAGCGTCGCCGTCAGCAACTCCTGCAAATTTGTCTGTAAACAAACTAAGGATTGTTGATGCGTTTGACTTGTCAATTACAACACGATATCCGTTTTTAAGGAACCATTCAAGCATTGCCGCATCAGAGGTGATTTCCTCTTCTTGAGCAGCAAGTTTTTGACGAACTTCAAAGTTGTTATCAATGAAGTTTTGGTATGCTGATGCTGAAGAAGAAGCAGATGTTGCATTGTTGTAGTTGAATACAAGGTTGTAAGCATCATAGCCTTCGATTGTAAACAATTCTTCGCTATCTCTAAGAACGATTCTCTTTACGTCAACCTTTCCTCTCTCAGAAACGTTATCTTCTGCTGTGATAGCGTATAAAACAACGCCATTAGCATAAACGTGAGAAGAAAGTTTTGTTGTAGCATCTTCATAAGTTGGAACTTGTTGGTCATCAACAAGAGTTGTTTCTGCAGCATCATATAATACTGGAGTTGGTGCTTTTACATCTTCAAGATTTTCCCAACCATAACGTCCATCACTTGTTGTGATTGTGTTTCTGTAGAAATCAGTTGCAGTATAGATTATTGTGTATGTTCCTCTTTGAAGTGGAGTAAATTTTGTTTCGTCAATTAAATAGCCGTTTTCGTCTAATACGTCTGCATAGATTTTCTTGCCATTTACTTCAACGTCTTTGATGTCTTTCCAGCCAGAAGTTTTGTCTGACATATACTTAACAGAAACTTTGTAGTATACGTCAACAGCGGCTCCGTTTGGTGTAACCTTTGAATTTGTTGTTACGGTAACGCCTGGAAGAGTCTGCTCTTCGCCGATGTTAACATCTTTTCTAAGAGAACTTGATGTCTCTATAACAAGGTTGTCCTTGCTGTATTCATTATAATATGAATCGTAAACTGTTGTTTTAAGTATTTCACTCTTAACAAACTCGCCTTCGTGGTAGTAAGCATATTTGATTGCAAATTCAACATAGTTGTGATATGTTTTGAATGCTTCGCCATCGATAACCACAGATTTTCCATCTGCAGAGAGTTTTAAGTATTGTGTATCTCCGTCAACCAAACTTGCAGCACCGGCATTTCCTGTGATAACAAGGCAGTCGCCTGTTGCATACTCGCTTGCTTGAGTTGAAGATGTTTTAACAACTAATTTAGCATCTTCGACTTCTTTTCCGTCTTGGTTAAGAATCTTTGGAAGTGGAAGGGTAACATCTTCGTAAGTTGTTGTTTCGCCTTCTGTTTTTCCATACAAACTTAAGTCAATTATCTTTGGAAGGAAGTGTTCATTGTTTCCAGTTAAATCAAGTGTAGCCGAGTTGATTGTGCTTTCAACAACAAAGTCATAGTAGTTTGTATAAACATTCTTTGTATCACTGTCAAAGTAGTAAGAGTAAGAGTATGTGATTGTGTATCTACCAACGTTTTCAGCAACAAATTCACCGTAGTAGTCTGGGTAGAGAGCAGAATCGGTCCCGCTTTGATATTCCTTAACAGAACCTTCTTTAAGTTCTGCGCCACCATAGTAAACCTTTACGGAAGAACTGTCAAAATTAACGGTTTTTCCAGATGCAGATGCTGTAGAAAGGGTTCTTCCTATTGCATAACTAGAATTTCCGCCAACATAGGCAAGCATAATTTTGTATGCATCACCTGCGTAAACAGTTTTGGCTGGCGATATGATTGAACTTGACGCCTTTTTACCAATTTGGATATAAGAATAGTCTATATAGTCTACTCCAGTCTTTGCAGCAGCAAGCAATGGCGAAACTGGCATAACTAGAAATACAAACAAGAATGCACACAAGAATGCAATAAGTTTGTTAACAAATTTCTTTTTAGTTAGTTTCATATAGTTTCTCCTAATTTTTTGAGGTGATTACCTCTGGTTTTCTTTTAAGAACTATTGCGTCTAATTTGTTTAGACTTTTCTATTTTGTGTGTGAATAGGTTTCCTATACGCACATAAAATTACTTTTAATGTCGAATTTGTTCAAATTCTATAATGTGTAACCAACTTTTACACCAGGTCCCATTGTTGAGGCTAAACTTACGTTTCTTATATATTGTCCTTTTGCGGCTGCTGGCTTAGCCTTTACTAATGCTTCCATAATTGTGTTGAAATTTTCTAAGAGTTTTTCTTTTCCAAAACTCTTCTTTCCAATGATAACGTGCACATTGTTTGTTTTGTCAAGACGATATTCAACCTTTCCGGCTTTTACATCTTTAACGGCCTTTGTTACATCAGGTGTAACAGTTCCGCTCTTTGGGTTTGGCATCAATCCTTTTGGTCCTAAGATCTTTGCGATACGTCCAACAACGCCCATCATATCTGGAGTTGTGATACATACATCAAAATCTAACCAACCACCATTGATTTTTGTTACCATTTCTTCTGCGCCAACATAGTCTGCTCCTGCTTTTGTTGCTTCGTCAGCCTTGTCGCCACGTGCGATAACCAAAACTTTAACAGTTTTACCTGTTCCGTTTGGCAATACCACAACGCCACGAACCTGTTGGTCTGCGTTACGTCCATCAACACCAAGTTTTACGTGAACTTCGATTGTTTCGTCAAACTTAGCAGTTGCGGTCTCTAAAACTTTTTCAATTGCTTCGCCTGCGCTGTATGACTTTTGTTTGTCAAAAGTTTCAAGGCTCTTTGTATATCTTTTACCTTTCATTTTTGCCTCCCTTAGTCTACAACTTCAACGCCCATACTTCTTGCAGCACCAGCGATCATGCTCATAGCACTTTCGATTGATGTGCAGTTAAGGTCTGGCATCTTTGTTTCAGCAATTTTTCTAATTTGCTCTTTAGTGATTTTTCCGACTTTTTGTTTGTTTGGTTTTCCTGATGCAGTTTCAATTCCTATTGCTTTTTTAATAAGCACTGCTGCAGGTGGAGTTTTCATTACAAATGTAAAACTTCTATCTTCATAGATAGTGATTACAACTGGAATGATCATTCCTTCTTGAGAAGCGGTCTTCTCGTTAAATTCTTTGGTAAAACCAGCGATGTTGATCCCGTGAGGTCCAAGTGAAGAACCTACTGGTGGTCCTGGAGTGGCTTTACCTGCTGGAAGTTGTAACTTCACAACTGATTTGATTTTCTTTGCCATTTTTAACCTCCTGTGTGGTGCGAACTAGGCAAATGTGTTCTCCCACAAATTCTCTGTCAGTTTAATGTCGTAACGGACAATATAACATCACGCGCACGTGCGTATATCATACTTAATTGTTCACTGTGTATTTGTGAACCTGCTCGAATGAAAGTTCAACTTTGTTTTCTCTTCCAAACATTTCAACCGAAACTGTAAGTTGGTCAGCCTCTGGATTTAGCGAAACAACTGTTCCTGTCATCTTGTCAAGTGGCCCATCAATAATTTCAACTGTGTCGCCAACTTCAATGTCAGTTTCAACCTTAATCTTTTCAAGTCTTTGTCTTATAACTTCATCGTCTTCAAGTGGAAGTGGACGTCCTTTTGGACCAACAAATCCGGTAACTCCACGAGTTCTCGTGATGTTATGCCACAAATCGTCTCCATAAATCATCTTTATATAGATGTAGCAAGGCATACTCTTTCTTGTAACAAGTTTCTTTTTCCCGTTCTTTTCTTCGATAACAGTTTCCTCTGGAATAACTATATCAAATATTCTGTCTTGCAGATTGAATTTTTCTATAACGTTTTCAAGGTTCTCCTTAGCAACATTTTCATATCCTGAGAATGTGTGAAGAACATACCATTTTGGTTCTTTTGAATGTTCTATCATAAAAACTCCTTTTAACCTACAAGCAAGGAACTAAGAAATCCAACAAGAGTGTCAATTCCGTAAATCAAAATTCCAAAGATAATAACAAAAGCAATAACAACGCCTGTCTTTTTTACGACATCTCCAAATGAAGCCCAAGTAACCTTTTTAAGTTCGCTCATAGTTTCTTTGGTTTTCTTCACAAGGCCCTTTTTGTTTGGATCTTTTTTCTTCTTATCCTTCTTAGCCTTGTTTTTATCATCTTTCTTTTTGTCGTCTTTCTTGTTGTCTGTATCTTTAGTCTTAACTACACCACCAGCAATTTCAGCCTGTTTGTCAAGTTCTTCCGTCTTAACTTCTTCTGCAGTGTTTGGGGTATTCTTTTTAGACTTTGACATAATCCCTCCAAAATTACTTTGTTTCTTTATGAGTAGTTCTCTTATTGCATTTTTTGCAATATTTCTTTGTTTCTATTCTTTCTGGATTTGAAGTTGTGTTCTTTTCAGTAGAATAGTTTCTATTCTTGCATTCTGTGCATTCAAGTGTAATAATCTTGCGTTTTGGTGCAGCCATCTTTTTTATCTCCTAACAAAAAACTAACACCTGTAAAAAGTGTCATTGTAATAATACCATACACCCGTCTATAAGTCAAGCATTTTATTTAAAAATAGCAAAATATTTTAGGGCGTAAAAATACGATAATATAAGACATTTTGATGTTTTGTGTATCACCTTTTTGACAGCGCTAAAAAATGTTAAAGTTTTCAAAAAATTCGCTTAAAATGGCAAAAAATAATAAAAAAATGGCAAAATTTGCCATTTTTTCTAAAATTTTGATTAAAGTGATACGCCGTCTTGATTTTGCTTAGCAAGTTCTCTTGCTTCTTTGTCGTCAAGTTTCTTCTCGTTCTTCTTGAATAATTTACGTTCAAGTTTTTCGTCTTCTTTGATTTCTTCCATTGTTTCTCTTCTTGCATTTACTGCTTCTCTAAGAGTGGAAATCTTGCCTTTTACATTTCCAACGTTAACTTGAATAACAACTCTTGATTCAGAAACATCACTTAAAAGTGGGTCGCCACTTATTCCATATCTAATTTCTGCAGAAAGTAGTTTTTCATATTCTTTTGGATCATCAGCGTTCTTCTTGTCATACTTAACTGCGCCGGTGTCAGAAATCTTTACTTGGATTGTGTCGAATGATCTTAAAGTTTTTCTAACTTCTTCTTTTATCTCTTCGTCATAGGTCTTTAATGCTGCTTGAAGGTTTGGATCTGACAAATCGGTAAATGTTGAGCAATCAACTTTGTGATTTGCAAGCACCTTTTTTCTTTCCTTTACAACTATTGCACGAGCAAATTCGTCGAGGAAGGTTTCAGCATCTTGCTTAAAGCCGTGTCTACGCAAAGTTGAAACTGGCATTCTTACAGAGTAGTGAACTGGCTCTGTGATAACCTCTTTCTGTCTTTTTCTTTCCACAGTAACTGGTTCTACAACAAATTGAGATTTGTTTCCTGCTCTAAGGTCTTTAAGCATTGCAATCTGTGGCAAGTTGAAATAATCTTTTCTTTCAACAACAGAAGTTGCATCAACTGGATATCTTAAAGAGTAAGTTCTTGGTTCGTCTTTAAAATCGTCGATAGTAACTGTTGAATATTTTTTCTCCAAAGATTTTGCTACTTTTCTTATTAAAGCATCTCTTTCCATAATTTTTCCTCCATCTATAATCTAATGCAAGTATAATCCAAAATCAACTTTTTGTCAATATCAAAACTTAAAATTGTTGCTGTTTTATGCGATATTTTTGCGTTTTTACATACAAAAATAAAAAAATGCAACACGGGGCTGCATTTTATTTTTCCATAATAACTTCTGCATCAACAAGCATAACTCTTTCGTTGCTTTTGCACTTTGGAGCAAGTTTTTCTAATTTGGTTGGCTTGTTGTATTCTGATTCATATTTAAGTGCATAAGACATATAAACTCTTAACAAATCTTTTGCATAAAGGTAGGCGTCTGACAAGTTTTTCCCATCTGTGTAAATATCTAAGTCTGGAAAAATAACCTGATAAGAATCGTCCTCATCTCTCACAAAAATTGCTGGGTAAACAAACAAATATTTCTTCATATTATCTCCGCGTGAAAAAGATTTTTAAAAGATTTATATAATTATATTATCACAACAGATTTCAAAAACAAAACAAAATTAAAAAAAATATTGCAAAAATGCAACATTTTTTAAGGTTTTTATATCTTTTTTAACAAATTTACAAACTATCACAAAACTGCAAGCAAGACATAGTGCTATTAAAGTGTATACTCGCTGCGGTGCTTTTCCATACTCTTAAAATGATTTTCAATATATTCATTAACAGATTTCTGTTTCACATCAATACCTTTGAATTCTCCAGCCTCTGTTACTATTGTGTCAAATTTTTCATAGTTGCCAATTTTCGTTGTCATATTTCACCTCCGTGCTTTATGATACCCATATCATATCACAAAACTTTTGATTTGTAAATACTTTTTTGAAAAATTTTTTGAGATTTTTCCGCCACGTATTTAGGGGCGTTTAATTACATTTTGTCAACCGTATCAATCCCCAAAACATAGAGGGCATTTGAAAGAACTCTCTTAACAAGAGAACAAACTGCAAGAAGAGAATCACGTTTCTTATCGTCTTCCTCGCTTAGAATCTTGTGGTTGTTATAGAGTGTTGAAAATGCTTTTGCAAGGTCAAACGCTGATGAGCAAAGTAGGTTCAAAGAGTAGTCTTTATAGCAAACTGCATACGCTGAGTTTAACTTCATAACAGCATACACAATATCTCTAATTTCGCTGCTATATATGTTTATCTCCTTCCCTTCGTTTTGTGCTTTACTTAATATCGAGTTGATGCGCGCAATAGTATATTGAATGTATGGCCCAGTCTTTCCGTCAAACGACAAAAACTTGTCTAAGTCAAACACATAGTCTTTTGAAACGATGTTGGATAGATCGCCAAACTTCATAGCGCCCACCCCGATTCGTCTTGCAACTTCAAAGTTGTTTTCGATTCCGTTTGATTTCAACTTTTCTGCCGCCTTTGAAACAAGCATATCGATAACTTCGCTAAGCCTTACCACTCCGCCACTTCTTGTTTTAAATGGCTTGCCGTCTTTGCCGTTCATCGTTCCAAACGCTATGTAGGTCAACTTTTGATTTTCCGGAGAGATGCCGGCAAGTTTTGAACATCTAAACACCTGAGTAAAGTGCTGTTCCTGACGGTTGTCTACAATATAGATTATCTCATCATACTTGTCCATCTTGTTGCGCATTGCGATTGTTGCAATGTCGGTTGTTGCATAAAGCACAGCGCCATTATACTTTTTGATAATGGCTGGTGGCATTGGATTTTTGTAACGTTGTTCTTCGTCTTCGCTCTTCTTTGGTATTGGAATATGCTCTCCCTCGCGCGCAATGTCAACAACAAGTGCCCCCTCACTTTCTCGCGTGAGTCCTTTGTCGATAAAAAGTTGTATCGTTGGCTCGATATACTCATCGGCATCGCTTTCGCCATACCAATAGTCAAAAGTGGCATTGAGTGTGGCATAGTTTTTCTTTATCTCTTCAACGGAGAGATGTCTTATCTTCTTATAGATTGTATAATAAGGTTCTTTTTTCTGTTGAATATAAAGAGTAAAGTCGTCTGCCTGCTTTTTAAATTCTTCGTCGACGTCTTTGCGTGAACTTGCCTTTGGATATTCCTCATTTAGTGTTTCAAGGGTGATGTTTTTAAGTTCGATTGCGTCTAACTTTGCTCCAGCCTTAAAAAACTCGTCAAGATAGCCATCAAGTTTAAGTTGCAGAATCGTAAGCCCCATTTGAAGTCCCCAATCGCCTAAGTGCGTGTCTGCAACAACGCTATCTCCCATAAAACGATATAAGCGCTTAAGCGCCTCGCCGATGATTGGAGAACGCAGATGTCCAACGTGCAACGCCTTTGCAACGTTTGCTCCGCCGTAGTCCATAATGATATTTCTTGGAGATGCCACCTTTTCAACGCCAAAATCTTTGTCCTTTAAAACGTAGTTTGCATAGTTTGCAAGCACACCGTCCGAAACTTTTACGTTGATAAATCCTGGCATCGCAACCGAAAATTCAAATCCGTCAACCTTTAACTTGTCCACAATCTCTTGTGCAAAGTCGAAAGGTTTTTTGTTATATTCTTTTGCCGTGGTCATTGCGTAGTTTGTTTGAAAATCGCAAAGCAAAGGAACATTAGAAAAAGATACGACAAGCCTGTCGGTGTTGTAGCCTAGTTTTTTTGCAACTTTTTCTATCTCGTCTTTTAGTATTGCTCTTAAATCCATCTTAAATCTCCTGTCGTTGCTCCATAGCCCTTTCTAATGTAACTTCATCTGCAAATTCAATATCGCTGCCCATCGCAATTCCCTGTGCAAGCCTTGTTACCTTTACGCCGAGTGGCTTTAAGAGTTTTGAAATATACATAGCAGTCGCCTCGCCCTCTACATCTGGGTTGGTTGCCATAATAACCTCTTCTACGCCGTTTTTAGACACTCTTTCAAGAAGTTCTTTTATTCGAATGTCGTTTGGTCCTCTGTTTTCAAGTGGACTTATCGTTCCAAACAGAACGTGATAAACTCCATCGTAACTTTTGATTTTTTCCATCGACACAATGTCTTTTGGCTCTTGCACAACGCAAACAAGTTTTTTGTTACGTCTTTGGCAAATTGGGCAGATTTCGTTTACGGAGTAGTTTCCACACTCCTTGCAGAGTTTAACTTTTTCCTTTACGTCAAGTATCGCTTTTGCAAAATTTTCCGCCTTTTCCTTTCCATTTTCTATGATATAAAAAGCGTATCTCTGCGCCGTCTTTTTGCCCACTGATGGTAGTTGACGAAAATATTCTATCAATCTCTCTATTGGTTCGTCAAATTCAGCCATTTTCTTTTCTCAACTTTTAATTTTATATAACTGCTGGAAGTTTTGCTTTTTCGTCGTCTGCAATCTTTTTTAAGCAATCGTTTGTTGCAGATAAAACAAGGTCTTCAAGCATTTCAACATCGTCTGGGTCGACAACTTCTTTTTTGATTTTAACTGACTTAACAGTTTTGTTTCCAAGCATACACACTTCAACCATACCGCCACCAACTGACGAGGTGTATTCTGTGTTGTCAATCTCCTCTCTAATGCGTTTCATATCCTCTTGCATCTTTTGTGCCTGGCGCATAAGTTGTTGCATATTGCCCATACCGCCGCCACCAAAGCCGCCAAATCCGTATCCCATAATTACTCCTTTACGCTAAATTTAGTTCCAACCAAACGTTTTAGTTTTTCGATATCTCTATCCATCTTTTGGTCTTTGCTATCTTCCTTTTCAATCACAAGTTCAAGATTTAGCCCCTGCCAACGAATTGCGTTTTCAAGGTCCTTTCGTCCATCTTCAAGCAAGCAAATTAAAAAGTCATCGCTGTTTCTTATTATCAGTTTGTTGTTTTCAAGCACAACATCGCTTATATCTCCACAAGCAACGTGCAATGCGATAAGTTTGTTCTCTCGAAGATACAAAACTATCTTTCCCCACACGTTTTTTGAAGTGAGTTGTGTGCTATTTGCCTCAATTTTCAGTTTTTTTTTACGTCTTCTCCGCTTAAAGCAGTAAGGCAAGTTGTTTCAAGCAGCAACCTCACTGACAAGGTGTAGCGAAGTTCGTTTTCCGCACCAGAAAAGACTTGCATATACCTAATGAGGTCCTTTTGGTCAAATGCGTCTGCTTGCGCTTTGTATCTTGCATATATATCGTCTGGCAGATTCAAAATTTCGTTTGAATCGTCGCAACTTTTTGCAATCAAAAGATCTCTTGCGTGCTTTGAAATATCCTTTGCAAACACAGCAAGGTTCTTCCCTTCCTTTTCAATCTTATCGATAAGCGACAAGATTCCACCGATTTCTTTCTCTCTAAGTTTTTCAAAGAAGTCAAGCATAAGTTCAAAATCTGTCATTCCTAAGATTGAAAGAGTGTCTTCTTTGGTTATCTTTCCTTGGCAATATGCCGCGATCGAATCGGCAATTGAAAGGGTATCCCTCACACTTCCCTCGCCGGCAGTTGCAATAAGTTTTAAACTCTCTTCGTCATACGAAATGTTCTCTTTGTCAAACACCATCTTAAGATGCTTTACAAGGGTGTTTACTGGAACTAAGTGGAAGTCAAACCGAACGCACCTAGAAAGGATTGTTTGAGGAAGTTTGTGAACTTCGGTTGTCGCTAAGATGAATATGATATGCTCTGGAGGCTCTTCCAGTGTTTTTAAAAGCGCGTTAAAAGCTGGAGTGGAAAGCATATGCACTTCGTCAATTATATACACCTTATATTTTACACCAACCGGAGTAAACTTAACTTTTTCTCTTATCTCTCTAACGTCATCGACGGTGTTGTTTGATGCCGCGTCCATTTCGATGACATTGATATCGCTCTCTTTTTGAAGTAACTTACAACTTTCACATTCATTACAAGGCGAACCGTTTTTTGGAGAGAGGCAGTTAACAGCGCGTGCAAAAATTTTTGCCACACTTGTTTTGCCCGTTCCACGTGTGCCAGTAAAAAGATATGCGTGCCCAATATGATTGTTTTGAATTTGGTTTTGAAGGGTGTGAGTGATATGCTCTTGCCCGATAACCTCATCAAACGTTCTAGGCCTATACTTTCTGTAAAGCGACTCCATTAACTAAAAATTCTCCCTGCACATCATAGCAAAGTTATCTACATCAAGACACGCTCCGCCGATAAGCGCGCCACTTACAGATGGAATTGAAATAAGTTTTTTATAGTTGCTTATCGTAACACTTCCTCCATAAACGACATTGATTCCCTGACCTGCCTTTTCCGAATATAGGTCGGAGATTTCGCGCCTTATGAAGTTTGTCATTGATTGAACGTCTTTCACTGTTGCATTTTTGCCTGTTCCAATCGCCCAAATAGGCTCGTAAGCAATTACAACACTTTCAAGTTCGTTTTCGTAGATTCCTTTTAATGCTTCGTCTAATTGTTTTTTCACAACTGCATTTGCGTGCTTGTTTTGTCTTTCAACTAAGTCTTCGCCTAAACAAACGATAACTTTAAGCCCTGATGCGAGTGCAGTTTTTATCTTTTTGTTTACAAGACGGTCTGTTTCTTTAAATTTGCTACGTCTTTCGCTGTGTCCAACGATAACATATTCAACTCCGGCATCTTTAAGCATTGATGCGGAGATTTCTCCGGTGCACTTACCTGCTTCAACATCGCAAACATTCTGTGCCCCAAGAGTTACGTTGCTTCCGTCCAAAAATTGTTTTGCTATTGCAATGCTTGTATATGGAGGACAAACTATGATTTCGTTTTTGCTTTCTGTCGTCTTGGTTGCAAGCGACATTGCATACGCCTTCATTTCGCTTGGCTTTGTGTTCATTTTAAAATTGCCAATAATTAACTTTTTCATAAATCTCCCTCTTATACTTTTTTATTATAGTGTGTCAATAACTTCGATTGCTGGAAGTGTTTTGCCTTCCATAAGTTTCAAACTTGCACCACCGCCGGTTGATAAGTGGTTTACATATTTGCCACAACCAATCTTATTTACGGCGCTTATGCTATCGCCACCACCTACTATTGAATATGCATAGTTCTTTGCAACTGCCTTTGCAATTTTAAGTGTTCCTTTTTCAAATCTGCTGTCTTCAAACTTGCCAAGAGGTCCATTCCAAATTATCTGTCCTGCGTGGTTGATTCTCTCTAAGAACATTGCAATCGTCTTTGGCCCAATATCATATCCAACCATTCCTGCTTCAAGGAGTGCAACCGTTTTAACCTTTTTTTCATCGACAAGTGCAACGTGGTCGATTGGAAGTAAAATTTCAGTGTGCTTTTCTTCTGCTAACTTCAAAATTCTCTTTGCTTCTTCAACAAGTTCAAGGTCGACAATTGAGTTGCCTATGTTTATTCCCTGCGCAAGAAGGAAAGTATACGCCATACCACCACCGATAAGAATGCTGTCAGCCTTTCCAATAACGTTGCTAATAAGTGGCAACTTGTCTTTTACCTTTGCCCCACCAAACACGGCAATAAATGGGTGCTTTGCGTGTTCAAAGGCATCTTCAAATGCTCTAAGTTCCTTTTCAATCAAAAATCCAATTGCGCTTGGAAGTTTAAGCGCCACGCCATAGTTTGATGCGTGTTTTCTGTGTGCTGTTCCAAATGCATCGTCAACAAAGATATCAGCAAGAGAAGCAAGTTCTTCGACAAACTTAGGGTCGTTCTGCTCCTCTCTTGGGTCGAAACGTGTGTTCTCCAACAACAAAACGTGGCCGTCTTTTAATTCCTTAACCATATTTGTTACTTCTGGGCCGATAACCTTGTGAGAAAACTTAACTCTGTTTGGAAGCAACTTCATAAGGTATACAGCAACTGGAAAGAGGGACAAAAATTTGTCGAATCCCTTTGGTCTTCCTAAGTGCGAGCAAATGATAAGTTTGCAACCTTGCTCCAAAAGATAGTTTATCGTTGGCATCGCCTCATCAATACGTGTGGTGTCAACAATATCGCCATATTCGTCTAATGGCACATTGAAATCACATCTTAAAAGCACTCTTTTGCCTTTAATGTTTTTTAAATCTCTTATCGTTCTTTTCATAGCGTAATCCTCTTGTTAATATTTTACACTTTTTAAAATAAATATCAAAGCAATTTTAGCATATTAGACAAAACAATTTTCATCGATAAAGGCATCTTTCAAAAGTTCCAGACACATATCGATATCTTCGCACGTTGCAAGGGTGTTACGTAGTTTTGCCGACAGCGAAAGCCCTTTGGTATACCACAAAAGGTGTTTGCGAATATACAACTTAATCCACCCCTCATCGTAGTGCTCTCTTAGTGCTTGTATATGTTGTGCAACAACCTCATACTTGTCTACACCTTCTATGCTTTTACCCTTCAGTTTTGCAAATATCCAAGGTTGCCCAAGCGCGCCGCGCCCTATCATAACGGCATCAACCCCTGTTGCAAGCATCTGCGCATACGATTTTTCATCAACCACATCGCCATTGCCCACAACTTTAATCTTTAACTTTGCCTTTAGGTTTGCAATCGCCTCATAGTCCGCTTGCCCGCTGTAACCTTGCTCCACAGTGCGAGCGTGGAAGGTTACGTAGTCAGCCCCGGCATCTTCACACATTCTTCCAAAGTCAAGATAGTTTTCTGTTTTATACCCCTTTCTAAACTTAACCGAAAGAGGTTTGTCAGTTGCCTTTCTGCACTCTTCAATAATCTTCCTTGCCGTCTTAATGTCTCCCATAAGCGCGCCGCCCTCGCCATTTTTGACAATTTTAGGCGCTGGACAGCCCATATTTATATCAAAAGAGGTGAATTTTTTTAGCATATCGCTTTCAATTGCCCTCTTTATGTATTCCTCTTCGTGCCCAAAGACTTGCGCAACAACCACCTTTTCAAGAGGGGAAGTTACAATCATATTCATCGTCTTTTTAGGATTGTGTGCCATTGCGCGTGCAGAAAGCATTTCGGTTACCGTTACATCAGCACCGAACTTTACTGCCTGTTCTCTAAAACCCACGTCGCACACCCCAGCCATTGGCGCTAAAAAGAGTTTGCCGTAGTCGATTCCTCTAATTTCCATAGAGATATATTAGCATATAAAAATATTTTAATCAACATAATAAAAGTCTTGCCTGCGCAAAACTTTTACATTGCCGATTTTGATTGCTTAAACACAACATACCTCTTTGGAGTGGAAAAATAATAGCGATGTGTTTGTGGATTGACAAACTTTCGCGCCTTGTTTTCTTTCAGCCTAAACAATCCAAAATTTCGCATCTTAATTTGTTCTCCTTTGTTGCACTCTTCAAAAATCAATCGCTTAAATTCGTCTAGCACCCTTTCACAACTTGTTTTTGACACCTTTGTCCTCTGCGACAAAACGGACACAACTTCGTTTTTGTTCATCTCTCCTCCTCTACACCACATTGTTTGTTATCGTCTTCTTTTTCAAGTTAAACAGATTCATAAGCACCGATATCGTTACCACGCCATACACCACAACGCCGATAATCACCCCTACAAAAGTGTTGGCAAGCGTGGAAAAGTAATTGCTCTCTTCAAAGGTATACACGCCAAAATACATCAGTGCCGTTCCCAAGAAAAGCACTAGCATTTGCACGAGTGGTAATTTAAAATTGATCTTTCTTCTCAACCTTTCAAGCCCAAACAGACAGACGATTGATGTCATAGCAACTCCACCCAAAACAAGTGCAAAGACGTTTATCGACTTTACTGCCGAAAGGGAATATGACACCACCGCTCTTGCCACTCCGCCCAGTGCAACGATAAACAGCACATACCGAAACTCTCCGTTCGCCTCTAGCACCATAACAACAAACTGCATAAGGGCAGTGAATATCGTTAAAAATCCGCCCGAAAGCATAAGGTAAAACGCATACTTTATCTGCTCCGGCGTGATGTTTTGATAGACAAGACTTAAAAGCGGTTTAGAGATGGCAACAAGTCCAAATGTCGTTGGAAGCACCATATAAAAGAGCATCTTTAATCCCTTTTCAATGATATGCTTGCTCGCCGCTCCACGAGAGATTTGGTAAGAGAGATTTGGCAACAACGCAGTGGTTACGGCAATTGAAATCACAAGCGGAAAATTTAAGATCGATCCAACTACACCACTTTGCAATCCAAACAACACCGTTGCACTTGTTGTGTCAAATCCAGATTGCACCAAGCGTGGAATAATTATCAAACTTTCAAAGGCGCTAACAAGCGGAAGCACAACTCCGCTTAACATAAGTGGAAAATTTGCAAGAGAAAATTCTTTCAACGTTCGGCGAGAAAATTCTTTGCTAAATATCTCCCTCCTTTTGTCCCTCTTTATCGCGTAATATATTAACAAAAAGATGAGCGCAACAACTTCAGACGCAGCAACCCCAACAAACGCGCCAAACACCCCTGCTGTTATGCTTATAGACGAAAATAGGTAGGCAAAAAATATGCCACACCCAAACTTTACAACTTGTTCAAGCACCTGACTTATTGCCGTTGGCGTCATACGCTCATAGCCCTGGAAAAATCCTCTTAAACACGCAAGCAAACTTCCAAGTGGCAAGAGGAGTAAAAACAAAAAGTATGCGTGTGCGTTTTGCAAGTTTTGAAAGGCGGAAATGCTTTTACCTGCAAGCAAAAAGAAAAGCCCAAGCAAAAGGCTACAGCCTGTAGAGATTAAAATTGCGTGCCTTAGATACAACTTGATTTTGTTCGTTTGTCCGCTCGCCCGCGCAGAACTTATCAATTGCGACAATGCGGTTGTTACCCCGCCCGACACAAAGACAAGCGAAAAAGAATATAAAGACATAATAAGTTGAAAGACGCCGATGCCGTCAATTCCAAGCATATTTGTAAGCGGAAAGCGAAAGAGTGCACCAAGCACTTTGCAAATAAATCCACTCACCAAAAGCACTATCGTTCCAGATGAAAAATGTTTCATAACACCACCATCTTAAATATTGTTATCAAAATCTTCTGTGCGTAAACCTTTCAAAACAAATATTTTAAGATTGGGTATTTACTTCACAACAAAACTGTGCTAAAATATAGGCACATAGGAGGAAATATGTCTATCTTAAAACCTACATACAAAAAAGAATTTAAAAAGGAAGAGGTTGAAACTTTGTATCGCATCTACCACAATTTCTGCGAAAAGTTCTTGACAACAAATGGTAGACACCAAAAGATTGTAGACGGCGTGATCAACACCTATCTCGACGATTCAACTTCGCGTCTTATCGGCTTTTTTAGAAGCGTAGACACAATCAACAACAAAGAACTTCTTCAAAAAGCACTAAACAAAGGCGGGGAGTTCACTCTTCCAAACACCGCATATTTTGCTGAAAGATTCTATGAAGTCAAAGTTTTAAAGCAAAACAACGACCCATCATATTCTTACAATTTTAAAAGACTTACTTGCGACCTATACAACGCCGCAGAAGAATCAGCAAACAGCGTTCGCGAGAAACTTCCACACAGCAGCGAGAAGAAGGCTGCCGGCGATATGTCAGCCCAATAAACAATTTTCAAAAAAAGTATTTACAAGTCAAATTTTTTGTGCTATAATTTGACTAGATTTAGGAAGTAAATTACCTTTGCTTATCAAAAATTTACTTCAAAACCAACTTTTACCTTAAAAGTTGATGATAGGAGGTCAAAATGAAAGAATTAGAAAAAGGCGTAAAAATTTTAAGAAGAGACCCAGCAGAAACCCAAGAAGAGTTTAAAGACGACGTCTGCACAGAATACAACGAATTTTTGGAAGATTTTGTTATTGAAGGCGGAGCATATTATGGACTTTATCAAGCAATGCTTTCTAATACAAGCAAAAAAGGAAAGATTGCAGAAGACTCTTTCAAATCAAGATTTATTACATTTGCTGCTAAGAAAATTACAAAAGCAATTGAAGTATCAAGAGAAAAATACGAGGCTCCAGTTCCTAACAATGCGTATTTCAGATCTTTATATAATAAATATCAAGAATCTAACAAGTCTCCTGAAACGGTAAAAGCAATAACTGACGAGTTCTTATCATCTCTTAATGGACTGGCAAGAGAAATTGATTCTGCTTATGATAAGATTTCTCCTAGCGCTGCTGGTTAATAGTAAATAAAAAAATAAAAATAGATGCTATTGCATCTATTTTTTGTAGGTCGGTCATTAGTCCATTTATCAATATTTCATCCTTACTTTTGCGACCAGGACTTCCATTTCGTCAACAGAATCGCTTTTTGGATTACTTACTGTGTAGCTCCTTTATAATATACTCTTACATTTCTTTGTCTCTATCAACCATTTGATTAATCTCTTTATCTTTTTCAAGCTTTTGAAAATGCTCAATATACTTCTCTAAATTCTTAATTGCACCATCTTTTTTTATATTTAATTCAGCAACACTATGTCTTGCATTATCAATTTTGTTATATATTGAATCAAAATCTTTCTTTTTTTTGCTATCATTTACATTTTGCGTCCATTTGCTAGCACTATTTCTTGTCGCTGTTGTCTTTTCGCTTACATTCTGACCTGAACCTTTCTTTCTTGTGAACTGACCATCTCCACCGCCAGAACTTTTGCCACCAGAACTTTTGCCATCTCCACCGCCAGCGCTTTTGCCACCAGAACTTTTGCCACCTCCACCGCCAGCGCTTTTGCCAGCAGATTTTTTAGGAGGGGCTTTTTTATTTTCAGTTTTAGCAGGTTTTTTCTCGCTTGTTTTGTTGGTTGCCGCTAGAGTGGTGGTTTTTGTTGGTTGTGCGGTGGTTGTTTGCTTGGCTTCGGCTGCTTTTGAGTTTTCCTTTGTTGTAGTCCCTACAACAACATCGTTCTCTTTTGCGAAGTTTGGATTGATGCGTTCAAGTGGTTCATAGAAAGTTTTGTATATATCAACAAACTCTGCTGGGTTGTCTTTTTGAAGTCTTGGAAGAATCTTGCTGTCTTCAAGGATTGCGTCTAGTATGAATTTTTGTTTTACATAATCTTGGAAAATGATTGGGTCTTTAACTCCAATGCGTGCAATCGCCTCGTTAAACTTGTTGACAACATCTTTGCTGTATCCATATTTGCCGACAAGTTCAATCATATTAAGGATATAGATGTGTGCAAGCACTTCAAGTAAATCTTTGTTAAATTTATAGTCCTTCGCAACGCCCAAAATGATTGCGTCAAGCACGTCAAGAGAATATTCATCGCCCGTTATGTGCTGGTCGATGTTCCATTTTTCTTTGATTATATCTAAAAAGGCTGGTGTTGCTGGATATACCTCATATCCCACCAAAGTCTTTTGGCTGTCTGGCAGTTCTAAGTTGTCCATCTCTTCAACTAGGTATAGTTTTGCAGTTGAATATGTAGAATATGCTTCGAGTTTAAGTTCAAAATTAAGAAGGAAGGTTTTGTATGTTCCGCTGCACAAAACTTGTCCGGTTTTTTCGGAAGTGCTCGTCTTTTTTAACCTAATAAGGTCTCTTGCAAGGTTCTCCGGTATGCAATATCGCCCATCGCGATAGTTACCTATCAACTGATTGCGTAGCAGCGAGGTCATCAAATTGAAACGTTTAAATTTGCTTACAGCGGTGTCAATATCGACATCTGGCTGTTTTTCTTCTGCTTTTGGATATTCAAAAGCGCTTCCAACAGGCACATCTTTTGGTTCTTGATCTGCCACGCCGATAGAGTTTCCATCGACAATGTTTGCCTGAGCAAATGTAACATCGGTTGGAGGTGCAATAATATTCAAATCTTGTAATAACTTTCCTTCTCTTTCCATATTTAGATTATACAATAACTTATTTCATAAAATCAATACTTTTGCAAAATTTTTCAAGTTGATATTTTCCTTCTATTTCCGCAAAAACGTGATACAACAAGGCTTGCTTTTTAGGTCGTTAAGTGTTATTCCGTTCGCCTTGCAATCGCGGTCGACATTAAAAAGGCAGTGCGCACAACACTCTATGCCAATCGTTTTGCTATCGCGTTGAGGAGCATACTTTGGCGGTTCGTCGAACATATTTTTTGTTCTGTCCACCGTTTTGTTGCCCTTAACAAATTTTTTGCAGACCGCCTTATCGCTAACTTCGATTCGTTTCGCCTTACACGTATAGCGGTCATTAAATTCGCAATTTGTCTTTCTACATCTAATATCCATACACACCTCGCGTATATTATTTCCAAAAGTTGACAAATAAAACGGAATAATATAAAATTAAAATGAGGAGTTGCTATGAAAGTAGTTTTATTAAAAGATGTAAAAGGCACAGGTAAGAAGGGTGATATAAAGGAAGTTGCGGACGGATTTGCAAACAACTTTTTGTTAAAAAATAACTTGGCAAAGGTGGCAAATGCAAGCGCAATTTCAGAAAACTCAACCCAAAAGAGTGCTCAGGATTTTCACAAGCAAGAGGAATTAAAAGCAGCAAAACAACTTGCAGCGCAAATCGAAGGTATGACGGTGGAACTTAAAATTAAATGCGGAGAGAACGGCAGAACCTTTGGTTCAATCACAAGCAAGGAAGTGGCAGAGGCACTTGAAAAGAAAGGTATCTCTTTAGACAAGAAAAAGATAGAGTTAAAAGAGCCTATCAAGGCTGTTGGAAATTATCCTATTCTTGCAAAGATTTATCCAGAAGTGTCTGCAAAGTTTTCAGTTTCTGTAAGGGCTTTAATAGATTAAAAAAAGGAAGATTATTTCTTCCTTTTTTCTTAATCATTTTTCTGTTCAACACTTTCGGCTGGTATATTCTTACAGCGGTCAACTATTGTTTTGATAAATTTTGATTCGTTGTATGGGTCTACGATGCCAATGAAGTTATGCACAAGAGCATATTGATTCGACCCAAAAGCGATTGTTCCGGTGTTCTTGTGAACGATTTTGTCAAGTAGTGTTACGCGCACATTTTGTGCCCCGATATTTTTCATATCAAGTGCTTTGAAGTCTGTTCCAAAAACTCCCGATCTTATTATCACTCTTTGATTTGTAACTGCATAGTATAGGTTTCTGTAATAGAAAATCACGTAGATAATTCCTAGTATAAGCAGCACGCCAACAATCGCCATCGTAATGCCAAATGCGGTGTAACTAAATGGCTTTGCTGGTTGTCCCTCTTCTGGTGTTTCTGGCGAGCCAACCGCAAAAGCAAAAAGCGTCCCAAAAACAAGATAGAGTAAATACCATAATGCTTTGCCTACCCAATATTTTGTTTTGTTTGGCTTGTATGTTTTTTCAATTTTTTCGTTTTCATTTAAGATTGGTTCAAACTTTTTTGAATAATCCATCTTTTTCTCCTTTTAACACTTCAAAGCGAAATTACTTTTTCTTTTGGAATTTGCCGTCTTTTTTGTGAACGACAAAGTTTAGTTCGTTACTTTCGCTAAGTTCCTTAACTCTTTTAAGTGCTTCGTCTTTTGTTGCAAACGATGCGATTGTGCGCTTTGCACCATCTTTTGTGATTTTCCATAATCTGTCTTCTTTGTCATAAACGACTCTGTAAAGAGCCTTTTTTGCTTTTGTTTCTTCCATTTTTGCCTCCAATTTTATATATTTTAATTATATCACACCTTTTTTGCCTTGACAAACAAAACGACAATTTTTTATAAAAAAGAGGGAGTTGTTCCCTCTTTAAATTTATTTTTTCTTTCCTCTGCAACTAAGCAAATTCCCAAGCGAGCAGCAGACTTGATTTAATAGGTCAAGTATCTGCCTAACTTCTTCATCACTTTTGCCACACGCAACTTGCATTGCGATGTATGTTGCAAACAAAACTTCGTCTTCGTTTTTCACATTTATATATATGAAAACGGCAGCGCTAAGTTTAATCCAACTTTTTGTATGCCCCGACAAAGTCTTCTAGGCTAAGCATTTCAGCGCGCTTTGACAAAAATTCTTTATCAAAAGTTGCCATCAACTTCTCCTTTGGATAGAGCGAAGAGAGGTTGTTTAAGAGGGTTTTTCTGCGCATCGAAAACGCCGATTTAACAAAAAGTGAAAATCTATATCGGTCGATGTTGTATTTTTGTTTAATTTTAATATTCACAACAGCGGAGTCGACATTTGGCGCTGGGGTGAACATTTGGCGCTTTACGATTCGAGTTATCTTTGCATCGCCATAGAACGCCATCATAACAGAAAGAATCCCGTAGTCCTTTCCGCCCTTTTGCGCAACTATCCTTTCAGCAACTTCTTTCTGCACCATTATCGTAATTGATTTAAGATTTTTTGCCTCGTCGATAAGTTTAAAAATTATCGGCGTTGTGATGTAATATGGAAGATTTGCAACAACCTTTATGCCATCAAACTTATCATACTCTTTTAAGTCCGCTTTCATAAAGTCCGCAAAAATAAAGTCGACATTCTTTAGTTGTAGGGCTAAAAGCGTTTCTTTTAACTCTTGGTCAACTTCATACGCAAACACCTTTTTTGCTGCAAGCGACAACTCTTTTGTAAGCGCGCCTGCTCCTGCGCCAATTTCAAGCACAACATCGTCTTGCGATATCTCCGCGTCCTGAACGATGGCGTGTAAAAGGTTTTTGTCTGTCAAAAAATTCTGTCCAAATTTTTTCTTAAAGTTAAACATTTTTCCTCGCTATATATTAAACAACTCTTTTGTGTTTTGATATATCTGTTTTTCGACTTCTTCTACGCTTATTTGTTTAATTTCTGCAATTTTTTTTGCAATTATTGGTATATTTTTAGGTTCGTTTTTTGTTCCGCGAAAAGGCTCTGGTGCCATATATGGAGAATCTGTTTCGGTTAAAATGCTCTCTAGTGGCAAGTTTTGTATATTTTCCACCGCAACTCTTGCGTTTTTAAAGGTGCAAACTCCGCCGAAGGAAAAACTAAATCCAAGTTTCATAAATTCCTTTGCCATTTCAAAACTTCCGCCATAACAGTGCAAAAGACTGCGCCTTTTAAGTGGGTGCGACTTTAAAATCTCGTAGGTGTCCATCATCGCATCACGGCTGTGAATAACAACCGGCAAATTTAGTTTGTTTGCAAGTTCCAACTGCTCTGCAAAAACTCTCTTTTGAAGTTCCTTATTGTCCACTCTAAAGTGATAGTCAAGTCCAATCTCCCCAATCGCAACCACTTTGTCGTGCTTTGCTAACTCTGTTATCTTTTCAATATAGGCGTCCTCTAAGCCGTCAAGATTTTCTGGGTGCACGCCAACAGTTGCATACACATTTTTATATTTTTTAGCATATTCAACTGCCTTTTGGGAACTTAAAAGGTCATAGCCATCAGTTATCAGCAAATTTACCCTTTCCTTCTCTGCATCGCTGACAACACGGTCAGTATCTTCGTATTCATTTAAGTGTAAGTGGGCATCAACAAACATAACTTCTCCAGTAGTATTAAGTTTATCAAAGTGCCTAAAAATTGTCAACAAATCTCTATTTTTTAAAGCATATATATAAATATGAATATCTTTTGGCTGCTTATGATGCTCTGCTCGATGGTGGTGCTGTTGTTTGTGAACCCGTCTGCCGTTTTAACCGAAATGATTGGCGCAGCATCTGGCGCACTGACACTTTCGATTGAACTTTGTGCAATTTACACGGTGTGGCTAGGAATTATTGAACTTGTTGATGCAAGTGGACTATCTAACTTGCTTGCAAAACTTTTGCGGCCGATGATAAAAAGAGTTTTTAAAGTGGAAGATGAAAACATACAAAAACTTATTGCCCTAAACATCTCGGCAAATATGCTTGGTGTTGGAAACGCCTCCACCCCGCTTGGCATAAAAGCGATAAAAGCGATGGACGATGGAAGCGGCAAGGCAAGTTTTTCGATGATTATGCTTGTTGTTATCAATGCAACTTCGATTCAACTTTTGCCCACAACAATCATAGGCTTGCGAACAACAGCCGGAAGTTCGTCCCCTGCCGACATCATTCTTCCAACCCTTATTGTAACAGTGATAACAACGCTTTTGGGCATCTTTTTGGTGCATTTTATAAACGCTTTAAAGAGGAGAAAAAAATATGAGTAACTACATCTTACCCATAATCTTTATCCTTTTGTTTATCTTTTGTATCTTCAAAAAGGTGAATGTTTATGACACATTTATTAAAGGCGCAAAAGGGGCAATCAAACTTGTGGTCGACATCTTTCCGTTTATCGCCGCCATTATGATTGCTGTTGCGCTTTTGCGAGTGAGTGGCATAACCACTTGGCTTACAAGGTTGTGCGCTCCTGTCTTCAACTTTCTTGGCGTGCCGGCTGAACTATGCGAACTTGTCTTTTTGCGCCCTTTCACCGGAAGTGGAAGTTATGCGATTCTTGAAAATATCCTCTCCACCTATGGCGCGGATTCGTATATTTCAAGGTGCGCGTGCGTGATAATGGGTTGCAGCGAAACGATATTTTACGTTGCAACAATCTACTTTTCGCAGACAAAAGTCAAAAAACTTGCATACGCAATTCCGGTCGCCCTTTTGTGCAGTGTGGTAGGAACGATTCTTGCCTGTCTGTTATGCAAAGTTATCTAGTTATTTGCAAAATTTTTTGGTGTGAAGTTCCTCCAAAAATTTTCCGTCCTCTTGATTTGTAACAAGATTTGGCAAAATAACAACTCCTGCTTTTGCCCCCTTAACCGCTTCAATCACAACAAGAGAAATTTTCTTTTTGCCGTTTTCGGTAAAAAACATCTTTTTAACTTCTAGCCCATTTTGACAACATTTGCTGATAAGTTCCGCACTTCGCTCTGCTGCATACACGCAATAAAATCTTCCGCCAAACTTTAAAAGTTTTGCCGTTACTTTTAAAAGGTCGTCAAGCAACAAACACACCTCTTGTCTTGCAATTTTTTTGACATCGTCTTGCTCGTCTTTTGTAACTTTGAAATATGGAGGATTTGAAAAAACGACATCGACTTCCTTGGAAAGATATTTTTTATAATTTTTTACATCGTCTTTAATTAGTTCAATTTTTTCGCTTAAATTGTTTAATTTTATGTTTTTTTCGCATAAATTTTGCAATTTTGGTTGAATTTCAAAGATTTTTATCTCTTTGAAGTTGTTTTTTGCAGAAGCAAGAATCGAGATAACTCCACTTCCTCCGCCGATTTCAACACCAACTTCTCCTGCCTTAATTTTCAAAAAATTAGCAAGAATCACGGCATCGCTAGAAAAAGTGTAAAGGCTTTTGTTTTGAATTATTTTAAGTCCTTTACATTGTAAATCTTCGATTCGTTCTCCTTGCTCTAATTTCATTTTCTCTTCTCTTTTATTTCGTTTAAGTCGTAAGTTTTTATCTCTTCGTCATCGCCGTTTACAAACTTTACATCAACTTTGCGCGCCAAAAGATTGTTATACACAACAGTGCCCTCGCCGTCTTTGGTCGATACAACAGAGTTGATTTTTGGCATAACCTTTAGCGCCTCGACATAGTTTTCGTTTTCATACGCAAGGCAACACATAAGTTTTCCGCACAAGCCACTTATCGAGTTTGGATTGAGCGACAGATTCTGCGTTTTTGCCATCTTCATTGTTACGTGGTCGACATCGCCAAAGTTTTCAACACAACAACATATCTTTCCGCAAGGGCCAAAGCCACCAAGCATATTTACCGCATCGCGATTGCCTATCTGCCTAAGTTCAACTCTGGTTTTTAAGGTTTCGGCAAGTTGCTTTACCAAATCTCTAAAGTCCACTCTGGTGTCTGCCATAAAATTGATGATTATTTTGCTGTTGTCGTAACTTGCTTCAACTTTGACAATCTTCATTTCAAGTCCGGAGTTTTTTACTATCTTCACTATTGTTGGATAGAGTTGTTCTGCCTTTTTGTTATATTCTTCCGCCCTTTCAACAACCTCTTTGCTTGCAATTTTAAGCACATTTTTAAGTGGCGATGCAAGTTCGTCGGTGTTTATGTTGTATTTTTCCTTAACAACCATTCCAAGCGACTCACCCTTGTCTGTTTCAACGATGCAATAGTCGCCTCTTTTAAGTTCTAGTCCGTTTGGACAAAAAGAGTAAAGATGATTGCTGGATTTGAATTTTATCCCTACTACCTCTATTTGCATAGGTATTTTACCTCCAAAATTTTTAATAACAAATTATCTACCGCAACCGGCAAATTGGCGTTGAATTGCACTTTTTTCAAAGATTCGGCAATAAGTGAGGTTATTTCACATATTGCGCGGGTAGAAAATTCTGGTTCGACATTTTTTAAAACATCGCTATATGGTGTCAACCTACAAAGTTCCTCTTGCTCCGCCTTAAGTTTCAGCATATCTTCAAGGGCAAGCAGATAGATTGAAAGTATAAATTTTAAGTGGTCTTTGCGGTCGACAACACCTTTTGAATATTGCAAAACTTCCGCACTGTTTTTTAGATTTGTAACAAGTTTAATCGCAAAATCGACAATTTCGTCTAGGTTATCCATATTGGCAAGTTTTTGCGCTTGGCAGATATATCCGCCACTTAAAATTACCGCAAGTTGATTTTTGACAAACTTTGACAACTCTTCATTTGTCAGCCTTTCAACATAAAACTTATCACATCTCGATTTGATTGTTGGAAGCACCTTTTCTGCCGATTTAACTCCAAGCAAAAAATAGACATTTTTAGGTGGTTCTTCCAAAACTTTTAGCAGTTTGTTTTGCGCTTGTTCGGTGGATTCGTCAAAGTTTTCGATGATAAACACCTTTTTTTCAAGCCCGATTGGTTTAATAAAAACTTCATTAACAATCTCTTCCGAATCCGACACAAGCAATTTTTCTTTGTTTTTTGGATAGACTCTTATGTCTATGTTGGCGTTATTTATCACCCTTTTATATTCCACGCTATTTTCGTCAAAAAGTTGATATGCCGGATAGTTTAGCATCAGCGCGGTCATAACAAGCACAACTTCGTTTGTGAGAGAGTCGTTGCAGAAAAACATAACAGAGTTTAAAAATTTCCCTGCTTTATATTTATCTTCAACTTTTTTAAAGAATTGTTGATTTTTTATTATCTCTGCAATTGTCATATTGTTATTCTAACATATTATTTTTAAAAAGTAAACAAACATAGAAAAAACCTAGCAAATGCTAGGCTTTTTACTATGAAATTCTCTTCTTTTCCTTGTCAATTTCTCGCTTTGTCTTGATGATTATGATAAGAAGTATGATAATCAAAATCCATAGCCAGAAGATTGCAATTCCAAGGCCAACCTTTACCCAATCTGTTGGTTCTTCTTCCCAAACCGCGTAGATTGAAATGGTTGTTTGTCCCTCTTCAGGGATAAATTCGATTTGAGTTTCGGTTATATCAACTTCGCCCTGGCTTGCCTTAGACTGCGTTGTTGCCCAACCTTTGAAGACGTATCCCTCGCGGATAAACATATTCTCTTCTATGTCTGCAACTGTGCCGTAAGGATTCGTTACACGATAGGTTGAATTTCCGTTTTCCGTTCTACCGCCGTTACCTTGATAGATAAGGGTAACTTGCATTCTTTCGGTGTAGATGTAAACTTCAAAGTCTTCCGCTGGAACGGTAAAGCCGATGCTGTCGCCTACTGGAATTTGTTGTTTGTTTACAATAACCGACGAAACACTGTAAGTTGGTTCTGTAGTAACAGAGATGTTTATGTATTCTGTATACAGAGCGGTGTAATTGTTGATATCAGACCCTGGTTCAAGCGAGCCAAATATGTCGGTGATTGTTGTTGCGCTAATTCCAGAACCGATGTTTACAACGAACGATACACGAATCAAGTTGAAGTAAATCTTTATGTAACTCGTTCCATCACCATTTATGAATGCCGATGCATCTTCGCTGTAATATTGATATCCTGCACGTGTTGGAACAACATAGTCTGTCGTTGAAATTGGAGCATTTGTTCTGCCATAGCCTTTTTCAACGGTTGCTATATATGAGTGAACGCCTAAGGTGTCGGAAATGTCGTCATCTTCGATTCCGCTTAGCACTTCATAGAAGAGGTAAATTGTAAATTCAGTGTCTTCAAGTTCTTCCGTTGTGATGTAAACTTCGATGATGTAGTTTCCGCCGTCGTCGTAGACAAACTCGCCTGCGCCATTGACTTTGTAGTAACTTTCTGAGTTAATCAAAAGTTCATAAGTCAAACTCCACGTTGTGTAAGTTCTTCCGTCTTCGTCGGTAACTTTGTTTTCAACTGGTTCAATCGATTTCTCCGAACCTTTGATTGAAAGCCCAACAATCTTATAACCTGGAACGGTTGTGAGTGAAATTGGTGCGGTGTTGCCAAAGAAGTAATATTCATCGCCACTAAACGAACCTATGCGTTCTGGCTCATCGATTTGAATGTCAATCTTAACCATTATGAGGTTGATATAGATTTGAATTGTGGTATTTCCGGTGTAGTCAACCGAATATCTTTCGTCTTCAACCGGCGTTACCTGTCCGTTCTTGTCGATAACAACTCTTGCCCACATATTTGCAAAGTTGTAACCTGAGAAGTCGTCCGCAACATAGCCTGGCAGTGTTGCAACAAACACTTTATCAGCATAGTCTAAGAATGTTAGTCTGTCTTCTACCAAAGTTTCAACGCGTATCGACATTGGAACTTCTTCGTCGATTAAGATTACTGTGTTTGTGTAAGTTCTTGCAGTTTCTCTAAATCTAAAGTCATAGTTTTCAACATCTCTGTCGCCCGCTTTTGAAATGTCAATTGTTCTCTTTTGAACGAAGTAGTCAACTCTGTATTGAGTGAGTTCTGGTTCAATGATAAGTTCAACATTCAACACCTCATCGCTCTTAAGTGCTGGAACGACAAAGTTTCTGCTTGTTCGATAGAGTGGAGTGCTGTCTGGAAGAGTGCCTTGCACTGCTGGCACAAGAACCTCCACACTGCCCTCGCTTGATGTAAAGTTAAAGCCTGGGAAGGTGTATCCTGCCTTAACGGCAAACGAAATTTCAATCGATGATCCAACCATAACGTCATAGTAATAGGTGATTCTGTTATATTCAATCGACGAACTTATACTGTTTGAAGTTCTGCTAACTCCGTCAATGACGATGCTTAACGAATCGTTGATGTAGCCGTTGTAGGTGTCGGACATCGTTACTGCAAAGGTGAACACTTTGCGCGAGAACAGAACGGTTATGATAACTTCTTCTTCCGCGCTGATTCTCGCTGGAACGCCCTCTACTGCAAAGATGTTGTATGGGTCGAAGTAAGCAGTCTTATCTTCTGCCATTATCTTTTCAACCGCTTCCCTAATCATATCTTCGGTGAGTTCTGTTCCGGTTACGCCTGTCGTTCTGTATCCTTCACTAAATCTTCCAACATTGCCCTCATGGTCGCCATACTGCCCATCGATTGTTGCAAACGAGTAGCGAACGGTGTAATAGGTGTCATCTCTTGGAATTACGTTGATTTGAACTTCGACATCGTTTGTAGGCATTGTGAACGAAAGTGTATATTCAGTTGTGCTTTGATATACCGGTCTTACGATTGCGTTCTTAACTTCGCCCTCGCTGTAGAAGGTTACTTGTTCTTCTTCGTTGATGTCATAACCCTTATACAACTCGAAATTTACTGAGATTAAGTCGCCACTTACCGCAGTTGTGCTGGCTGGCAATCTCTTAACGCCACCGCCTGCAACTGACAAGAAGGTGATACGGAATTGTTGTCTGTAGAAGTAATAGTGAATCTCTGACAATCCGTTTCCGTTTAACAGATATCCGTCTGTTGTTTCGTCATAATTGCTGTTAACATATTCCACTCTTATGTTATCTTTGTCAAAGCCGACAATCGAGATTTCCAAATCTGCAAGAGCGGCAAGCAACATTTGAAGGTTGTATGGAATTGGCGCATCGGTCGTTCCAAACAGAGTTCCTCTGCCGATTTCAAATGGTTCGCCAAAGGCATAATCTGTTGTTTGGTCGCCTGCAAAGTATACCTTAACTGCAAATGGAGTGTCCTCTCTTGGCGTTGCGATTGTGTCAAGCACAAGCGATGTCAAGCGGAGTTCTTCCATCTTCGCGGCAACGGTGTTAACCTTGAAGACAACGGTTGTAACGCCTTCGCGCACGCTTTCGCTTTGTTTTGTGATGGTGTAGATTCCTTCGTCATTTACAAAGATATGGTCGCCGTAGGTATATCCAACTTTGATAACTCCGGTGATTTCCATTTCATAACCAAACAGAACACTGTATGTTATCGATGCAACGTTTGACGAAAGTAATTTGATGAAGTCGGTCGTTTTAACTGATGCGCTTGTGATTCCTACGCCATAGTTTAATGTGATGTCAAAGTAATCTCTTGCCATATAAACTCTAACAATTGAAGAGCCATCTCCTTGAATTATCACACTCTTGTTTGCGTTGTATGTTATGTCGTAAGAGAATCCGTATCTAAACTTGTAATCTCTGTTTGTTAGATATAGGAAGGCGTTTTCTGCACTTATTTCCTTTTCCGAACGGTCGCTGACTGTTGCTGCTTCAACTTCGTCATTTCCGCCGTAAACTATTCTGCCGTTTACAATCTCTTGATATGCAACATATATTTTGTAAGTTGTGCTTCCAAGAGCCCATTCAGCATACAGGATTATCTCTTCGTTGTCTTTTGTTGTAAGATTTGCAAAGTTAAAGGTTGTGTTCATAATATCGGCTGGATTGCTTGCGGTAAGGAAGATTTTGCTTGTTGAAGTATCGTTGTTTGCGTAGTAATACCAACCATCGAATGCGTATCCTTGGAACGACCAGTTGGCAACTTCAACGAATGGAGAAATTGTGTAAACTCTGTCATATTCAAAGGTTGTGAAGCCTTCGTTTTGATATTTTGCTTCAAGTTGAATCTGCTGTCTGTCTTCGCCTCTACCTTGGTCTAGTTTAACGGTATATACGATTGCGTCCCAAACTGCGTATACATAGTTTCCGGTGTAAGAGTAGCCGTTTGCGTCTGGAATGATATTTAATAGGTTGTATCCAAAGTAATAGGTTGTTCCGCTGTATACATATCTATATATACTGCCCGAAGTTAAGGTTTGATTTTCTGCAATATACGCTTTAACATCTTCAATCGATTCAAAGTTGTTGTCTTCTGGTGGGTTAATCAAAACGCTTATGTCTCTGCCACCATTGACCATTGTCCAACCTGCGTATTTGTATCCCGTTCTTGTGAATGGGTTCATATTCAAAAGTTCAAGTTGGTCATAGGTGAGAACCTGAGTATAATCACTGCTTGTCGATGCAAACGTTTCAAGGTAGGTAACGGTGTAAGTTACTGCCTCCCATTGAGCGTAGAGGTCTAAATCTTTGCTAAATAGGAATGGAATCGATTGTTCGGCGATGTAGTCTTGCCCCTCGTCGTCTTGCCAATCCATAAAGTTGTAACCCATACGCGCCCAAGTTATTCCGTTTACAACAACGCCACTTATTGTGAAGTAACTTGAATAACTTACGCTTATTTGCGCTATTGTTTCGTCGCTTTCGGTGTAATTTCTGTGGTAGGTAACTCTGTATACGTGAGCCTCAGTTGAAAGTGTGATGTAATATCCAAATTCAACTGCAACATATCTAAACACATCGCCTTCACGTCTGCTATCCGAAAGGTCAGCACTGTCGACAAGTTTTGTTGTGTCAAACGAGCCTTCGTATGCTGAGTAAATCGAATATATTGCAACCTCATAGCCTTCAACCATTCTTGGAGTGAAGGTGATTTGAACGCCATAAGCAACATCAAAGGTTGTCGTTGTTACTTCTTCGCCTGCGTTTGCAGTTACAGTTGTTGCATCTTGCCCTGGGTTAGTAAAGACAATCGACAACTCTTCCACATTCGATTCTGGCGTGATAACAAAGGTGTAGGTATTGACAACTCTCGTTATATCTACCGTAACACTTGACTTTCCATCTCCGCCGATGTATGTGTCAACTTCGTCTGCGTTGAAGTTAAATTCAAAACCTTCAATTACTTCGCCTGGGTTGTATAGTCTTTCATTAAACGCTCTTTCAAGTGCGGTTTGAACGTTCTCTTGAGTGATTTTTGCATTGGTCTTTCCGGTGAGTTTAACCGAAACATCTGTTGTCGTTCCGTCTGTGTTTTGGAAGGAGAGGACAACTTCATATTCGGTATCCTGACGAGCCTCCCAAACGGCATACAATGTTTTGTCTTCGGTGAAGGTATAACGCATTGAGTAGTCGTAAGCAAAGTCAATTTCCGTTGCATTTGCCTCCCAAGCCCAACCTCTAAAGGTGTATCCAGAAAGTTTGAAGTTTGGAGTGTTGAATTTTGTGATTTCATCGTATCTAAAGCCCTGCTTAAATTCGGTGTATGCTATTCCTGGTTGATATTCGCCAAGTTCTCTGTCAAGCATAAACGAACCTTCTTCAGTGGTATAGTTTTCGCCCTCTTGTCTATAGTTTTCTGTGGTGTTTCCGTTGAAGGTAATAGTGTAAACGATAGGTGTTGCTGTTGGCAACAAGGTTATGTTTCCTGCTGGAATAACAATGGTGTAAACACCCTCTTCCTCTTGAACGAGTGAGTTGTTCCACGAGTCAAATTCATATCCCGCTTGAACGGTGTAAGATAGGGTCAGTTTTGTTCCAAATTCGGTTGTTGCAAGCAGTGTTACATATCCGTTTGAATATCCGCTTTCCGATGGTTTAAGTGGTTCATAAACTAAGTCGCCATCAGTTGCACCAAACGATTCAAAGTATTTTTCGTTTGCCGAAATTCTTAAGGTGTATTGCGCCAAACGATAGATTGGATAGAGGTTGATGTCGCCTGCTGTATATGTCCAAACTCCGTTTCTTATGCTACCCTTGTCATCGATAAGGATTGCGGTAAAGGTTTCGTCGCCATCATTTAACTTTCCATTTTCTGTCGTTGCCCAACCAACAAACGAATGTCCGTCTTTTTCTGCTCTTACAGAAAGGTAAGTTGTGCCTGCTGGCAAATATGGGAAGTCGTCTTCGATGGTGTATCTTCCGCCTGTGCTTGTCGATGCGGAGTAAGCAGTTCTACTCGATTTATATGTCGATGCGCCATAACTTACATACAACTCTCTTGCCGATGTAGCACTTTCGTTCATATACACTGTCGTTTCTTCGTCGACAACAAAGGTAAGTTTATATGTGTTTGTAACCCAAATTGCATAAAGGGTTATGTCGCTTGTTCTGTTGTATGCCTCGTAAGTTGTTATTAGGGTGTCATAGTAACTTACAACTTCTGCGTTTGCTGCTGGTTGAGATTCTGCCCAACCGATGAAACTATATCCCTCTCTGCTCCAATCTGCTCCGTCTACGCCGACACTTGTTATCTTGTAGATTTCGTATGGCTGGCCATAGGCAACTTCTTGCTCGTAAGGTTCTTCGCTTACGCCGTCATTTCTGTAATAGTATATCTTGTGAATATCTGGCGCTGCAACTGCGGCAAGAACTAAGTCGTAGCAAGGCATATATCTTAAGATGTATGTTTCGTCCATTCCTGGCATCAAGGTGATTGAGATTGATACGCCATTTCCAAAGGTGTAGGTGTAGATTGTGTCTGGCGTCAAAATTCCGGTTAAGTCGATGTCTTTTTCGCCTACTGGAGAGTTCATTGAACCTTTGATGTTTAATGTGAATCCGTCTAGATGATATCCGACTTCGGTTTGAATTGTAAGCAAAACTTCTGCGCCAAAGGTTACGTCATAAACGCCCTCTGTCGTTGTTGTGTTAACCGTTCCTGCAATCACTTGTGCTGCTGTAAGTGTGCTTATCTTGTCTTCTGCGGTGTCAACAAGGGTAAGAGTGTAGTCATAGCGCGTGAAGTATACATAAACAGTTGTAAATTCTGCGCCTGCATCGCCTGGGTTTATTGCGTTGTTATATTCAACATAGATTTCTGGATCTTCGATGCTGCCGCCATTGTTGAAGTAACTTGCAACAAATCCGTTGTATGATGGAATAACAGAGGCAAGGTAGCCTAATGTTACTCTGTCGTTTGTTGTTAAGTTTTTAAGTATTACATACGCTCTGTCGTTATACTTCCCTACTGAGTAGTTAGCAAGGTCTGTTCCAAGAAGAGCAATTCTTGCTGCCAAATCAACTTCATCGGAGATAAATTCGGCATCGCCAATTCCCGAAACACCCTCTTGAACATAGTATACAAGAATTTGTGCGTCTGTGCGATATTCTGTTTCGATAGTAACAACAACATTTGTTTCTGGCATTGTAAAGGTGAAGAGGTAATCGTCTGTCTTTGCCTGGTCATAGGTTTGTGTTGCATCATCTACGGAGATACCGTCTATTGAGTAACTTATTCTAGAGATATAATAGCCTTTGTCAACCCCTTGCATTTCAACTTTGATACTTACTGTTGTTTCAAAACTGATAAGTTTGTAGATTGCAACAGAACCATTGATTGTTACATACGCTGGGTCAATTCCGGCATCTAGTTGAATGTTTACTGCGTAGTAGTCAACGCCCCAAATTGCATACAAGGTTACCGACTCTCTATATACGCCGGTCATTGTGTAAGTTGTAAAGCCTTCGCTTGCAAACTCGTCGCTGCTCCAACCAAGAAGAGTAAATCCATCTCTTTCAAAGCCGGTAACTGCTGACAAATCTACAACATCAATCATATATCTGCTGCCCGTAAGGGTGTAAGATGTTGATGTCGAGCCGTCTGCAGCGTGATATTGTCCTTTGTTTGCCTGCATAATAATGTCATAGGTTCTTTCGGTTGCATACGCCTTTATGTATGCGCCCAAAATGTATCCCATTGTAAGTGTTGTTGAATAGGTGTTGTCTACCGTTTCGATGCCATCTCCGCTATATTCAATTCCGTCTGCGTTTTCGTCATCGATAAAGATAAACTTTTCAAATTGATAGCCTGGATTGTTGATTGTTGCGGTTACTTTTATCTTTGCGCCATATCTTACGCTGTATGCAGTTGTCGTTCTTCTTACATATTCAACAATCAAACTTTCTCTCTCTGCCGAAGTAACAGTTATTCCACTTATTCCAGTGTCGGCATCGACTGCAAGGTCGTAGTAATTTCTTGAATATGTAACATTGATAACTGTCGAGCCATCTGCGTTTATGTTTGCTAAAAGAATCTTCGTTTGGTCAACTGAGAATCCATTTACAACTGGATAATCACTTCCGCCGGTTGATTCAAGCACTTTGTTTAAAATTTCTTCGATTGTTATCGTTGTATCTGCAAGCCACTGATTGCCTGTTATCGAAGGAATCAATGCCTCGCCTGTATTTTCGTTTGTTCCGTCGTTTGTATATGCAGTGCCGTCAAGTGTTTCAAATACGAATGCGATTGTGTAGTCGACATTTTGTGCTTCCCACAAGGCATATATCATCTGCGACAAGTTTTCAACTTCGCCGGTCGAACCATCAGCACCTGTTGCAAGGTTGTATACATAGTAGTTTTCGCCGATGTGGTAGATACCTTTTGAAATTATATCCGCTGGATCGGTGAATCCGCCCTGTGATTCATCACTTCCGTTTGGAGTTGTCGTCCAACCAACAAACTTATATCCAACAAGTTCTGGTGTTTTGATAAGTAATGCTGTGCCATAAACGGCATCTCTATATTCAACTGGATAGATTTCTGTGTTAACCTTTGTCGACTTTGTTTCGTCGTTATAGTTTACATAAACGGTATATTTGTTTGCTTCCCAAACTGCTCTAAGTTTTACGTGTCCGTAAGCGCCTCTACTTATCGTTTCGCCTGCTGTAAAGGTCTTTTCTATTTCCCAAACTTCGCTGTTGTAGTCTGTTCCTTCTATCTCTATTACCGTCCAACCAGAAAGGGTGTAACCTGTTCTGTTTACTTCGGTTTTCATAAGCAAATTAAATTCTTCTTCGATGGTGTAGGTGTAAACGTTGTCGCTTGAAACTCTTTCGCCATCGACATTTCTTCCGCCTTGATAATCATAGGTGATTCGGTAAGTGATTACGCTGTATGTTGCCGTCAAAGTTACGTTACCAAACGCATCTGTTACTGACGAACCTGCACTGTATGTGCTCTTAGACCAAGTAACTGAGTTATAGTCTAAACTGCTTGGATCAACTGTAAGTTTCCAATTTGCCAAAGCGTAGCCGGCGCAAATGATTTGGTCTGGCTTTACAAGTTGAAGGGTTGAGTGGCGTTCGATAATTATTCCACTTTCAACTGTGTAAGTAAATTCATACTTTCCGTTTCCTAAATCTTCAAATGCTGGATCTTCAAGAGTTGCCTCTGTAAGTCTTCCTTCGCCAAGTTCATAGGTAATCTTATATTCCTTTGCTACCCAACAAGCATATACATAAGCATTTGCGCCTGGATCCATAGATAGATTATAAGCAAAGTATCTTTCAACTCCCCTATTATCATTCATATAGTAAATTCCTGCGTCTGCCGATATGTCGTTTAGATATTTTGAAATTGCATCAACAAGTTCGCTAAATGTTTCGCCGTTATAAACGTATCCGTTATTGTAGGTGATGCTTGTAAGTTCGTTCATATTCACTTCGGTAACGGTTGCGTTGATAAGAGTCCAACCAACAAAGGCATATCCGGAAAGGTTGTATGGGTTTGTGATTTCGGACGCGGTGAAGTCGTGAGCGGTGATGATAAGTTCCGAACCGCTTGCCGCCATATCAACTTTGTATCCACCGATGCGCACATTGATGTAATACTCGTTTGCGGTATATTCAGCAGTGAGGGTAACATCTCCGTAAACTCTTGAAACGCGTTCTGCTTGAGCATATTTTGATGCCGACCAACCAGATCCGTCTAGCACGTTTAGTCTATTCCAACAAACAAGCGTGTAACCTGTGAGCAAGATTTCTTGATCTGCAAGCAAAGCAAAGGTCTCTTCGATTGTGTAACTGTAGGTGTATATGCTGTCAGCCTCCACTTCGCTATATTTTGTGTTTGAAGCGTGGAGCAATCTGTCGATAATCGAACCGCCGTTAGTTTCGTAGGTAATCTTATATTCTTTTGCGATCCAACAAGCATAGATGTCAAACCTTGCATTTTGTTGATCGGTTAAGTTGAAGGCAAAGTAATAGTTTGTTGTCTCTCCGTCTTCAACGTGGGTGTATAGATAGATGCCTTGTGCGTCGCCAAGCCCTCTAAGGTATGCTGTGATTTGCGATGTGAGTTCGTTTACATCGGCAAATTCAAATACCTCTTCGATAAGTTGTGCTTCGCTTACACTTCCTGCCTCGTTTGAAGTTGACCAACCGCCGAAGTCGTAACCATTATAACCAAATCTCTGCGAGTAAGTTGTGATGTTGAGTGCGGTGTCATAAGTTGCTGCTGCGGTTGTGCCGACAGTTGAGTTAATTCCAACAACAACCTTTGGAGTTCCGGCGTTTATGCCAACGGTGTATTGATATGCCTCCCAAACTGCGTAGATTGTTTCGTTTTCAGCAACAATCCAGTTGTTGTTTAGCGTTCCGCTTATACCGATGATAACTTCGTCAAAACTTGCAGTGCTTGTTAATGCCCAACCTCTAAAACTGTAACCCTTTCTTTCTGCAGTGATTGTTGAGATAAGGTCTTTAGATAGATATGTTGCTGGCTCTGTTTTAGAAACGGTTGAGTAGATTGATTTAGAATCATATACAACATAAACTTTGTTATCTCTTACTTTTGTTGCTGCGTCGTTGTCGTAGGTTATGTTGATTCTGTTTCCGCCGTTTAGGTCGAGGATAATTTCATAAGCATTTGGAAGGGCATTTGCCATTGCAGTAACTTCTTCTGCTGGCATCTTAAAGATGAATTGCCACTCTGCGTTTACTGGCTTGTCTTCGCCCATAATGGTGTAAGTTGTTGCTGTGTATCCCACTTTTGCTGTTGTTGTAAGGGTTACATTTGCATCAAATTTAACAGATACAACCGATGAAGTGCTTAGTGTTTGCTCTACGGTGTATCCCTCTTCGTTGATGCTAAGTTGAACAGATTCAACTCCAAGTCCAAGGTCGATACTGAGGTCAACAAGGATTCTTGTGTAGAACACGTCTATCACTGTTGGGAAGTTTTCGATATCGCCGTTAACGACAATTCCTGTAATGAAACTTGTGTAGGTAAAGCCTTCGATAACTACAAGATCTGCATTTGTGAAACTGATGTAAACATCCTCTTCTTCGCCTGCCTTTTTGATGTCCGAAAGCAATTCAATCGCCTTGTCGGTAAGTCCATACGCCTCTTGCGTGGTGTAAGGTTCGTCGTCATATTCGCCATCTTTAAATGTTTCAAGGTGATATGCAAGTGTAATCTTTACGTATTGTGGTTCTGGAGCAAGTCTAACGTTTACGTTGTTGCTTACCATATTAAAGGTAACCGTTCCGTTGTAGCCTGTTATATCTCCTGCAAGAGTGATTTCTGCTGTCGATGTAATAGTCCAGTTTTCAAGACTTACAACCTTGTATCCTGGTGCAACTTCATATTTTAGTTCGACAAGTTGAGTGTAGTAAACTGTGTAAGTTCTTACCAAACTGCCCTCTTCGGTGATTTCGGTAACAAAATCGCCCGTTTTTGCACTTAAAGATTTAAGTCCAATCACGCCTTGAGTTAAGGTAAGAGTGTAGGTGTTAAGTTTTAAGTAAACGATAAGATTTGAAATTTCACCCTTTGTATAAACGCCGTTTATCGCATCTCTATACGATGCCGCATCGTTGTAGGTAACAACAAGGTCAACAATCGACGACAAACTGTAACCGCTGTAATAAGTTGTGATAAATTCGTTTAAGGTGTATGCTATTTCGTTGCTGTCATAGATATTTTTTGAAGTGCCGAAGGTGAGAAGTGTGATTGTGCTGTCAACTGGCGCCATAGATGCACCAAGAGTCAAGCCAACTGTTGTAAACTCATCATTTTCCCAACCCGATTCAAGCACTCCTTCAAGTGTTTGAAGTTTAAATTGTAGGGTGTAATATTGTGGATTTGCGGTGATATTTACTGCAATGTCGTATGCACTTTGAACATTTTTGATTTCCATATATGCTTCTGTAACTCTCTGTTGAGTGTTTGTAGAAACAATCCAATAGTTAAAGGTGTAACCATCGGCAACAACTGCTGTAAACTGCAAACTGCTGTAATATTTTGCTTTTTTGATTGTTGTTTCTGTAATAGATTCAGTTCCCTCTCCGTCCACAACGGTGATTTCTTTAATTCCCTTAAGTGGAACGTTGATTGTGATATTGTAGGTGTTTCTAGTGTAGTAGAGAATAACATCACTGCTATCATCTGCTGCAACAATAATCGAAGTTACTGAAGAGAATGTTTCGCCATTTACGTCTTCTACGGTTTCTGCAAAACTAAATCCTCGATAACTGTATGGAGAGATTGTGATGTGAGTTGCCGTTTTACTCATAACCTGTCCGCCGTAGTTTGCGTTTTGAGTGTGGGTTGTAAACTCTCCGGCATCTTTCAATTCAACATCAAGATAATACTTTCCGTCCAAACCTTCAAGGTAAACTAAGATGTCATAGAATGCAACACCTTCAATCCAGCAAGGACAAACAATCACAATGGTGTTTGCAACTTCTGGATTTGGTTGAAGTTCGCCATTTTCAAGAACATTTGGATTTACTCCAACGCTTAAGTTAAAGCCATAGTAATATGTTACATCGTTATAAGAGTATGCATAGATTCCGTTTGCGTTTCCGGCATTTACAAGATATTCCGTAACGGCGGCTCTAATGCCCTCTGCCGATCCATCGTGAACAAGTGCTGCCGAAACTGGTTTAACTACGCTTACGCCCTTAAATGTTTCGATGCCTGTGTCGTCATACGCGCCAATCTTCCAACCTGCAAAATCATAGCCCTTTAAGAAGTAGTTGTCTGGGCCTGACACAAGAAGGGAAGCCTCGTTGTAGTAAGCGACTTGCGATGGAATTGGTCCAACATCTGCTTTTCTATTGTGCTGGTCATATTCTATTGTATATTCGTTGTTTGCAATGTGAATTGTAAGCACGGTGTTTTCGCTGTAGGTGTAAATCTTAAAGTTGTTATCTGGGTTGCTATACGAAAGTGATTTTTCGGAAGAAGCAACTGTATACTTAACAAACGAATATCCTGTGTTCATCGTTGCTCTTAAGTAGATTTCGGTGTCAAAGGTAACGGTGTAGTGCTCGTTTGCAGAATCCCAAACAACGTTGTCTTGTTCTTCTGGATTGGCTGCTCTTACAATGGTGTTTACATTTGGAACTTCCTTATTTGTGTGGTCGTTGAATGTCTTTACAGTAAGATAATATATCTTTGGATCCCACTTTGCAAAGAATGTGATTGTGTAAGAGGTGTCTGCTGTGTCGCCAATTGATTCTGTGCTCCAAGGAGAGTTAAGTTGTCCATATTCGTTAGTAACAAGCACGCCATCTTTGGTGATTGTCCAACCTAAGAAGTCATAGCCTTCGCGAACGATGTTGAAATACTTAACATCTGTGTCATTGTCGCTTATCAGTGCATACTCATCTCTCTCTGCACCTTCTGCCGATGTCTTAACGTAGATTTTTGTGGTGTCATATTCTACATACACTTCAAAATATTCTACGCCGTTATACACAAACTTCGCCTCCGAAACAGTTCCAACTTTGGCGTTCATATCAAGCGTAACGGCAACTTTCTTTGCTTCCCATTGAGCAGTGAGAGTTACGTTTCCGTATTTTCCTGCTGCAACTGGAGAAACATAGGTTTCTTCGTTCCAGTTGTTGTCATCTCCACTTGCCTTCCAACCAACGATGTCATAACCAACTCTTACTATCTCTGGAAGAGTGATTTCCTTTTCGATGTGGTAAGTTATGTCGTAATCTTCCTCTGCCTTTCCGCGTATAGAACCACCCTCTGGCATATAGGTTATTTGATATATGATTAAGTTTGCAGTTGCAGTGAGAATTACATCTCCTGCGCCCATCTTGATTGTCTGCACAGTCATAAGGTTTGCAGATAGATTTGCTGGAGTTGTGCCTTCAACAATCCAAGCGGCAAACGTGTAGCCGTGAGGTTGTAGGGTGGCAGAAATTTCTATTGCTTCGTCATACTTAAAGGTCTTTTGTATTGATTCTGTAACAATTGTGTCTTCGTTTAATGTTACGCTTGCAATACCATTGTTATACCCCGATTCTGCTGTCGAAATTGTAAGTGTAAGGTCATAACTGTTTCTGGTGAAGTAAAGGTCGATTCTTGTTCCTGCGCCGGTTGCAATAATTTGAAGATTCTTCTTTGTTGTATATTTGAATCTACCCTCTTCGTCTTTTGTTGCGTCTTCAATTTCATTTTGTTTTACATCATTTAGGTAATATTCAAAGTAAGCATAAGAGAATCCTGTGTAGTTAAATTGTGTGGTTGCCAAGTCGCCGTTTGTAACGACAACGCCATTTAATACGTTCTCTGCCATATCTTGAAGAACATCAAAGAACGAGTCTGTTTCGGCTTTCCACGCTGTGTATACATCTGGATCTGCATATTCGCCGGTCGACAATGTTTCTTTGTAGATATTGATTGTGATTGCTGTTTCTCCTGGCGCCCAGTGAACAAAGAATTCCATATCTTTTGGATATTTCCAAGTTATCGAACCACCATCTACGTTAGAAACTTCGTGCAGTTTTTGTTGTTCCTTATCCTTGTCTAAATACTCTGCTATATCCCACCAAGCAAAGAAGTTATATCCGGCTTTCGTCCAGCCTAACGTTGCCATTGTTGGGAAGGTGAATAAGTCGTCATAAGTTGCTTCCGTTTCTGTCTTTACTGTGTCGCTTCCATCTTCTGCTGAGTTTTGATAAAGGGTAACTTTATATGTGTTTGCTGTAAAGGTTGCAACCAAGGTTACATTTCCGTATGCCCCCGAAATCTCTGCCCCTTCTTTAAGTGGCTCTGACTTCCAAACTTCTGCGTTATAGATTGCATCGTGAGTTGTTACCGTCCACGTAGATAGAGTATAACCGATTCTGGTTACTTGAGTCTTATCTAATAAGTTAAATGTATCTTCTATAGTATATGTTATTGTATAATAGTCTTCAGTTTGTGCGTAACCCTCTACATCTTCGTTTAAGGTTGCATCTTTGCCAAGTCTATATCTTATTGTGTATACAGTTGCCGTCCAACAAGCAAAGAGGGTTGCCGTAAGGTTATCTAATTCGCCGGTTGCAAGGTTAAATGCGTAATATCTTCCGCCGATAAAGTAAAGTCCCGCTTCTGTTATCTCTTCAACTGCAGTTACATCTGTTCTTGCATTGCTTTCAACCACTTCTTCCGTTGCCCAACCAGCAAAAGTCCAACCATATTTAACTGGAATTGGTGTGATTTCTTTTACTTGGTCATAGGTTGCAGTGATGCTTGATGGTTCAACCGTTCCGCCCGCTGTAGGATTCAAAATGATGGTGTATGGCTTTGCGGTTGCTTGAGCGGTGTAAGTTGCGTCCACCGAACCAACTTCAACTTGAGTATACGCCCTTGATGCACCTGTTGTGCTTAACACCCAGATGTGCGAGAAGGTATATCCTGGCTTTGATTTTGCGTCGATGATAAGAATGTCTCCATAGTATGCTTTGATATCCACTTTTTCAGTGCTGTCAACAACCTCATCAATAAGTGCATTTACCGAACTTGCCGAAACGCTTTGGATTCCTGTTCCAAGGTCGAGAGAAACAGTAAATTGATTTCTCATAAAGTAAACGCTTATGATTGTTGTGCCGTTTCCTTCAACAACTGTTGTGTTTGTTTCAACACCATTAAGCGTGTAAGTGATTGTGTATTTCTCATACTTAAATCCAACATACTGCAAGTTATAACTCCAGTTGGATTCTTCGTTTTTAAGAACAACTAAGTCGACTGAATCCGATTCGTCAAGTCCTAATGTGGTGTCAGTTGTAAGTCCAACCGAAACGACATTTTCATAGAGTTTGTAAGTGCGTGTTTCTTTTCCGGTGTTTCCGTTGATCTCTTCAAGGTATGCATACACCTTAACTGGTGTGTTGGTGTTTGGAGATGCTTCTAAGTAGAAGATTTCCGCGCCAAGCACAACATAAGTGTCGCCAACCGTTCCAACTCTTTCATCACTGGAAGAAAAACCTTTGTATACTGTTGGTTGATTGTAACCTGGACGCATTTCAATTCCAAATTGGATAATTTCATTGTAGTAAACTGAATAAGCATAGGTTTCAACTCCACCTTGTTTTGCGCCATCGATTGCCTTATCTTCTTTTGTGCTCTTAGATGTAAGCGATGACGATGCAATACCTTTGCCGTTTGTCATCAAAACTTCATAGGCTGCACGTGTGTAGTAGAGTTTTACAACAAGTGAGCCATCGCCAAGCACGATAAGTGAGTTGTTTTCACCATTTGTTTCATATTTGTTTGCATACGCCTTAAAGTATGCTCTCTCTTCACAAGTAAGTGCGTAGCCGGTGTAATCGTCGATAACAAGCACTGTTCCGGCTTGCGCTCTTGCTGGAGCGGTGTCGGTTCTTGTTTCGTCAGTGTAAATTGTTATCATTTCATATTCGCGCTCTTCGTCTGTTTGCGCATTTCTTGATGAGTCGATTGTTTCTACGTGATATTCCACTCTATATGCAACTGGAAGAGCCTTCCACATTGCAGTAAGTGTTACCTCTCCGTTGGCTTTTGCACTTATTTTATGAACAAAATACGTCTTCAATCCGGTTGTGCTTATATATTCAAAGAATGTTCCGCCCAACGTTGGAATTGCCGCAACAACTTCTTCAACACTCTTATACACGTCGGAGGAGAGAATTGTTGGAGCAAGTGGATTTTCTGCGTAACTCGTGTCGTCAACCGACAGAACTTTCCAGCCGTCAAACTCATATCCTGCACGCTCATAAACATCGTTAAACGATTGAACTGCGGTGTATAAGATGTCAGTTATGCTGTCTGTCTTTCCTGGAAGAAGTGTTGGTTGCGTTGGATCGTCTGCTTCAACGCCGTCATCAAAGAGAATTGTGTATCTGTTTTCTATCCATTGTGCATAGAAGGTTGTTGCTGCTGGATAAGTCCACTTGATCACTGTGTCTTCTTGACAAGGATATTCGATTGCGCCTAAACGGTCGTTAACTGCCCAACCGGCAAAACTATAGCCGACATTGATTGCAAGGTGTGTGCTGTCAAATGTGAGTAAGGTGTAGTTTTCGTCAAATACTGCCAAGATTGGATCGCTGTATGTTGGGTTTACTGCGCCATAGTTTGAGTTATAGGTAACTAGATAAGATCTTGCCGTCCAAACCGCAAACAGAGTAACCGTTTTGCTTGATGCATTTTCAAAGTTGTCATTGTTTACTGGTGTGGTTTCTGCAACAAGTTCAATTATATGCCCTTCTGCATCTTTAACCTGTCTGGTTATGCCATCATACGTGAGTCCTGAAGACATAACTTGCGTCTTCGACCAACCTCTAAACTCATATCCGTCTCTTAAATATGTTGGAAGGTCGCCAATGTTATAGTCGTAGTTAACTCCCTTTTGAGATCTGTTTGTGCCTTCGATAATAGTTACATTTCCGCCGTCTAAAGTTGCCTCTGTTGAACCATTTGGATTTGCCGAAAGGGAATCGTTAGGATCAAATGTGATTGTGATAACGTCCGCTTTCCAAACGACAAACAAGTTGACAGTTCCATAGAGCAACAACTTATAAAGCAAGGAATCTTCAAGCAGATTATCAAGAATCTGTGTCTGCCCATCGGCATATTTTGCGATAAGTTCTTCAGCATAAAATTCTACATTGTCGTCAATTGCTATGTAGTCTGTTGACCAACCTTGGAAAGTATAACCAATCTTTGCAAAGCCGGTTTGTGCATCGGTGTAAACGCGCAAACTGTTCATATCGTTTTGGCCGAATGTGAAAGTCTGTCTTACTGGAGCGCCCGTGCCAACATTTGCGCCATTGCTGTTATAGATAACCGTGTAAGTTCTTGGCGTCCACGCTGCATACAGGTAAACTGGTCTGTCGCCAAAGCATTCAACGGAACCTAATGCCTCTGCGGTGTAGTTCCAAGAAACAACCATCGTAACAACTCCGTCTGTTGTTTCGGTGGACATCTTAACTCCGTCTGTCGAGTTATAGAACCACCCTGCAAAGATGTATCCCGTTCTCTCTGGCAAGAAGTTGTCGATGTAGATATATTCTTCGTCTTGTTTTACATAGTATTCTGTGGTGTTATAGCGAACATATACTGTGCTATATTCAACATCGTTATAAACAAACTTAGGAACAGAAACTTCATCGGAAGTTGGATTTAATCTAAGTGTAACTTCGATGTAATTTGCCTCCCAAATTGCATCAAGGGTAACAACTTCGCCCTTAACATTGGTTAGTTTGTAAGCATAGTAATATGTTGCTCCGGCAAAGGTGTAGTAGTATACTCCTGCTTCTTCGAGAGTTTTGATATATTCTTGTGCCGATTCGTTGTTTGCGGCAACGTCTGCAACAAGGTGTAAGTTGCCAGTAACGTCTATTGGATCTGCACCGTTAAACGACCACCCTGCAAAAGTGTAACCAGAAAGGTTAAAGCCGTTTTGCGTTAAGAGGGTTGGTTGTGAGTATGGCACTTCGGTTACTGGTGCGGTCATACCGCTTAACATTGAGTTGAGGCCATCTGTGTTTGCATCAAAGGCAACGATATATTCAACATCTTTAAATTGTGCCGACAGAGTTACATTTCCGTATAACCCTGAACCAATTAGCAATTTTACTACATAGTCAGAAATCTTATTGTTGTTGATGTCAAGATCGTAACTTTCAAGCCAGTTATTGTCCGCACCGTCCGTTCCCTTAACCTTATATCCAATAAGTTCGCTTCCGTTGATGGTGTAATATGGAACGAAGATTTCCGTTGTTGACATCTTGTAAGTTGTTGTGTATGTGTCTTTTGTCGAATCGCAATCAACATAGGTTATGGTGTAGGTTTCATAGTCGTAGTAAAGATAAATTTCAAGTGTGCCGTTACCTAAGATTGTGATCGAATCTTCTGGCTGGTTCGTTGAATAATATTTGTCGCTGTATTTATATCCCTTTGTGTAGTCGAAGAAATCTGGGTGTTCAATCAAATATTGATTTACAACTTCATAAAGGGCGTTGTCCTCAGTTGGAACAGGTGTTCCGGAGATACCTTCCGTTTCGATTGAATAGGTTGTTGTTGAATAATCTCCGCTTTCAGTTTCAACCATAATGTTGATCTTATATTTTGCGTATCCTGGAGCCCAAGTTGCATAAATTGTTACTGGACTTCCGTCTGCTGACAAGTTGTATGCGTAATAATAGTCGAGATATTTGTAGATACCTGGCGTTCTAACCGCTTCAACGTTGAAGTAATCGCCCACTTGTTGATATTGTGTTGCATCGATTTCGATTGTTCTTACTTCTGCATTTGGATCGCCAACTGCCCAACCAGCAAAGATATATCCGTTACATACCACGCCGGCAAGTTGTTGATAAGCATCATAGTTTGTTGTATATTCTGTTACCAAACCATCGACAATTGTTGGAGAAGTAAGTTCGTGGCCTTGATTGTCGGTGTCGGCACTGTCGATGTTGATTTTGTATGGTATTGGATCCCAAGTTCCAGACAAGGTTGCAATTCCGCCATTTGCAGTGTTAAGCCCAAACGCATAATAGGTTGTTACGCCATCAAGTTCGTAGGTGTAAAGTCCAACCTCTCCGTTGGCAGCGATAAAGTCAATGACATCTTGTGTCGTTGTAAAGGTCGCTTCCGCACATCCAGGAAGTTGAGTTATATCTTTGTTTTCTACTGTTACATTAGATTGTGTTGTTGAAATTGACCAACTGTTAAAGGTGTATCCCTTAGCAGTAAATGGAAGTGTAAATGGCGCAACTTCGGTGAATTCTACATTTTCAATCACTGTTGTTTTGCCTGGAATAGTTGAAGTTTCTTTAGGATAGAGTTCCCCTTCAACCTTAGGTTTTAGTTCGATTCTATATTCGTTAACTTTCCATTGTGCGTAGTATAGCACCGATCCATAGTTTGGAGCACCATCGATTTTGTATCCATTTGTGATATTGTCGTTTGCAATATCCGTCCAAACGTTAAGTGGAGCAGATAGGTTTTGAGGAGTTACATATCCGGCAAAAATCCATTTTTCAAGAGTGTATCCAACTTTCAAAATTTCTTGAGAACTGTAAGTTGTGATAGATTTTCCGCTGCCCTCGTTACTTCCCGTTTCGCCTTCTATATCATAGGATAGTTTAATAATAAGAGAATATTCTGTTGTATATATCTGTTGTCCGCCTGTAGCGATGACAGAAGAAAGTTCAACCTGTCCGCTTACATATTCTGCATTTACATCACTTCCAACAGAACCACCTTCGCCCAAATAGAAGTAAACATCATAGGTGATTATCTCCCACTGAGCGTAAATTGTTACTTCGCTTGGATTTATCCAGTTGCCCAGATCGTTGGTGTAGTTTGTGTCGCCGTCGGCTACATTTGGAATAAATGCGCCGGTTTCATCGATAAGTGTGATAAACGAATTTCCACCTTTTGTAGCAATCGCCCAACCTTTAAAGGTGTAGCCGGTTCTTGATGGAATAAATTCGGTTTGAGAATATTTAATATCACCGTGGTAAACGTTTGTTGTATCAAATTCAAAGTATTTTGTGTCTTTATCACTTAACAGTGTTACATCTTTCGATTTTGATGCTGGTGGAACATTGTAGTTTGTTGTAACCTCATACTTGTTTGCCGTCCATTGTGCATAAAGGGTTAGGCTGTCGGCATATATCCACTTGCCGTCCCTAATATATCCATCGACATTTTGCAAGAAAATACCTTGTCTGTCGGTTACAAACTCTCCACTTGCCACTGCCCAACCGGCAAATTCATAACCTTCACGGCTTGCTGTGAATGGCTCGATTGCCTCTGTTGATGTGTCAGCAGATATCGACATATATGTTCCGTCAAAGATAACGATAACCGCACCATCAACACCATTTGTCGATGTTATCGAAGTTCCAACCCAATCGATTGCTGCCAAAGTTGAACCATTTAAGTCGGCAGAGTCGTTTAAGTTGATGTAAACGGTGTAAGGGTTTGGCGTCCAGTGTGCAGTAAGTGTGATATCACCATACGCGCCTGGTCCATAAAGCGTTCTTGAGCCAGCAGTCGAACCGAGATAATTTGCTCCGTCAACCCACGCTGGTGTTGGATTTTCGGCAGTAATAAGAGTTGTCGTTCCTAATGCTGCTCCGCCCTCAGTTTGGCTAACTGTCCAATAGTCAAAGGTGTAACCTGTTCTTATTGGTGTAGGAAGTTCAAGCACTGACAGAATTGTATACTTAACAATATAGTCAAGTTCTGCAACTCCGTTCATTTCGCCTTCGGTTGGATCATAAGTGATTGTATATTCGATTGGCTCATAAATTTCAACCAAATTGAATGTTCTTGCGTTCTTATCGGCGTTGTAATATATCCACAAATTGTCGCCGTTAATATATGGATTTTCAATCGTATCTGTCTTTCCGTAGTAGGTCGTGTTGTATACAAAACTTCCGTTTTCGTTTGTAATCTGCAAAACGTCTATGTTGTTGTCCGCTCTAATTCCATAGCCGATAAAGGTGTATCCGGTCATTTCGGAATATACTCTTGCAACACGCGTTTTGGTTGTGTTGTCTAAGAGGTAAAGGTTGTTTGTTCCATAATCTACATAGATTGTTGGCACTGTTTCGCCTTCGCCATAAGGAGTAACTTCCGTTGTTGCAATGTTAACTGTTGAACCTGCCGTTTTTGTGATGTTCAACTGATAAGACGACACTGTGAAGTAGTCATACAAATCTCTTATCGTTGCGCTCTTCCAAACTCCGCTCAGCGTTGCAGCAGTTTCCGTGCCAAGAATAACACCTCTTTCGTCTGTTACAAGCACGCCTGTTGTGTTTTCTAGCGCCCAACCAGTGAAGTCATAGCCTATCTTTGTTGCATAGAAGGAAGCAATCTTGTTTTCGTGTTCGCGAATTGTATCTTCCTTTGCATAGACATTTTCATATTCTTTTGTCGCTCCGGTTGTGCTTACAAAGGTGTAAGTGAGTTGTGTTGCATCGTTGTAGAAGACATTTGTGTCGTAAACTACATAAATTGTATCGCCTGCTACACTTAGGTCAGCCCCATTGCTATCTTTAACGATAAGGTTTGAGGTGTCGTGATGCAGCGTGATTGGAATAACTGTTTCTTTCCAAACTGCAAACAACTTTCCTGCAGTGTAAATTGTTTGATAAATCTGTCTGTTTGCGTCCCAACTGATTGTTTCGCCTGCATACAGCATTATCGACTTGTCTTCTGTCGTCCAGCCGACAAGCATATATCCGCTAAGTCTAAACGTATCACTTGGAAGAGTGGTGTATTGCGATGCCGCCGTGATGCTATCTTCAACAGCGCCCTCCGAACTTCCACTTTCGTTGTAATATTCAAGAGTTTTTGTTGATGCTGCCCAACCTGTGTAAAGGTTGACAGTGTTTTGTGTTAAATCTAAGTTTGTGCCTTTTGTTGCATATATCCTTGCCCACGCGTTACTCATAAACGCACCTGCAAGGTTGATTACAAGGCTTGCGTTTGTTCCCTCTGGCTCTGCGTAATATCCACTTGGAGCGAAGAAGTTACCTTCCATTGTTGGCCACGCAACTTCGGTCGTTTCGGTGCAGTCGTAGTTGCTATACAAAGTGTCTGAATCGAATTTTGCATATCCAACAACCGTTGTGCTTGAACCAGTGTAAGTCGCAACTGTGTCTGGCTTAGGATTTGCATTAAAGGTGATGGTAATTACATCTGCATCCCATTGCGCTTCAAAAGTCGAACCGCTTACTCCGTTGTTGTCTATTGCGCTTGTCCACGTATATGTGATGTAGAAGGTCGACTCGTCAGTTATATACAAACTTGTTCCTTGCACCTTCCAACCTTTAAATGTGTAGCCATCACGACTTGGAATAAATGCCGTGTTCGACTGCTCGTCTGCGATAAGCACATATCCGCCCGATGTGTGCATATATATTTCGTTTGTGTCAAATCTTGCATAAACATTGTTGGCGTCATCAGCACCCATAAGCGCAAGTTCCGCTTCCGTTGTTTGATCTTCGTTTACTGTCGAATCATTGAGATTTACTCTTACCCTTATATATCTTGCTTCCCAAACAGCATAAAGAGTCATCTTTGCATCGGTGTAAACCCAATTTCCATATTCGTTTGTGATTTTAATGTCGCCATTTGAAACACTTGGCAAAAGCATTCCAGCCTCGTTTGTAACAAGAATTGTTCCGTCTGCATCTGCAGCCCAACCTTTGAAGACATAACCTTCTCTTTCTGCTGCAAATGGTTCGATTGGTTGTGGCTCACTGGCGCTGATGTAGAACCCTTTGCCGTCCATCAATACAAAGACTTCTAAATCGCTTCCTAGTAGGCTGTCTACCTTAGAACCTAACCACTGAACTTGCGCTGTTGTTGAACCCTTGTTGTCAGCACTGTCGTTTAAGTTAAGGTCAACTGCAATTCTACCTTGCGACCATTGTGCAAACAATCTGTATGTTGGATTTGGTTCATCGGCATCATCGTCCCAAGTGTTGCCAAGCCCAGTTTCGTCGTTATTCCACAGCATTTGAACGGTTGCATAAACACCATCTGGAGATGTTGCAAAGTAGCGTTGCCCTGCAGAATCTACCGTCCAACCGCTGAACATATATCCAGCACGCGTTGGAACAAAATACTCTCCAGTAACCTCATCACTTCTAGTGCCTGTTGCAATAAGCGTGTCATTTATATAAACTTCACTTGTGTCAAATTTGATATATACATAACTGTATGGTTCGCCTTCATAAGTAAATGATGGCTCTGTTGTTCCGTTTCCTTTGTTTAGGTTTAATCCAACCTTAACCTTTCTAGCCTCCCAAATCGCAGTCAAGGAGATGGTGTCTTTGTCGCCATCATAAATCCATTGTCCGCCTTGCACATAGTTAGTTCTCGATTCGTCTTCATTTGTTATATAGAATTCGTCTTCAAAAGTCCCGTCTTCTCCAACAATAGTTGCCCCTTCAGTCTGCCAACCGCGGAAGATATATCCATTGCGCGATGCCGTTATTGACTTAGTAGTAACAGATTCCTCTTTACCACCTTCTTTGCTTATATAAATAAATTCGTCGCTATCAAACTTAATATAAACCGTTGCGTCTGCTCCAGCACTAGGACGAATATAAGGATTTATCCAATCTGGCGCAGCCGGTGTTGAGCCCATTCTGTCATACACGTCGCTAAGTTCAATAGTAAGTGTATATTCTCTCGCCTCCCACACAGCGTAGAAAGCTATTCCTTCTCCATTGTTAAGAACTCTCGACCAACCTCCATCGCTTGTAAACGCTGAATTTTGTTTAATTACTCCGTTTTCGTCAAAAACAAAGTTGTTTTCTTTATTTCCCTCTACTACATTATCTAATGTGGAGTTAAAAATTACAGCAGACCACCCTTTGAATATATATCCCGTTCTTTTGACAATAAAAGGATCAATTTTTCCATCTTCTTCTTGAGGAGTACCTTCGCTATCTCCATCTCTAATCTCGTAGACAAAAGAATCTCCAAATTTTATAGTAACTTTTCCATCAACTCCTTGCTTATTACTAAAACCACTTTGTGCCGGATAAGTATCTACTTTACTTGAACCTATGCCGTCATTCGAATCCATGTAGTATACGTCGACATCATATTTATACGCTTCCCAGCTGGCTTTCACGGTAATATTTCCGCTTTTCCCAGTGTAAAGTTCGCCGATAGAAAGGATGCTCCCATTAGCTCCCCATGCAGTTGCCTCTTCAGAAATAATTTCCCAGCCTTTGAGTTCATTTCCAGTTTTTTTGGCTTCGTAAAGATAAAAACTCATCTCGGTGTTATACTTTTGATATATTTTTCCTTCTTTATCCGGCTTTATATTATCATTGACTTCCTCTCCCTCAGCAATATTAATTTCGTATGTAATGGTAAATTCTACGACTTTGAACCTAGCGGTTAATTCAACGACATCATTTTCGTTCTTGTTAATATATACCCATTTTTTATTTTCAATATATCCATCTGCGTATTCAACAAGAATCCCGTTTCCGTCTGTTATTTGAATTTCACCTATATACCAACCATCGAATGTATATGCCAAATTTTTTGTTGCTTTAACTGCTATTCGCTGTTCCTCGTCTTTTATAGGCCTTTTATATTTAGCGTCTTTGTTAATATTATAGTTGGTTTCTATTAACATGCTCTCCTCATAAAACACACCTAAATTCTCATTAGGCAGTTCGTTTGTTGGATCCCAGTTATTCTTATAATAAATATAAGCAATTCCCTGTATATCATTTTTTGTATCAATAGCTTCGTCTTCATTTACATTGAAATGAACCTTAGTTAAATTAGCGACCCAAATTGGAGTAAGAGTCACATCTGCGCTAACTGAACTTCCATCTTTACCTATCTGGAATATTGTCTTTTTAACTTCTCCTGATGCCAACGAAATATATGTCGCCCAGCTATTTGGAGTATATCCTATTTTCTCCAAAGCAAAAGGATTGTTTGGATTATCAAGTTTTGTATTATCTATAACCGAAAAGTTATAACCGCTTACTACATATTGACTAATAGCTTCACCATCATCGCCTATATAATAAGAATTATCTTTGTTGTCTGCACTACTTATGTCGTATGTAATCTTCCTGACTTGATAAACAAAGAGATACAACGTATATTTCCCGTTATCATTAGGAGCTCCCATTTCTTCTCCAGAAATAGTAAACATTGCCACACCAGACACATTTGCTGCCGTTAAAAAGTCGGGACTTTCCCCATCAAACTCAACTGGTTTGGTTGCGTCAAACTTTCCAACTATGTAGGCGTATTTTAGTGTTTCGTTTTTACTGAAGTCAATCTCTATATTCAAAGTGTCGCCATATGACGATTCCACCTTTAGAACAGCTTCATCATCATTACTCCCACCAAACTTAAGCGTTTTGCTTGTGCTAGCAGGCTTGTCTTCATACATATAGTTTACACTGACTACTATATCTGTTGTTAATGTATCCCCAATAAAGTCCTTGTATTTAATGTTATATTCTACCGTTTCAAACTTCCACTTTGCAACAAGAGTCGCATCACTGCCCGAGTAACACCAAATTTTGTCACTTCCATTTTTCTCTACGGTTACAAACTTCCCCTGAGTGTAAGAGTCAAAGTATAAAAGTCCTTGCTTATCAGTTACTTTATACAGAGATGGATTTGAATCCGTATAAGCGTCCCAACACAAGAATTCATAGCCTACTCTTGAGAGCGTAAAATCATCTATTGGCTTGTGGTCGCTGACTTTGCGGATTATGTTTCCATCCATCAATATTTCTATTTTCCCAAAATCATCACTATTATCAACCCAACTTGCTGTTGGCTTATTTTGAGTGCTAGCTCCCTCTTCGAAAAATTTGTAATTAACCTGTATATATCTTGCTTCCCACAAGGCCATTATTTTTATGCTATCAGCCTCACTTCCCGCAGCTCGAGAATAAATACTCTCATTAAGTTCCCTTATTGACGTTATACTCCAACTTCTCTGAAGGGTTCCACTCTTATCGATAATGATATAAACTTTTTTAGTGCTGTCTCCAGGATCTATATACTCAATTGGTTTATTGCTAGCATCAAGAATTGCCCAACCCAAAAAGTCGTATCCATCTCTCTTTGCCACCAAAGAAATTGGAGTCTCATCATTTTTTGTTAAAAAAATTTTACTTGGATTTTCTGGAACAGAATCATTACTATAGAAGTAATTAATATAGACACTGTCCGGTCTTTTAGAAGTTTCCCCAAGATCTAAAGACGCCTCGGTAGTTCCTATTCCACTTTCCTCGCGCGAGTCGTTATACAGCAAATCTACCTTAATTTTGTCTGCTTCCCAGATAGCACAAAGTGAGATTCCTTTTGTGTTATTTGACCATAATCCAATAATTTTCCCTTGTTCGTTTATAACAGGTTCTCCTGATTCCGTTTCAAGCTTCCAGCCTTTGAAAACATATCCTGACCTCTCTGCTCTTAAATCTATCAATGTTTTCTTTCCTTCTTGGTCAGTTGAAAATATTCTATTTCTATTATACTCAATATCAACCTCTGTAACAGGAATCTTATTTTTGCTATTATCAACGTCGAAACCATAAGCACATAAAACGCCTTTTTCTTCTTTCGGCGCGTTTAAGTTAAGTGTATATGTTATAACTTCTGGTTTCCATGCGGCTTGCAAAGTTATTTCTCCACCTTCCGCTTCTATCATTTTCCATTTTCCATTTTCGTCGATATACTTTTTCTGCGTGTCGGTAAGATCTTCGCTATATGGCAACAAATTTCCACTTTCATCAATAATGATATTCCCTTTGTTTTTTTCGTATGGATCGAGAGCCCCCTCATCAACAAACTCAGTTACCCAACCTATAAACTCACAACCATTCAATATTGCGACTGGCTTAATAATTGTTTTGAGATTCTCTTCTTCATAATAAAACATATTATCCCCATAGCGAACATATATGTAATAAACCCCATCCCCATTAGTTAGTGGTGTCTCATGATCTTTATCTCCTGTTATAACCTTAGCGCCCAAATAGTTTGTTGTTAGCATTAACTTAATTCTGTATACTTTAGGCTTCCATTTTGCGTGAAGTACAATTGAGCCATATTGTCCTTTAACTAGTGTGTCTTTTTTGTATTCTCCTACTTGCCAAGACGATCCTTCTGTTTTACCAGTTACTTCCCAACCAACAAAATCATATCCTGCCCTTTCTGCAGACGTTAATTTTGTGGCTAATTTTTCTAATGTTGTAGACTCTATAGCACCATTTTTCAGGGCTCTTACACTACAACTTTTTTCTCCGAGCATAGAGTATTTTACTATGTTTCCATTAGCATTATCTTCGGCACCATTTTTGTCGTAGTATTGTACCTCTTCTTTATCAGACCTGTCTAGAGTTCCACCAACCAAGTCATATTCAATCGTAAAAATCTCTGGGGACCAAACTGCCCATAACGAAAACTCCGTACCAAGATGCTTTGAAAGATCTATTTCGTCCTTTATTTCTTGAGAACTCGATGCCTCCTTCCAGCCAATTTGTTTATATCCTGGAATGGTTAAAACATATTTGTCGTTTAATCCAACTTTCATAGTTCCGGTTGGTTGTGTAGATATGTGTTTTAATACTTCGTTTGTTGGCGCAAGAAGAGTGTTAGGATATATGTGCAACAAAATATGCGTCTTACCACCCAATGCACCAGCCTCTGCAAAACCTAATGGAACTGGGTGTTCTGTTTCACTTTTATATGTCCAACCATTGTCACTAAAATTCCAAGTTCCCGTCCATAAATTTTTATCAGCATAAAAATCATGCATTAAATTTTTCTCATCAGTAGTTACACTACGATTAACGAAAAATGCATCGCACGTTACAAGATAACTTAGTGCGACTTCTTCAGAGTGTGCATATGTTAAGTTTGGTGTTATACCGGAAATTTGCTTTTCGTCTCCGAAGTAGAAGGCTCTTGTAAATATGTTAGCATCTGAAGGAGCAGACCCATCATTTAACGTATAAATATTATCTGCAGAAACAGACGCCCCTTCTTGCGAAGTATAGAACACACAGTTTGTAATTTCCATGTAAGCTGGAGTTCCGTCAAATAATCGAGCATTTTTTTCTGCACCGGTATATTCAAAAATACAGTTCGAGAGCACCACAGTTGAACCTGTTAAATTTCCAAGAATGTTCTTGTCTTTTACAGAAATGTATGTGTTAGTCATTGCAATTATTCTGTTCTCGAAGGTTGTTATCGTCCCGCTAGCATTCTTATCTGTAGAAAGTTTTGCATAGAGATCCGATGCATTTGTTGCATCTTCCACCATTGCGCCATAAATAGAGATACGTGTTCCATCTACAGAAACATCGGCAGTGCTTACGTTTTCGTCATTATTTTCTTCAACGACCGAATTTGTGTTTATTGCCTCTCTAGTGTCATAGAGTGATGCGGCATAAAAACCAAACAACATAGTGAGCAAGCACAAACATGAAGCAATAACAAGTCTGATCTTTTGTTTAACTTTGTTCACGTCCAACTTTCCTTTCTCTCTATTTTCGACTTTTCTCATCTGCGCGCTACGAAGATTAAACTTTTACATAAGTTATTATAATATATATACGCAAACGATGTCAAATTAACCGCCTAAAAAAATAAAAATTTTAATTTAACAAAAAATTGGCAATCATTCGTAAAAATATGACAAATAAAACACCGAACAAAATTTCTTTTTTAAGCAAAAATGTTTAAAATTTTGCGTTTTTTCGCGATTTTTTTGCTATTTTTTGCACATTTTGTAAAATTTATTAATTTTTCATTCGAAAATGTAACACAAAACTTTCTTTTGTGTATAGTGATATTAGAAGATTTTTGTCGCCAAACCCACTAGGCAATTTGCATCTTCTTAAAATTATTTACGAAAGAGTTTGATATGAACAACATTGTTTTAGTAACGTTAAACTTGCTACTTTTGCTTGCGATGACCTCTTTAGGAGCACTTCTTGTCTATTTTTTCACAAAGCCATCAAAGTTTTTGAATATCATCACCAACGGATTCGCCTCTGGCATAATGTTTTCGGCGTCAATTTGGTCTTTGCTTGTGCCAGCGATTGAAAATATCGAAAAGAAAACACCCATCACACTTCTTCCGGTAATTGTCGGCTTTGTCTTGGGTGGATTATTCCTCGTTTTGATAGACAAAATTATATTGCGGTTTCAAAAAACAAAAAACGATAAGTATAAAGCGTATAAATTTTTCTGCGCAGTAACTTTACATAACATTCCGGAGGGGCTTTCTGTCGGTTTTGCCTTTGGAAGTAGTGCAATTTTGGGACTTTCGCCCGTTTCAGCAATCGCTATGACGCTTGGAATCGCCATTCAAAACATTCCGGAGGGGCTTTCCATATCACTTCCAATGTATAGACTGCTTAAAAGCAAGCACAAAGGATTCGCACTAGGGTGTTTAAGCGGAGTTGTCGAGCCTATTTTTGGCTTTTTAGGTTATTTTCTCGCCACAATGATATCCGGAGTGATGCCTTGGCTGTTATCTTTCTCCGCTGGATCGATGATTTTTGTCGTAATAGAAGAGTTTATGCCTTGTCTAAACGAAGAAAGCGGTTCATCTGGCACTTGGAGTTTTATTATTGGATTTTTATTTATGCTACTTTTAGATATTTGTTTTTAAAAAATAATAAAAAAATAATTAATTTAATATAAAAAATACGTAAAAATCCCTAAATTAGATATTTTAAAATATTTTTAAAAAAATTCAGCAAATTATTTTTTGCTGAATTTATTTTTTATAAATTATTTTTTAATTGTTTTTTTTAATAATTTTATTTACAATTTATTTAAATATTTTTATTCTATCTAAACTTTCCTTAAACATATTCGTCTTTATCGACAAATTCTTTAACGCCAAGTTGTTTTTTAGCGATTTTTACTGCCTCGGTTATCAAAATTTCACCAATTCCGCCCCAATTCAGCAGTTCTATTGCCTTTTTAGGAGTTGTCAAAAGCCTATCATATATTCTTCCGCCGTCTGGGTCTGGTCTTTTTTCGTTTATCTGTTTGATAAGCGCTGACATACGTAGTTGTGCGTATTTTGGGCGTTTTCCGTCGTTTTCGACCTCTTGATAGCCTATTACAATCGTTTTTTCGCCCAATTCGGTGTTAACTTCTTCAATAACTTCCCTTCTAAGAGTTGCAACATTATCTTTGTCATAGGTTTCCACCGTTCCACCGGCAAGCGAGTAGTATTTTTTATCGCCTTTGTTTTCAATTTTAAGCATTATTCGCCCATCTTCAGTAAACATAACGCCATAAACCTGTCTTACTCTTAAATCTTTTGGTGGCTCGCCGTTATACCACGTAAGTTTGACTAAATCGTCTCCATTTTTGACATAATTAACGTTTTTCATATCTCTCCTTTGCTTATTAAGGCTGCATCTTAGCCTTGATTTGTCATTTTTTCATATTCTTTTATTGTGATTTTCTGTTTATTAACCGCCCCAACAAACAAGCGCAGCGCATTTCTCTTTTCTTTTTCATAAATCATTGGCACAGCAAGTTGTCGCTTGCAATTTTCGCAGTTTAAAGGCGCTAATTCGCTGTAATTTTTTCCCTTATACCTTTGCACTAATTCTTCTGGCGCAACAATGCGGTCGCAATACATTCTTTTCAGTTCTCCAGGCCCATCTTTTTGATAAAAACAAATATGATTTCCGCAGTGCTGACAAGAGATATCCAAAAGCGCACTCCTTCCGCCACGGCTTGAGGAATATTTGTCTTTTTTAAATTTAAACATATTTTCTCCTTAATTTTATCAAAATAATTTTTCTCTTTTGCTATTAAGCAGTTGCACCAGCGCTGTGGCGTTTGTCTTTTTCTTTCGTTTTATCCTTTATATAATCTTCCGCTATCGCCGTAAAGTTTTTGCCAAGCAAATATTTGCAAGCGCCGTCAAGGTCTAGTTCGTGCGTTTTGTCAAGATATTGCTGAAATTTATCGAGCATCTCGGTTTTCGCCTTCTTGTTTGGCGCATTATCAAACTTTTTATTCCATTGGTCAGCCACAATCCTTCCAACCACGTAGCGAAACATATACGAACTTTTCTTATCACTATTGTGCATCGTTTCAACTCGTGCAAGAAGTTTTTTGTCGCCATTTTTTTGCAAATTTTTCACCAAATTGCGCAAACTTTCATAATTAACCGGACAAGATAGGTTTCTAACAATATCTTGCTCTTCCCTTATCAAATTCGTTTCATTAAGCAAACTTGCCTGCTGTTGTTTTTCGTAATTTTCTAAATCGTCTTTACTATATAGCCCTTTTTTAACCAAAAATCTGTTAAACAACCTCTCGGTTATGTGGCTTTCAATTTCGCCGATACAATCCCTGTCAAACTTTCTTGAAATGTCTTTATAGTCCTCGTGTTCTTTTAGGTTGGAACGGAGAGTCTTTACTAAATATTGGTGGTGTGCGCTAAGTGCGTGGCTTAACTCGTGCGCAGTTATTCTTAAATCGCTAATAGTGTTGTTGGTGTAAACATTCAAACTCAAAAAAGATTGCCTTCCGGTATGCCCAACACTGCTTGTTCGAGGATCATTTTTCTGCGCGCGTTCAAATGTAACGTGTGAACCGCCATCCGAATCGGTAAAAAGTGGGTGTGTTTTGTTAAGAATTTGTTTAACTTCGCTCGCTTTTTGTGGCATATATATCGAGAAAAATTCATTCATATAACAAGAAATTTTCTTCTCATCAAGTTCAAACACTCTGTCTTCCCTGCTTGGCATATATTCAACCGCACGCCCAACTTTGCTCATCAAGTCAAGCATCGTTTTGCCACTAGTCATTGGCTTTGTTATGAATCCTAAAAATCCGTGCGAATCTGCAACTGCACACCTTTTGTCAAACTCTTTCGCGTAACTTTCCGTTACCTTTATTTTCGCCATTCCGCCCTCCATCGAATTTATTATACCATATCCCGACCAAAATTGATAGATATTTTAGAAAATATAAATCACTTGTATACTATTTATAACTAGACAATTTTTTAAAGTTGACATTGTTTTTCCCTGCATGATATACTTGCAATATGATAAAAATTGAACATTTAACAAAAATTTACAAAAGTTCTTCAAAACAATTTTGCAAGGCTCTTGATGATTTATCTTTTGTTTTACCTAACAAAGGAATGGTCTTTGTTGTTGGAAAAAGCGGAAGTGGAAAGAGCACATTATTAAATCTTTTAGGCGGGCTTGACAATGCCACTTCTGGCGACATATATTTTGACAATGTGAAGTTTTCAGAAGAAAGCGGCAAAGAAAATTTTGATAAATTTCGAAACTCATATATGGGGTTTGTTTTTCAAGATTACTATTTAATCGAGTCGCTCACCATATTTGAAAATGTAAAATTTGCACTTGATTTACAACATACTTCAAACGACGAGGCCGTTTATAACACATTAAAACTTGTAGATCTTGAAGGTTTTGAAAATAGATATCCTAAAGAACTCTCCGGAGGACAACAGCAACGTGTTGCAATCGCTCGTGCAATTATAAAAAATCCAAACTTGATTCTTGCGGACGAGCCTACCGGGAATCTTGACGAATCCACTTCAATCCAAATATTAAAAATTTTGAAAGAGTTGTCGAAAAACAGTTTGGTTGTGATTGTTTCTCACAACATCGAACACGCAAAACAATTCGGCGACAGAATAATAAGGCTAAGCGAAGGCAAAATCATTTCCGACAAAAAACGAACCGCAGCAAGCGAAGACCTTGTTATAAATCAAACTGAAATCAAACTGCCAAGCAGTCGCCCTCTAACAGAAGACGAAATAAATTGTGTTAACGAAAAAATTAAACATAAAAAATATAAATTTTCTAAGCAAGAAGATATATTTTCCGACACAAAAGAGGTTCGCGAAAAAGCACAAACCTTTAAACCAATGCAAGCGAGCAAATTGTCTACTAAAAAAATTTTAAATCTTTCTGCAAAATTTACAAAATCTAATATTTTCACATTTATTGCCACTACTTTTATCGTCGCCTTTCTAGTAACTCTGTTTGGGTTATGTCAAATTTTGATGGCTTTCAATGGAAACGAACTGTTAAAGAGTGTGTCTGGAGCATACAACGGAATATACGTTTTGCAAAAGGGATATTATGCCACTGGGCTTACCGCCATTGTTTCGACAGACAAAATGGGTATGATAACCGAAGAAGATATTGATGTTTTCAAAGACACAACAAATGAGGGCGAAATGTATCTGCTTTACAATATGCCTATCCCTCTCGACAAAGATGCAACTGGAGTTGGAAATGGCAACACGATAAACCAACTTCAAGCCTATCAAGAGTTGTATGCCAAAGAAGCCGCAGGCGTTTTGCTTTGCACAGAAAAATATATCGCAAGAATCTATGGGAAAGACGGAAAAATAGACCTTGTTGAAAGCAAGAACACAAGCGCTCCACAGTCAAATGGCTGCTACATTACCGACTATATGGCAGACTGCATTGTTCAGCAATTTGATCCAGGACTTTTTGAATTTGGAGACTACCCATACGACCAACTCATCGGCTGGATTGCACAAGGCAGAAATTTTCGTATAAATGGAGTGATAAACACCGGCTATAAAGAACGCTACAGCGAACTTATCGATGCAATTCAAGAAGCGATAAGATCTCAATCTCGCGAAGACGCACAAAAAATATATGCATCAAACGAGTATAGCGAATTTGTCGAAGAGGCACGAACCTCTCTAAACGTCGCCTATGCAACCGACCAAGATTTTTTAGACGCCATTATAATGAACAGCACCGCTTGGGGTGAAGCACACACCATTGCAAGACTGCCTCGCGTAGATGTTTTGGAAGTTACAGAAGACGGAACAGCAGGCAAGATTTTAAAAGCAAACACCAGCGAACTGACTTGTTCAATAAATGATGATAAAATTTCCTCCACTGAATATCGCATAAAACCTGGCGAGATGAAGATCAGCAAAGCCCTATACGAAAGCCTTTTTGGCGAACTTAGCGACATAAGCGAGTTTGAAGAAAAAGAGTTATATATCGATGGTTTTGTGGCTTACCGCAACCCAAGTGATAAACCACTATATTCAAAAAAGTTTAAAGTGGTTGATGTTGTTGAACAAACGAAAAATCAAGCCTCCTTTGAAGTGTGCGAAGAGGACTATAAATTCTTTAGACACTACGAACTCTTCCCTTACGCCATCTTCTTTGATCAACCAACAGACATTGCAGCGCTCTATAACGCTGGAGAATCTCGCGCCTTTTATTCAACCTCTCCACAATTTTCTGCCGTTTACACGATAGTAAGAGTGCTTAAGGTATACAAAGATCTTTTCCTTACAATCGCAGTAGTGCTATTCTGCGCGTGCCTTTTGATTTTGTTTAATTTTGGCAGAAAAATCGTTCGCGGACGTGTGTATGAAATAGGCTTGATTCGCGCTCTCGGCGGCCGTAAGATAGAAATTATGAAAATATTTATGTTCCAACTTCTGTTTGCCTCTCTGCTAATATGCCTTGTTTCTGTTGTTGGGCTCTTTGGTATTACCGCTTTAGCAAATTCAATTTTAGCAAACAGCCTTACCAAAGTTACCCAAAGCATCTCATTTAAAAGTATGACTTTACTTGTCGCAAATCCTGCAACCTTTGCAATAATTATTTTGGCTGTCGTTGGAATAACTATTTTATCCGCACTAATTCCACTCATAATGCTTGCACGCATTAAGCCTTTGAATATCATCAAAGCAAAAGAGTAGTTTGCTAAGAATTAACCAAAATAAAATAGCACATTGACAAAAAGAGCGCCTTTAAATAATAAAAAAATTCCTTAAAAAAGGAATTTTTTATTTTAGAATAGATCTAACAGATTATCTCTTTGATTATCTAACATCTCATAGTTAATAGCCTGCTTTATCATCTTGTTATAATCTACGCCTGTTGTCTTGTTGTAAGTGTTTGTATAAGCCTTTGTTACTGCTGTATATAACCTTATTAAGCGATCAATTTTTTCTTTTGTCGAAAGCTCCTGAAGAATGTATTTATAACTTCTTTCTTTGCATTCGTACTTCGCAAAACAATCAATTAGATAATAAGGAATTGGAGCCCTATTATCCGCTTTTTCATTCTTAACAACATCTGCTTTTTTATAAAGCAAATATAGGTCTAGCAATAAGTCATTTGAATTAGCATATAATATAAACGTAACCGCATTGTTATATTGAGCACTATTAAACTTCAACATATTACTTTTCTTTGTATACGCAGTATATCCACCATCAACAAATGCATTAATTACCTGCAGAAGCTTTTCGAGAGGAATAAACACATCTGAAGCTTTGTTTGTTTCTGGCAGTCCAAACTTTTCTAAGCGACTATGATTTTTAGATTTAAGAGTTGTTACAGACTTGTATTTGTTACTAAATTTATTTTTATCACTCTGTTTAATTAACAATAAAAAGCCCTTCTCTTCAAACTCTTCCTGCAATCTTTGGAAGGTATTTGCATTTGCAGCAAACGTCTTTTCATCAATTGCATTCTGCGAATTATTATACTTAACAATATTTTTATACAACTGTTTTTGAGTTTCATCATTTGCATCTATTTCTAAAATTTTAAGCATTACATATGTATCTTTGTATTGTTCTAATAATTCATTAGGGTTTACATTTTTTAAAACTTCATATATTGAGTTAACAGTTTGGCACCCATTAACAATTTGTGGATTAATAACATCGTATGTAACCCCAATGTTTTGAGCTGGAAAACTTAAATCTGAATTTTTAACTTTATCGCATATTATTGTAATTCCATTGTTATAATAGAAAAAATTCTTTCTATCTATTGGATCCATCAAGGTATTATATATATTTTTATTAACACCTCTATTACCTAGATATTCTCTAATATTTTTGTCAAAAATAGGATAGCCTTCTTTCATAGCTTTAGTATATATTTTATAAATTTCTGTTACCGGAGTAAAAATATACTTTGCATCTATAACATTTGCAAGTTTGTATGCGCTGTTGTTGATATTGAGAACAGTTCCTTTATTAATACTTCCTATTGTAACTGTTAAATTTTTTCTAATTTCTTTTCTTTCACCATAGTATTTTTCTTGTATATCATCTAGATAAAATATTTGTGCACGACAATTGTGATTTTTTAAGTTAAATTCCTTAACATAATTATCTGCATCAACATTGTGGTTGTTATTAGTTACGTATAATTGCAAATAAATTGTTAAATCAGGATCATTTCTATATTTATTGTATGCATCTTGTAACTCTTTACTCTTTGAATATGTGTTATTTTTTTAAGCGTTTATCGGTCTTAAAAGAAAATCATTCTTTACATATTCCGATGTAATCTTTGTATTCTCTGAATAATATTTATTTTGTATTAGATAAATATCTTTTGCATCTTCATAAATTTCAAACGCATCGACTCCCAAATCGTGGTAATCAATAATTTTTGATTCGATTATTTCCTCGTCCTCATAAAATAATTTATCTAAAACCCAATAATTAAATGCCCATTCGTCCTTGTCTATGTTAGTTACGAATCGTTTGTTTTGTTGATATTCTTTTATATCTGCTTCAATTAACTCTTTAAAATTTTCCATTTTTCCCTCCTATGTAAGAATATCACAACCAATTATTAATTGTCAAAAAGTTAATCAAAAAAGTAAAAATTGCCGCATTCAAACACCTTTCACTGCATAAAGTTAGCTGCGCTTATTAAAAAGACAAATCCCGCTAGCAAAGAAGATAGGCGCAAAAATATTTTTAATATCTTCTTGCACGTTTTGAGGCAGATTCCTTATAATTTCACTAGCTTTATCAATATGGTCAGCAAATTCCAGTATTTTTCCGCTACATTCGTCGTGTTTTTTAGCGTATTCTATTAAATATTCTTTTATAACATCAATATTCTTGTTTTCCATTTTTTCTCCTTTTACAAAAACAAACCTAAACCAAACTTTTGAGGTTCGATTTAGGTTTTAATTGGCGGACTGCTAGGGTCTTTATACGCACCCTTTTTAATATTATTAACAGCCATTTCTGGCTGTTTTATTTCGCCCTCAACTTCTTCTATATTATCAGGTTTTGTTTTATTTGTCAAATGCTTTTCGGTGAAGTTATAGG
>CANQIX010000002.1 GCA_947624105.1 uncultured Clostridia bacterium
CCCCATACTTGTTTTAAGGCTAGTCGTTTTGCGGCTGCGTGTAGGAAAAGAACTTTATTTCTTTGGGGTGTCGCCAAGCGGTAAGGCATTGGACTCTGACTCCAACATTGCGTAGGTTCGAATCCTACCACCCCAGCCACTATTGTAGGGGTGTGGCCAAGCGGTAAGGCACAAGACTTTGACTCTTGCATTCGTAGGTTCAAATCCTGCCACCCCTGCCATTTAATTTTATGGAACTGCAAAGTTCCCTTTGGTCTGCTAGCTCAGTCGGTAGAGCACTTGACTTTTAATCAAGGGGTCCCGGGTTCGAATCCCGGGCAGGCCACCAAAGTTGCCTAAGCGTTTGCTTAGGTTTTTTATTGTCCTTTTCTTAGAAACGCTCAACTTTTGTTCTGCCTTGCCTTGACAAAAGGGGAGTTATATGATAGTATATAGTATAATAAATAGTATGTGCGAGCAGTGTATTTTGATAGAGGTGGGGTATGTCAAAAGAAAATAAAAAACACTACAAGCAAAAAAAGTCTGCACAAGTTAGCGCTGGAATAACGCAGACAACTACATCATCGCGCTTAATTCAAAGATACAGCGACAAGATTTTACAAAACGAAAACAAAAGACTCGAGAAAATCTCCAAAACAAACAAGCCAGTTCCTTTGGGGCTTATGCAGGTTGCTTCCGACAAAACGTCCTACAAAGACAAAATTGCAGTTGCTGACAAGTGCCTAGTTGACAAAAGCAAGAGGCTTCAAAACTATGATTATGCGCTTGTGTTTCCAACGTCAGACGCGTATGAGAGATATTTGTTTAGGCCAAAATTATTTGTCGAAGAAAAATCAAACAATTTTACACATAACGTGTATATGAGGAAGTTCTATTACACCGATCAAGGTAGAAAAGTTCTCTATCCAATCATCTACACAATGCCAACGCGCGAGACGATGGAAGATATGAAAAACGGCAAGTTAGCACCAGACTCCATATCTTCCTCGATGACGGTGAATGTTATGGTGAACGCAGGCTTCAAAATGACCGGGCCATCAAAGGATATTAGATATGAAACAGAGCCAGTAATGTTGTTTAGATTCGACATTTACAACGGCGGAGCAAGCCACAACAACAGATATAGAGAAAAACAGAGTAACACCAAAAAGGCGAGAAAAGAGTTGCCAGAACCTAAAAAACTTTTTGATGACGAGATGGTGGAAAATACATACAAAAAATACTTCAAACCAAACGTTCCAACCCCACACTTCCACTTCTGCTCTTATCAAATGACTTCGATGTATCACTACACATCGGGCGCAAACGCAATAAATATCAACGACTTAATTCAATATGTCGAAGATTTGAAGAGGGACGACAATCCAATTCTTAATACCCACAGTTTTGAAATGCCATTTTTAAGTATCAAAGAAAACGAGGAACTCTATCAACTTAGCAAAAAAGAAGCAAAAGGCTATTATGCAAAACTCTCACAAAACGATGAGTTTAGAAAGTTGCTTTCAACTGCGTTTGACAAAGAGGGGCATTTCGTAACTAAAAATGGGCTTGATGCAGTGCTGTTTGATTTGAAAGTTATCAATATGCTTTTAGAGGATCAAACGTTTGAAAATATAAACACCGCTATGGAAATAGCCGAAAAACTTGCAACCGAAACCGGAAAACACTTTATTGCGGAAGCGGATCGCGAAGTTGTAAAGAAAGATAAATATATTGAAGTTGAAGAAAAGCAGGTTGAAGAAAACAGAGTGCAAGCGGAAGAAAGACACAAAATTCCACAGGCGCTAGAGATAATACAACCACAAAGAGAGGTAGAACAAGATGGTCTTGGGTTATGACGAAGAGTTGATTAGATTTGGATTTAAAAAACAAAAGGTATACAGCAGAGAGGTTTACACCTACGAAACTCCGCTGATAAGTTTGCACACCGAAGACAGCATAGTTGTAAATTGTTATGAGCAAGACGGAAAGGTTTACTTTTCAAGTGGCAGTGCCTTAAACTTCTATCACGAAGAACTTGGCGACAGAGCGATTGAAGAGTGCAGGGAGATAAACAAACAACTTAAAGGCAGACTCAGCCTTGAAGATATGGTGCTTAGAATGGAAGTTGATACAGACGAAAATATCTACTTTGAAATGAACACCTTTGTAAGAATGTATATAAAGATTGAAGAATACTTTGAAGAATATTTAAAGGACGAACAAGAATTTTAAGACAGAAGGTGTTGTTAGAAAATATCTAGCAACATTTTCTTTTTTATTGCTTTAGCAAAGAATTTTGTGATATGCTATACAAGAAAAATGAAGGCTTTTGTAAATTCTCGTCCAATTTTTTATTGTTTTTTGACGATTTTGCTGAGTGTTTTATCAGCAAGATTTTTGTTTTATTTAGACATCAGCCACTTGCTTGTTGTTGTCGCTTTCTCTGTGGTGCTGATAATTCTTATGGCAAAATACAGAAAAATTGCGCTAAGTTTAGTTCTCATCTTTTCCTTCTTGTTTGGAATGTGTTGGTTCTTTTTAGGAGTCAAAACTTTTGACGGACATATTTACAATGGCAGTCAAACTGTCAGCGGTCGCGTAACCGACAACATAAAGACAAACGAAAATTATCTAAATATCGTCTTAGATGAGGTGAAAATCAACGGAAAAAGCGATAAAAATATCGAACTTGTAATATATGGGCAAAATTTGGAGATTCCAGTTGGTTCGATTCTTAACTTTGAGAGCGAAGTTGAAAACGTCAAATTGTTCAACTTAGGAAGTTTTGATTCGACAAGTTATCGCAACAAAACTGCATACAGCGCAAGAGTAGATTGCAGCAAGGTGGAAATTGTTGGTTTTAAAATCAAACTGAGTGAAAGGATAAGACTCTATGTGAAGGACCTACTTTTTAGCAAACTTAGTGAAGATACCGCGCCGGTTGCGTATGCCGTGCTGTTTGGAGATAAAACCAGCATCGAAGAAGAATTATACGACAGTTATCGCTATGCCGGAGTTGTGCATATCCTCACAGTTTCTGGGCTACATATCACCTTTTTAATTGCACTGCTTGGATTTATTTTGAAAAAGTTAAAGGTAAAAAGAGGTGTGAACTTTGTCGTTTGCCTTATTTTCATTCTTCTATACGCCTATCTGTGTGGGGTTAAACCTTCTGTGCTGCGTGCAAGCATAATGGGCATAGTTTTGCTTGTTGGTATGCTAAGCGGAAGTTGGTATGACAGTTTAAACGCTGTCGGTTTTGCCGGGCTTTTGATTTTGCTGTTCTCTCCGCTTTCTGCTTTCGACGGTGGATTTTTGATGAGTTTTGGAAGTGTCGTTGCAATTATTCTTCTTACACCGGTTTTGTTAAAACCTTTTAAAAAGAAATTTTTGAAAAGAGTTTTTGGTGTTTTTGCAGTGTGCATTTCGGCACAAATTGCAACCCTTCCAATCCTTGCATCTTACTATTCCGCCTTTAATTTGCTTTCTTTTTTAGCAAATTTTGTTATCGTGCCACTCTTTTCCGTGTTTTATCCAATTTTATTCCTCCTAACTTTAGTCAGCGCAATTTTGCCATTTTTAAGTTTTATTCTTGTGCCGGGTGGGTGGATGTTTGGATTTTTAAACACCCTCGTGCTTTTCTTTAACAGGTTTGGGATTGTGATAAATCTCGAACCTTTTGATTTTGGCGTAGTTTGTCTTGCCGCTACAATCATATTTATTATAAGCAGATTTGTTATGTTGTCTGTAAAAACTAAGGTTAGATGCGTGTCAATTCTTGCAATTTTGCTTGCGCTCTCTTGCCTTATGCCACTTGTAACTGACTCTTCACAGCAGTCGATTTTATATTCTTATAGTTATGGAGATAGTATGCTTGTTTTGACAAACAGCGCACACAAAACGCTTGTTGTCGACGGCGAAAGTTACAGTTTTATCAAAAATGGTCTAAACTCTGTTAATTGCAATCAACTTGTTGGCAGAGTTGGATTAAATAACAGCATAGAAAGACAGACAAAAGAATATCTAAAACTTGAAAATGATTTTTGCCACGATGGGTTAGTTTACAGCGAAGGGAGTGAAAGGTTGGAACTTGACAAAGAATATATTGTCGCCGGTTTCTGCATCAAATATCTCTCCTACGGTGGTTCTTTGCTTGGCGCGAGCATCAAATTTGACGATACAAATTTGTTTGTGGTATATAATGATGCAAAAATTACTGAAAATATTGTGAATTATTTAAATACTTTTGAATTTAATTATGTTATAATGAATATGAAGACGAAAAACTTAGACAAATTTACTTCTGCGTCAGTTATCACTTTTTATGACGCGCAGGGAACAAATTACAGCGTCAAAGAGAGCGGAAGTTTAAAACTTGTCTATAAGAACAAAAAATATTCGCTGGTGGGAGTCGACTGATGAAGACGTTAAAAAACAGGTTGAAAAAAAAGATAGAATCTTCATATTTAATTCAAGGGGAAGATGTTGTGCTTTATGATAGGGCGCTGGAACTTATCAAAAAAGCGTGCGATTTGCAACTTGAAGAATTTAACTTTCTTAAATATGACGATGACAATTTTAACGAAGATGCATTTATAAACAGTCTTGAAACTTTGCCAGTTTGCAGCGAAAAAAAGATTGTTTTATTAAAAAATGTTACAAAAACAACCCAAGATTTGAAAAATAAACTGAATTCCTACCTAAAAAATCCAACCCCATCAACTTGCTTAGTGATTTTTGATTTTTACAATAAATTTGATTTTATTATAAGCGAAAAGGTGGACGCAAACAGACTTGATCCTCAGGATCTTGTCGAGATAATCCAAAGGGAGATTGCTCCAAAGGCGATAAGCAAAAATGCCGCACAACTTTTAGTGGAACAGTGCGCAGGGTATTATTCTTTAATCAGCAACGAACTTGAAAAACTAAGGAGCATTTCAAAGGACGTTGTCGAAGAGGATGACATCAAACTTATGGTGAACAAAGAAACCGAATTTGCTGTCTACGAACTTACTGAGGCACTTTCAAAAAAAGATGCCAAACGCGCAGTGCACCTACTTGATTTGATGGAGAAAGACACAAAAACTTTAGGGCTTATCGTAAACCACTTTAGAAGATTGTTCTTTGTGGCAATATCTAAAGACAACGATTCCACTCTTGCCAGACTTTTAAATGTAAAAGAATATGCGATTGTCAAGGCAAGACAGAATGCAAAAAACTTCTCAAAAATTCAATTAAAAAATATCTATGAATTACTAAATGATGTTGATTTTTACACAAAATATGGCGAAATGCAACTAGAAAACGCACTTTATTATTTAATTTTTGGAATTTTATATTGTTAAAACAAATGGAGAAAAATTATGGAACTTGAAGAAATTAAAGAAGAATTTTGTCAAATTTATTATGACAACATCGAGCGCGATGGGGCAGACGAACTTTTGCAATTCCTTGAAAAGAGCGATTTTTTTACAGCGCCAGCAAGCACAAAAAATCATTCGTGCTATGAAGGTGGACTTTGTCAACATTCGATAAACGTCTATAAGCGCTTTATAAAACTCCTCGAACTTGAATTTGGCGCAAATTGGGATAGAATTTTAAGTAAGGAAAGTGCAGCAATAATTGCGCTTTTGCACGATATATGCAAAACAAATTACTATCAAGTTGAGCAAAGAAATGTGAAAAAAGACGGAGTTTGGGTGCAAGAACCTTACTATAAGGTTGCCGACAGCCTTCCTTATGGGCACGGAGAGAAGTCGGTGTATATGATTTCGGGCTTTATGAAGCTCAGCAGAGAAGAGGCGATGGCAATAAATTGGCATATGGGAGGTTTTGACCCTAGGGTGATTCAAAGAACGGTCAATTTGTCTGATATATACTACAAATATCCAACTGCCTTTCTCTTCCACCTTGCCGACAATATGGCAACATACCTTGACGAAACAAACGCGGCTAATAAGGAATAAGTATATAAAATAAGTGGTATGAATATATATACTCTTAAGGGGTGTATATATTTATTTTCTAAGCAAAAAACGCGAAAAAAATCAAAACTGAAAAATACCGCATAAAAAATAAAAAAACACCTAAAAAAGTAGCAAAAATACACACTTTTTTTAAAAAAGCCTATTGACAAGTGTAGGGTTTTGGTTTATAATATGCATAAGAAAATAAGGGAGGGCACTAAGATGGCTTCAAATAAAAATTATCAAAATTTCGATAAAGTAACAAAAAAACAGGTTAGCAAGATTCTTGATTCTTACAAAACTGAGTATAAAGAAGAAAAAGTTCAACCAGTTTCTTTCGTTGGGGTTAGAAAAAATGGCGCTGGCGACGAAGTTTATTCAGATGTTAACTTAGTTATTCGCGATGGAAGAGGATATATCACTTATGCATACAACGACAAAGAATATGTTGGTGCAGTAACCAAAGTTGTATCTCGTTCAGACGCTCCAACTTCTTGCGATGTTGAATTTGTTAGACCTAAATATAAAGAAGAAGGTTTGGTTTCTGACAGAAGAACAGTTGGATTCTCTAAAGACTTAAGCCAAAAAGAAGTAAAGGCTTTTGTTAAAGAACTTAAAGCAGCAAAAGCAGAAACTTCTTCTACAAAAACTTTTGAAAAAGTTTCAGTTGACAAGAAAAAAGAGGGCAGATTTTCTAGATTTATTAAAAAATCAGAGGCAATTGTTCTTGCAACAATCTTAGGATTGTCTGCAATCGGGACTATTGGAGGACTTGGAGGACTTGGTTTAGGAATTTACCTTGTAGTACACAACAACTCTCACCATGAAAAAACACTTCCAGACGATGACAACAAGAAACCTGATGACAACAAGAAAGAAGACGAAGATGGACCATCAACACAAGGTGGAGAATCAAGTACCAACTTCAGCACTAGCGATCAAAACATTATTCAGGCTACAAACAAAGTTCTTGAGGGAAGAATTAGTGGAGATGTTAATCCTGTTGCTATCTACAAATATGCATATAAAGCAACAGCAGATGACATATTAGAAGAAGATATCACAGTTGCTTATAAATATGTTGTTGTTGCAGAGGAAGGAGATAACCTTTACTACATCAGCACAGTAAGCAATAAAGAGTGCGAAAACGCTGAAGAACTTGGAAATAGCATTAAAGACAATGCAAACATTGACAAGGTTTACACAACAGTTGGAAGTTACTTAAGAGGCGTTGTAAACGAAGAAAAAGGTGAAGATGCTGAAGAGTATTATCAAACTTTCCTTGATGCGCTTGAAAGTGTTAAAGGCAAAACAGTTACCGATGCTTACGTAAAGACCGAAGAAAACGGAACAAAATGCCAGTTTAGAAAGAGCCACGAAGGTGATATCAACTATCGTTACGATGCAGAACTTGCAATTGTTTACGGTGCAGACTATGAAAACGTTGAAACAGAAGTTTATGCATCTACCGCTAAAAACTCAGCAGATATCTTAGCAAGCATTGCTTCAGAAGTTGTTAACAGCAATACTGAAAACGGAAAACTTGATCGTGTTGCTTCTAAGAACTACACAGCATCAGGTCTTGGAACTAAGGGTGCAGAAACTGAAGCCCCAGAAACCGAAGACGCTCCAACATTATAATGTTACTAAAAAGTGGATAGAAAACTATCCACTTTTTTCATTGCCAAATTGAAAGGATATTGACAAAATTTGCAGTATGTGATACAATATACATATAAATAAGGAGGTGGATTATGAAAAAGAAAAATTGGACACCATACGGACATTTAACAGATCAATCAAGAAAGAATATTAAAAGCAAGTTAGAAGAATTCCAAACTGTATCTGCTGCTGCAGAAACTCAAACAGTAGTTCTTACACCAGAAAAAGGTGGCGGTTCAGTTACAGGAAGACTTTATGTTACAGGCAAAAATGCTTATATTAACTATGAACTTGGAAATAAAAAACGTGTTGGGTTGATAACAAATATTGACACAACTCCAGATAGCGCCGGTCGATATCAAATAAGTTATGCAAGAAACAAAAAACTTGCAGGTGGTGCGGTTTTTGATACCTATATATCTTTCGACAGACAGAGACTTACTCTTGAACACGAGAAAAAGTTTATAAACAAGGTAGAAAAACAGGCATTCAAAGTTGAAAAGTTGTCTGACAAAGAAATAAAGGACAAGAGAAACAAATCTATCGGAAAGTGGACAGGTGGGGTCCTTATTGCAGCAGCACTCATAACTGCGGGTATATTTATTGGACGCGCTACTGTACCTGCAAAAGATAATGGAGGTTCTACACCACCAAATCCTGGCTCAGGCATTGTACAACCAGGACCAACCACTGAAGATGTTAAAGTAAACAGAGTTGATTTAACCGAAGAAGATAAGCAAACTCTTAATGAAAAACTTGCGCAGGTGCTTGCCGAAAATGGAAAAGATGTAAGTGCCGGAGTTGAACTCCAAGAGATGTGCTATACACCTAAAAATACAGAAACTAACATTGACGAAAATAAAATCACTATTCACCTTGCTAATTACACAATGCACGTTACCTGTGGAGATCGTTTGTATGAAATCACTTCTTCTGGTGGTGATTTCCAAGATGTTAAAACTTTTGTTGAAAGCGATATGCAAAATGCAACAGTTGCTAAAGAATATCAAACAGTTGGCGGATTCGTAGAAAATAACGATTATTACAACACCTTTAAAGATGCACTCAGCAAAAAGTCTGGAGAAAAAGTTAAAGATGTGTATGTAATTGTTGAAAAAGACGGAATGAAGGAAAGTTTTAGAAAGAGCCACGAGGGTGATACCAACTATCGTTACGACGCAGACCTATTAGTTGTTGACGGAGCAGGTTACCAAAATGCCAAAACTTACACCTATAGCACAACTGCTAAGAATACCAAAGCGATTCTTGACACAATTATGTCCGAAGTAAACAACAATGTTATGAACGAAGCAAAACTTGACGATGCTAAAAACTTTACCGCTCAAGGATTTGGAACGATAAACCACGAAGCATCTGCAGAACACAATGCGTAAATAACATAAAATAGAAGAAAGGGTTAACTACCCTTTCTTTTTTATTTAAAACTAACTTGACAACCGGCGCGAATAAGAATATAATCTAAGTAGTGATTTTGCAGGGGTGGCGGAATGGCAGACGCGCTAGATTCAGGTTCTAGTGAACGCAAGTTCATGTGGGTTCAACTCCCATCTCCTGCACCAAAAAATTAGGGGCAAAATGAAAAATATAGAAACAGAAAGATTGATTTTGAGGGAGTGGACACTTAAAGATGTGCCTGACCAAGTGGAAGGGCTCGGCAATTTTGAAACGGCAAAAAATCTTACCGTTCCATTTCCTTACACTGAGGAAAATTCGGTTGCATATATCACGAAACACCTAAAAAACACTCCGGCAAGTTATGCTTTTGCCGTTCAACTTAAAGGCACAAACAAGGTGATTGGCGGAACAAGTTTGGATTTTAGAGATGGGCAATATAATGGCGGAATATGGCTGAACGAAGCATACACTGGCAAGGGCTACGGCACTGAGGTTTGGATTGCGCGCGCTAAATTCGCATTTGAAGTTTTGAAAGAAAAGGAAATTGTGTGCGGCTATTTTGAGTTTAATAACCGCTCCAAACATATGCAAGAAAAAATTGGGCATAAAACGGTTGGCAAACAGACAAATTTTTGCCCGGCGCTAAATAAAGAGGTTGCAGAAGTTCTCACGACACTTAAAAAAGAAGATTTCTATGCCGCAATGCAATCTCCAAAACTAAAACCAGTCTATGACAAAATCAAAGTGTAAATGATTTGTGTGAGATTTACCCGCTTATTTCAATATAGAACAAACCATTGACTTTTAAATTTTTATGGCATATAATAATCATAGCAAAGTAAATCAAATTTCTTTACGGCGGTCATCTTAAAGTTGGGCTCGCCGTTTCTTTTTTTATTTTTTCTACTTAAAAAAAGAAGATTTCTATGCCGCAATGCAATCTCCAAAACTAAAACCGGTCTATGACAAAATTAAAAATACCAAAGGTGTTCAGCCTTTTTTTATTTACCGCTAACTTGTCGAATATGAATGAATTAATTTTTTTCTAAAGTGTAAAGGCGTATTTTTCTAAAATTTGTTGACATATATTAGGTTTTTATGTTAATTTATTATTGTAACTTTATACCATACCAAACAGATTAAGGTTACTAAAACATGGGGATTCTCTTTTGAGACCCGCAAAGCTCTAAGTCCGCTGGTTCTCAACGGACTTATCTTTTTTTAAGGGGAAATTTATGAAATATAGAATTGGTCTTGATATTGGAATAGCGTCGGTTGGCTGGTGCGTTATGAAGCACAATGAAAATGATGAGCCTTGCCAAATTATGGATTTAGGGGTTCGAAAGTTTTCGCCTGCAGAAAAGCCAAAAACGGGAGAATCTCCTGCCGTTGACAGAAGAGTTGCTCGCGGAATAAGAAGGAACATAAGACGCAAGAGGGAGAGGTTAGACAAATTAAAGGAGACACTTCAATCTCAACTTTTAGATGGGAAAGATATAGATTTTTCTCCATGTGAGTTGTATGTTTTGCGTGCAAAGGCTCTTGATGAAAAAATTGATGATAATGCACTTTCGCGTGTTATTTATTCTATTGCAAAGCATCGCGGTTTTAAATCAAATCGAAAGGCAGAGTTAAAAGAAAACGAAACTTCAAAGATGAAAAAAGCGATAGAAGAGAATAGAACAAACATCAGCAAATATCGTTCTATTGGTGAAATGTATCTAAAAGACGAAAAGTATCACGAAGTTCGTGAAAAAAGTTGCAATGGTGCAGTTACACAATATTCTGTTTTTCATACGCGAAATGATGCAAATCAATACGATAAAACATTGAGTAGGAGCGATGTGCTGAATGAGATTCAAACTATTCTTGAAGCGCAGCAACGATTAGGAAATGAAAAGATTACGACTGAATTTATAAATAAAATTTTGCACATTGTTGACTATCAAAAATCATACGATGAAGGGCCGGACTATCCAAGCCCATATCACGTTTCATTTGCTGTAGGAAATTGCACGTTTTTTAAAGATGAGCAACGCGCTCCAAAGGCGGCATTTAGTTATGAATATTTTACTGCACTTTGCGATATCAATCATTTGACTATAAATGGTGAAAAATTAACAGACGAGCAGAGACAAATCCTTATTGATGCATTTTTAAGTTCTGAGAGTGTAAAGTATTCTAAAGTTAAAAAACTTTTGAAACTTGATGAAAATGCAAAATTGGGCGGTAAAAGTGGTAGTGATAAAGACGACAGAGTTTTTGTGGCAAGAAAATTTTCTTATGAAGTCTTAAAAATCTTGAATATCAAAGAAAATCCAAAGGCTTATGAAGATTTGTTGAACAAAATTGCATACTGCTTTGCTATTTATAAGTCAGACGAGAGACGCTTGTCATATTTACATAAAGAAACTGACTTGTCTAAAGAAGAATGCGAAGCGCTTTTGGAACTTGACACAAGCAAGTTTGGAAATCTGTGTGTAAAGGCGTTGAAAATGCTTAATACTGAACTTGAAAAAGGGGTAGTGTATTCTCAGGCGTGCCAAAATGCAGGACTTTTTAATGCTGAAAGCGAAAAGAAAATTAAGTTGAAATATAACGAGTTACCTGAAATTGAAGATATTACCTCGCCAGTTGTAAAGCGATCAGTTTCTCAAACGATAAAGGTTGTAAACGCTATTATTGAAAAATATGGTTCTCCTTGCGCTATATATGTTGAACTTGCGCGTGAAATGAGCAAGGATTTTGCAGAGCGTAAAAAAATAGAGAAGCAGCAAGAAAGTGGATATGAGGAAAACGATAAGGCGATTAAAAGACTTAAAGAACTCGGCTTTGTTTCTCCAACTGGGCAAGATATTCTTAAATATAGACTTTATGAAGAACAGGGCGGAAAATGTGCATACTCGCAGAAAGAATTTGTATCGGTGTTTGGCAGCCTTCAAAACGCATTTTTAAATAATAACACGCAAATTGACCATATTATTCCTTACAGTCGCTGCTATAATGACAGTTTTAGCAATAAGGTGCTTGTGCTATCAAGCGAAAACTATGTAAAGGGGAATCGACTCCCTTATGAATACTTTGGGAGCGATGAACAAAGATGGAATCAATTTGAAGCGTGGGCGATACAAACCTATCTAACAAACGGGAAAAAGAAGAGTCCTAAACTTGAAAGACTATTGCAAAGAGGACTTTCGGACGAGCAAGAACAAGAACTTAACAACCGCGCTTTGAACGATACAAGATATATATCCAAATTTGTTAAAGAATTATTCGAGAAACACTTAATTTTTGCCGACAGCAAACTTAGCAAAAGGCCCGTAAAAACCGTTAATGGGGTTATTACATCTTTCTTGCGCAAAATATGGGGTATAAAGAAGGAAAGATTTGAAAATGATTTGCACCACGCTGTTGACGCTTGTATCATTTCGTGCACAGATAACGGAATGATACAAAGAGTAACGAGGTTTATGCAATTTAATAGTTTGCTAAAGATTGGAAAAGAGCCCGTGTTTGTTGATAAATCTACAGGCGAAAAGTTCTCAGAAGAGCAAGTTCGTGAGAAGTATGGCGACCATTACCAAATGCCATACGAGAACTTTAAAAGAGAGTTAGAGATTAGAATTTCTCCAAATGTTTTAAATTACAAAGACGAATTGTTTAAGTACGGATACGATGAGGACGAATTGAACTCTTTAAGACCAGTTTTTGTTAGCAGAATGGTTAATCACAAGGTTACTGGACCAATGCACAAGCAAACAATCCGCAGCAAAAAATTATCAACAGAAGAAAATATTGTTGGGGTAACGAAAACCAGTATTCAAGAGTTAAAACTAGACAAAGACGGAGAAATTCAAGATTATCCAGAGAAATTCAAACAAGACGATCCTGTTTTGTATGAGGCACTAAGAAATCAGTTGAGAAAATTCCAAGAACAATATCCAACTGATTATGCGAAGAAGGCGTTTGCTGAGCCATTTTATAAGCCATCGCGCAATGCATCTAGCAGAAACGAAGTGAAGAGCGTTAAACTTGAAAAAAAGATGGGCGACGCAATTGAAGTCAATGGCGGAATTGCTGAAAATGACTCAATGATAAGAATCGATGTATTTGAAAAAAAAGGAAAAACTTATTTTATTCCAGTCTATGTCATAGATTATTATAAAAAATCTCTTCCAAACAAAATAGCAAAGGCTGCATGTCCATATAAAGATTGGCCTGTTTGTGATGATAGTTATAAGTTTAAGTTTTCTCTCTATCAAAACGATTTAATACATATAAAAAAGGATAAGCCAATTCCATTTTATCCAAGAGATAAAAAAGCCCCAAAAGAGGCAGTTATGCTAAACGACCTTTTCGTATATTATACGGGTGCAGACAGGTCAACAGCATCAATTTCTTTCGAAACGGTAGACGGTAAGTATTTTTCCAGAGGTAATGGGATTCAAGGCATAGAAATTGAGAAATATGAAGTCAGTATTTTGGGAAATGTTAGAAAAATTGATAACGAAACGCGCAAGGAGTTTTGCTGATGGCGTATCTAAATCTCTTTGTCGGTTCAAACTGCCATATTAGTATAAAGAATTCACAATTGTTTTTAAAAAATGATATTAAACAAGAAGATTTCCCAGTTGAAGATATAAATTCAATAGTAATCGAAAATTTGCAGTCGAACATCTCTCTTTATACGCTATCTTTCCTCGCTAAAAACAATGTTGCTGTTTTTATCTGTGACGAGCAACATTTACCATCTGCTTATCTTTTGCCATTTAATTCCAACTACAATCAAACAAAGATGTTTAAAATTCAAACTGATATTTCTTTGCCATTTCAAAAGCAACTTTGGCAAGATATTGTTAAGCATAAAATAGAAAATCAAAACAAATGTTTGATTTTGTGCAAAAAGAAAGGAATATTAGATGAGTTGATAAAAAGAGTAAAAACTCACGATAACACAAATGTCGAAGCGACGGCTGCAAGTAAATATTTTAAGGCATTGTTTGAATCGAATTTTACAAGAGAAAAAGACTGCGACATAAATTCCGCACTCAATTATGGATATTCAATTTTACGAGGCGCGATTGCACGAAATTTAGTTGCTCACGGGCTACTACCATTTTTAGGATTAAAACATAGTAATGTTTTAAACAATTTCAATCTCGCCGATGATTTAATTGAAGTTTTTCGCCCTTTTGTGGATTTGTTGGTATATCAAAATTCTGAGATGCCATTTGATACAAAATACAAGATGAAACTTTTAAATCTACTTAATTACGATTGCAAAATTTCCAATGGGTATTACACAATATCTTATGCGATAGAACTTTTTGTTCAATCGTATGTTGAAACCTTAAAATCTAAAGAGAACAAACTGAAATATCCAGAACTAATTCAGTTAAAGATGCACGAGTATGAGTAGCATTATGAGGCTTTTAGTGTTTTTTGACTTGCCGGTAAAAACAAAAGAAGAAAATAGGCAGGCGACACAGTTTAGAAAATTTTTGATCGATGATGGATTTTATATGATTCAATTTTCGTTGTATGGAAGAATATGCGCTACCATAGAAAATGCAAAACAGCACGAAGATAAAATTAAAAACTATCTACCATTTAAAGGTTCGGTTCGCAGTTTGATAATTACAGAAAAACAGTATGCAGGAATGAAGATTCTTTTAGGCAATACTAAGAAAAAAGACAAAAAAGTTGTTGAAGGACAGATTTCTTTTTTCTAAAAAAAGTAGATTTTGACCATTTTTAAATAAAGAAAACACCAAATTTTAAAAATTTCATAAAAAACAAAAAGGCTACATCAACGGAAAAACCGTAGATATAGCCTTTTGCTTTTAGTTCTCTATTATACCATACCAAACAAAATAAGGGAACTAAAATGTTTCGATGCTTGAAATCTTACTCATTTCTATTATACCATACCAAACAAAATAAGGGAACTAAAATGCTTGTAGTTTTGCCTTTGCAAGGTCTATTATTATACCATACCAAACAAAATAAGGGAACTAAAATCCGTAGTTGATTTGGCTGTTTGCGCTACAAGATTATACCATACCAAACAAAATAAGGGAACTAAAATTAGTTTGCTGCTATTGAACAATTCACCATCATTATACCATACCAAACAAAATAAGGGAACTAAAATATTTGTAAAGTCTCCATACATTCCTTGAACATTATACCATACCAAACAAAATAAGGGAACTAAAATCAGGCTGTTGTAGTATTTTCTCCGTTAAATATTATACCATACCAAACAAAATAAGGGAACTAAAATACTTTGTTGATGCACGCTGAAGTCAAATTCATTATACCATACCAAACAAAATAAGGGAACTAAAATAAAATGGTGTTACATAAAGCAAGTAATCAAATTATACCATACCAAACAAAATAAGGGAACTAAAATTGTCTTTTAACTTGAAACTCCAACATTTTGATTATATCATATAAAAGCAGAATTAGAAAACTAAAAACTTTATGCTTTTGCTTGATTTTTGATGATTTTTATGCAATAATATGATTACCATAAAGAGTGTGTTAGGGACAAGCCCGTTGATCACACAGCAACCTGCAAGTGCAAGGTGCTAAGGCTTGAACGATGGAGTTATATGAAGTTTAATCCCATCGTATCGATGGGATTTTTTAATCTCTTTATGTGTTAAAAGGGGTAAAAAATGAAAAAGAAGGAAACAACAAGAAAAATAATCACAAGTGAAAGCGTAAATATTGGGCACCCGGACAAGACTTGCGATTACATTGCCGACAGTTTTTTAGACGAGGCGCTTAGGCAAGATAAAAACAGCCAAATGGCGGTTGAATGTGCGATAAAAAACGACAAATTGTTTATCTATGGAGAGGCAACTACGACTGCCAAAATTGACTATGATGCCATCGCCAAAAAGGCGCTGAAAGAGATAGGCTATCAAAACGAATTTACGATAGTAAAAGAATTAAGCGAGCAAAGTGTGGAGATAAATCGTGCGGTGAACAGCACAGAAATCTCTGCGAATGACCAAGGAATTGTGTATGGTTATGCGACAAACGAAACGGACACATTTATGCCACTTCCAATCACGCTTGCACACGAACTTATGAAGAAATACGATGCGTATAGGCGCAGTGGAGAGGAGTTTTTTGCAGATGCGAAATCGCAGGTTAGTGTGCTTTATGAAGACGACAAACCTATAAGGGTAACCGATCTACTAATTTCCGTTTCGCACGCAGAAAATTTGAAAAGTGGCGAAATCTATGCAAAAATAATGCAAAATGTAATAAAACCAACGATAAAAAAGTATGAAAAGTATTTTGACGACAATACGAAATACATCATAAATCCAAGCGGGAAGTTTACGATTTGGGGGAGTTTTGGAGACAGTGGCTGCGTTGGAAGGAAGATCATCGTCGACACCTATGGCGGAGTTGGACGAGTTGGCGGAGGGTGTTTTTCTTCTAAAAACGCGACCAAAGTCGATAGATCTGGGGCATACTACGCGCGATATGTTGCAAAAAATATTGTGGCGAACGGGCTTGCAGACAGGTGCGAAGTTGAGGCTTGCTTTGCGATAGGCGTAGCAAAACCTTTAAGCATCTCGATTGACTGCTTTGGCACGAACAAAGTTCCAGAGGAGCAGATTGAGAAGTTTGTTTCGAAAAATTTTGACTTCTCACTTAGCAATATAATAAAGGAACTTGATTTGCTTAAGCCGATATACAAAAACACTGCCTGCTATGGGCACTTTGGCAGAGGCGAATTTCCTTGGGAGAAGGTAAAGAATTTGAGGGAAGAATGAAAGAAATAGATGAAAAACTGTATGCGTTGTCGCTTTCAAAATTTAGGAGCAGTTTTAAGTTGAAGCAGAAAGACAAGGAGTATATCCAGCAAAAGGGTATGCAAAAAATCAAGGAGCACGCCACTGATTTTGTTGTAAAGCGCCTCTCTAAAAGGTTAGAAAATGATGGCAAGCAAACGCCGATGCGTGGACACCCAGTTTTTGTTGCACAGCACGCAACCGCAACTTGCTGCCGAGGTTGTCTTGAAAAGTGGTATAAAATTCCTAAAGAAAAGGAATTAAATGCCGAAGAAATCGATTTTATCGTCGAACTAATAATGGAATGGATAAAACGACAAATTGAGGCCTAAATGGCGATATTTTGCGCGTTTTTGTTGAAAAAAATATAATTTTCTGCTAAAATTTAAGCGATGGAAGTAAAAATTGAAGATATTTCATATCAAGGCAATGGAGTTGGACGATGCAACGGAAAGGTTGTGTTTGTGCCGCACGTCGATGTGGGAGAAGTTGTCGATGTCGATGTGGTTGACAACAAAAGTTCTTACTGCACAGCAAAAGTTAACACCATACTAGAAAAGTCGGCTTGCCGGCAGACACCTCCTTGCAAATACTTCGGCTTGTGCAGAGGGTGCGACTTTCAACACCTAAACTACGAGCGTGAGATACAACTTAAGAAAAAGATTCTATGCGACCAATTTAAAAAGGTGGGCTACAAGAGTGATATCGAAGTTGTTAGGTCGGAGAAAAGATTTGGCTATCGCAACAAAATAAGACTCACCTTTAAGAAAGGCAGCCTTGGATACAACGCCGAAGGAAAACTTGTGGATATCGACGAGTGTTTGCTTGCAGACGAAAAAATCAAAGCGGCAGTGCGTGATGTTAGGGCGTTTTTGAAAGAAAGGCGCTTAAAAAACTTGCAAAGCGTAACTTTTCGCAGTGGTGATGAGAGCGTTATGATTGCCTTTTTGTTTGATAAGACGGAGGAAGTTGACTTTTCACCGCTTTACAAATACAAGATATGTGCGGCGATTGGCGATGTTTTGGAAAGCGAAGGGACGGAAGTTTGGCAGATAAATCGAACTGAGGTCTTTAAAACCGTCGGCGATTTCAATTTGAGCGTGGGTGCGAAATCGTTTTTTCAGGTAAATGATGAGATTGCGCAGCGGCTATATGAGTTTGTAGTGAACAAGGTTAGAGGTGGCACGATTGTCAATGCTTATTCTGGACAGGGCGTTTTGACAAACATCTTGGCGCAAAAGTGCGAAAGGGTGATTGGAGTTGAGTGCGAAGAAGAATCGCACAAACTTGCACAAAAGATAAGGCTTGGGAATGTTACGAACCTCTGTGCGAAGGTAGAAGATGTGTTAGAAGAACTGACCACAGACGAAAAAGTGGACGCGATTGTGCTTGACCCGGCGCGTGAGGGGTGCGATAAAAAGGTTTTAGACGCGATTAAGAGCGCGAAAATAGAGAAAATCGTGTATATTTCGTGCAACTTTGCCACTTTGATACGCGATTTGAAACTTTTGCAAGAAGATTATGCGATTGATGATGTCCGCGCTTTCGATATGTTTCCAAACACTGCAAACATCGAAACGGTGGCGGAATTAACTTATAAAGGGGAGGAGTGATATGAATAGACAAGAAAATAGAGCATTTATTTGGTGTGCAATATACTATTTACTTAATACAATTGCGATGTGTTATTTGACGTTCAGGGCGCAGATACTGAATTGGGACACGCTTTTGGTCTTTCTTCCATTGCTTTTCCTTGCGTTTTCTTCGGAATCGCTTATAAAAGCAAAAGAAAACAACCTATACCCATATTCTGCGATTGACTTTTTGGCTAAAGGTGCGGCATTTATCTTCGCACAACTCGTCTACAGAAGACTTATGACAGGTCTTGTTTGGATTCCAATCGTTTTGTTTATTTTGTGTATCGCTCTTTCGTTGTTCTGCGAATATATGATGAAAAAGAAAAATATGCAACAAAAATAACAAAAAATAGTTAAAAATAGCGAAAAAATATTAAAAAATTAATTTTTTTAGAAAAAATAAAATAAATATGACCAAAAAATACAATAAAATCTAAAAAATCGATAATTACTAGCAAATAAATGTATGAAATAAATAAAAAAATACCGAAATTTCGGTATTTTTTATTATTTTTTAATTATTTTTAATATTTTTATTTATTTTTTTAAATCTTCAAGGTCAAATGGAGTGTTTAACTCTTGTTTATACCTTTCAATCATCTCATCGTCTATTCTCATAAATAGAGGTTTTGGTGGTTGAACGCAGTGGTCTTTGCCGATGTTTACCTTTGTGCTTTCTTCCCACAATCCGGCGGCATCTGGTCTGCCTTCAAAGCCAAGTTGTTGCCAAATCTCTGCCGTTTTTGTTGGAATGATTGGGCTAGCAACAATTGCCAAGGATTTTGCCATATTTAGACACAGATACAGCACCTTTTTAGCGCTGTCAAGGTCGCCGTTTTTGATAAGAGTCCAAGGAGCAGTCTTTTCAAGGTAGGTGTTGCCTATCGATGCAAAGCGCATAATCTCTTTATATGCAAGCCTAAATTCTGTTTTAGAAAATAGGTCGGCGATTGTGTTTGGGGAAGTTGCTATTGCGTCAAGCATTTCCTTGTCGGTGTCGTCAAGTTGCAAATCGCTTAATTCAACGCCAAGATGTCCGGCAAAGTTTTTGTTTATCATATTGATTGTGCGGTTAAAGAAGTTGCCGTATTTTCCAACGAGTTCGGTATTGGTGTTTAACTTAAAGCCCTCATAAGAGAAGTCGCTGTCTTTGTTTTCAGGGAATATCGAAAGTAAATACGCTCTCAGTGTGTCGATGTCTAGGTCGCTGTTAAGCAAGTTTTGGCAGAAAATTCCAATTTTCTTCGATTTTGAGAACTTTTGCCCTTCAAAATTGAGGAAGTTGAAGCCAACAACGTTCTTTGCAAGTTTATATTTCTTACTGCCAAGTTCGATGCTTGGGAAAAATACCGCGTGGAAATCGATGTTGTCTTTGCCGATAAAGTTGTATATCTCACATTCGTCGTTCTGCCATCTATCCTTAACCATCTCTTCGCCACCAAGTTCTTTGGTGATTGAAATGTAGCCGATTGGCGCGTCAAACCAAACGTAAAACACCTTATCTTCAAAGCCTTTAAGAGGAACTCTGATTCCCCAAGGAATATCACGGGTTATGCAACGCTCTTTAAGTCCTTCTTTAATCCACTTGTTTGCCATATTGTAAACGTGTGGGCGAAAGGTGTCTTTTTTGGAATCGAGCCACTTAGAGAGTTCTTTTTGAAGTTTGTCGAGCCTAATATACAGGTGATTGGTGTTTTTGAAAACGGCGTCTTGTCCGCAGAAAGTGCATTTTGGATTTTGGAGTTGTTCAAGGTCGTAGGTCTTTCCGCAGTTGTCGCATTGGTCGCCATAAGCCTTGTCGTAGCCACAATATGGGCAAGTGCCATACACAAATCTGTCTGCGAGGGCGATTTTGTCGTGTTCGCAATAACACATCTTGCTTGCTCTTTCGGAGATGTAGCCGTTTTTGTTTAGCGCGTCAAAAACATCGCATGTTACCTCACGGTGCACTTGAGTGTTTGTGCCGCTGAAAATATCAAAACTGATTTCAAGTCTATCGGCAATTTCCTTCATCTTTGAGTTCATTGTGCTGATAAACTCGTTTATTTCCATTCCAACTTGCTTTGCACTGATGTAACTTGCAGTGCCGTGGTCATCTGTTCCACTTACGTATACAACATCGTTTCCATAAGTTCTGTGGAAGCGAGTAAACACATCTCCAGGAAGCCAACACCCAACAACGTGGCCGAGATGTGGAAGTCCGTTGATATATAAAAGTGCGGACGTAACTAATATTTTTTTCTTTTTATCCATTTATTTATCCTTTTAAATTAAATTTTAGTGATTATTTTGAAAGTTTTGCAACAATTTCTTCTTTACTTAAATTTTCCTGAGCGCCGAGGCGCATATTTTTTAGAGGATAAATTTTAGATGCTAATTCGCTTTCTCCTAAAATTAAAATATAAGGAATGTTTCTTCTGTTCGCTTCTTTCATTTTGGCTTTAAAACTTTTGCCAACGCCGATGAGGTCTGCTTTAACTGAGTTGTTGCGGAAGAAGTTTACAAGTTCAAGTCCGTTTGTAACCGTTTCGTCAAAGGTGAGTATGCCGAGTGTGATGTTTGAGGAATTTTCGCTTAGTTTTTCGCTCTTCATAGCGTCAAAGAGGCGGGTTATTCCTATACTCATTCCAACTCCTTGCATATTTTGATCGATGTAACTTCCGCAAAGGTTGTCGTATCTTCCGCCACCACCCATAGCGCCGAGTTCACGTCTGCCGTCTATAAACACTTCAAACACTGTGCCGGTGTAATAGTTGTGTCCGCGCACAATGCTTAAGTTAAAGGTGTAGTTTGGCATACTTAGTGCCTTTAAGTAGCGGTCAACTTCCTCTAGTTCTGCAATTCCCTTTTGGAAGGTTTCGTTATCTGTGAGGGGTTTGAGCGCGCTAACCTTTTCAATTACGCCTTTTGTGTCAATTATGCTGTATATCTTTGATAATTCCTCCTGCTTTACGCCTTTTTCGAGGAACATTTCGGTTATATCTTCTCTTTTAAGTTTGTCAACCTTGTCGACGATAATCATAAGGTCAGTGATGTTTTCTACGTCTTTAAGGGTTTCAAAAAAGCCAGCCAGAATCTTTCTGTTTGAAATTTCTACTGTGGCATCAAAGCCAAGTGCTTTAAAGCAAGGTTCATAAAGTTTTATGCATTCAGCGTCGTAGGTGAGTGGCAGTTCGCCATCGCCGATAACATCGGCATCGCATTGATAGAATTCTCTAAATCTACCCTTTTGAGGGCGCTCGCCACGATAAACCTTTCCAACTTGATAGCGCTTGAATGGGAAGTTTAAAACGTTGTAATTCATAGCGACAAATCTTGCAAGGGGAACGGTGAGGTCGTATCGCAAACAGAGTTCGGTTGAACCCTTTGTGAAGTTGTAAATTTCTTTATCAATATCGCCACCGCTTTTTGCAAGCAATATGTCGGAGTATTCAGCAACGGGAGTGTCAAGAGGCATAAAACAATTTGCCTTGAAAACGTCTTTCAAGGTGGATATCATATTGTCAAAAATTTCTTCTTCCTCTGGCATAAGTTCCCAAAAACCTTGCAATTTGCGAGGGGTAATTTTTTCCATTGTTTTCTCCTATAAAGTTTGTAATTTTATATAATTAGACAGTAACCATTTTACACTAGTTTGTGCCGGTTTGTCAATGAAAAGACTCCTTGTTAACCTTGCAAACTTATGCACAAAACCACACAAGTTATCCACAAATAATATTTATACATTTTCATTTATGAATATTCAAACAGAGGATTTTGGGGATAAATGGGGACAAATCCACCTAAGTTATCCACATTTCCACATTGTTTTGGGCATATTTGCAAAAATTTGCGCCGTTTAGGCATTTTCATTGTGGATTTCTTTGAGGCAATCCAAAGAGCGGGATTTTATAATTATAAATTATTCTGTATATTCAAAGATTTTTGTGTCAGTCAAATTGTATAATGTGAATAAAAATGCATATCAAATCTATTCGTAAAAATTTTTATCAAAAGGCAGAATTTTGTGCTTAGCCTTTTGTTAAGAATCTGCTTGGCTTTTTGTCGGCAATAAAGCAGAGGTTATGAAGGGCACGCGTGCTTGAAACATAGAGCAAATTTCGGTCAAGTTCGGTGTGGTAATTTTCGTCATTTGCAAATGGAACGACAACCATATCAAACTCGACTCCCTTTGCACTGAGGATTGTTGTTATCATATACTTTTGCATACTTGTTGCCGTGTCTTCGTTTAAAACGACAAAGTTCTTTATCACTTTGCTGTTCTTCTGCAGGTAGGCGATTTCTGCCTTGTTTTTGCAGATGATGCACATCGCTTTGTCAGGATCTTTCTTTTTTATCAACGCTTCGATGGTGGCGATGGTGTCTTTCGTTTTTAAAAATTCTACCTCATCGCCGTTTCTGTTTACATTGTTTGAAACATTCTTACCAAGAATCTTCTGCGAGAATTTGGAGATTTGCATAGTGCTTCGATAAGACTTTGTCATATAGCACAGGCGAGATTTAGTTTCCTTTGCAAGCGATTTAAGATAATCGTCGCTTAGATTTTTGTCGATGCTTTGATTGATGTCGCCAAGATACATCTTAGGGCAGTCCCAAAGTTTGTCGAAAAGGTAGAAATGGCAAGGGGTGTAATCTTGCATTTCGTCCACAATGATATACTTTGACTTATAGTTGTGCTGAAGCCCATAGATGTTCTCTTTTATAAGCAAAATTTGTGCGATATCGTAAGCACCGATGCTTTCAATCTCGTCAAGGTCAACCGAGCGCAAAAAGATGTTGTAAATTCTAACAAGGTCGGTTGTGATGAGTTTGGAATATAAAATCTTCTTCGCACGTTCAAAGAAGTTGATGTTCTTTGATGGTGGAATGTTAAAGAGGTCGACAATATGTTCGGCAATCGCTTCGATGCGCTTGTATATTGGCAGGCCTTTAAGTTTGTTATAGTAAATATCGCGAATTTCCTCTTCCTCTATCACCAAATTGCCAAATACAAGCGTTTTAGGTATGAAGAGGTTACAAATATCGTTTGTAAGGAAGTTTTTGAAATCTTCCAAAAATTCAAAACTATACTTGATTGCGATGTTTTCAAAGTCGCGCTGAGTTCCGTTTGTGATGAGGTTGTCGAGCAATTCCTCACGAGTGGTGAATTTTGCCCCTAAAAGCGTTTTTGCGATGTGAGAAAAGGTGGTTGTGTATGCCTTTTCATCGCCAAGAGAAGGCAAAACCTCTTCGATATAGTTTGAAAAGTGTTCACTAGGCGACAAAACTAAGATGTCGTCGTTCTTCATTGTGTCTTTATATTTGTAGAGGAGATAAGAAACTCTGTGGAGGGCGACACTCGTCTTTCCTGAGCCGGCAACTCCTTGCACGATAACATTGTGTATGTCGTTGCTTCTAATAAGCACGTTTTGTTCCTTTTGAATGGTGGAAACGATGTCGTGCATCTTAGATGTGGAATTTTTAGACAACTCCTCCATCAATATTTCATCATTTATTACAAGTCCAGAATCGATGTAATATTCAAGATATCCGTCATCAATTTTATACTGACGTTTAAGAGAGAGGTCGCCGTGAATTTCGCCGTCTGGGCAAGTGTATGAAGTCTGCCCGATAACATCGTCATAATAGAGGGAGGCGACATCGGCACGCCAGTCGTAGACTAGGTTGACGTCGTCTGATTTAAGATGTCCAATTCCAATATAGTAATGGTCGACAGTTTTGGAGTTATCAAGTTTAAAATCGATTCTTCCAAAGTAAGGCACGGATTTTTGTTTTTCTAGCCTTTTTACCAATTTTTCAAGTGTTTTATTGTTTTGTTCAAGACTTTCAATCTCGATGTTTATGCCTGCAAGTTCGTCGGTGCTTGAACTTATGTCGTAAAAGTTTTCTGCAAAATATTTTTTCTGCGCGCGTATCTTGTCTTTATTTAAGTTTATCGTTGTTTTGCACGCTTTTTGGGTGTTTACTATCTGCTGTTCAACTTTTTCTAAGTATTCTCTCTCGTTTTGTAAAGTTGTATCTATCATTCATATCCCCCTTGCGCTGTGTCAGTTAATAAAACGCTGGACAAGCCAGCGTTTTTGTTAGTTATCTTCTTCTGGCTCGGTTTCTATACTTTCGGCGACTTCAACTTCTTCTTCAAGTTGTTCTTCGCCTTCAACCTGGTCTTCTGCGACAGGTTCTTCTTCCTCACGAGCGGAAGTTGCAACACTTACGATCTTTGCGTTTGATTTAAGTTTCATAATCTTTACGCCTTGACTTACACGTGAGAAGGTGCTGATGTTGTCGACGTGAGTTCTTATAACAACTCCGTTGTCTGCGATAATAACCAAATCGCAGTCGTCAACAATCTCTTTAAGAGCGACAAGTTTGCCGGTTTTTTCGTTAAATACGCCGGCTTTAACGCCCATACCACCACGTTGTTGAAGTCTGTATTCTTCGACATCAGTTTGTTTTCCAAATCCATTTTCTGTGATTGTGATAATCTTTGCGTTTTTATGGATTATTGCCATATCGACGATGTAGTCGTTTGGTGCAAGTTTCATACTTCTAACGCCTTGACTATCTCTTCCAACTTGTCTTACGTCCACTTCGTTGAAACGTATGCACTTACCTTCGTGGGAGGCAACTAAGATGTCATCTCTTGAAGTTGTGGTTGCAACTCCAATAAGTTCATCGCCGTCGACAAGTTTAATAGCAATCTTTCCGCCTTTACGTATGCTTTCGTATTCGCTTAGAACGGTCTTCTTGATAAGTCCGTTTCTGGTTGCCATAACAAGGTTGTTGCTCATATCGATATCTTTTGTGATTGGTATGATTGTTGCAACCTTTTCGCCAGGTTCAAGTTGCAAGAGGTTGATGATTGCTCTGCCCTTTGCTTGGCGCTGTGCTTCTGGAATTTCATACGCTTTAAGGTCGTAAACCTTTCCGGAGTTTGTAAAGAAGAAGAGGGTGTCGTGCGAGGAAGTAACAAATATCTTTTCAACAAAGTCTTCATCTTTGGTCTTGTGGGCAGTTATGCCAACGCCTCCGCGGTTTTGTGCGTCATATTCGCTTAATGCCATTCTCTTGATGTATCCCATATGGGTCATCGAGATAATTACGTCTTCTCTTGGAATGAGGTCTTCAATGTCAATTCCGCCTACTTCAAGGCTAATCTCTGTTTTACGCTTGCTGTCGTAGGTTACTTTGACTTTTTCGAGGTCGTCATAGATTATCTTAAGCACTCTTGCAGGAGTTGCAAGAATATCCGAAAGATCGGCAATAGTTGCTTCGAGTTCGGCAAGTTCCTCTTTAAGTTTTTCAACTTCAAGAGAGGTAAGTTTAGACAACTTCATTTCAAGGATTGCGTTTGCTTGAATTTCGTCAAGTTCAAACTGAGTTGTGAGGTTTTTAAGAGCGTCTGCTCTGTCTGATGATGTTTTAATAACTTGTATTACTTCTTCAATCGAAGCAAGGGCAGTAATAAGACCTCTTACGATATGTTCTCTTTCTTGCGCCTTCTTCAAATCAAAGTTGGTTCTTCTTACGATAACCTCTTTTTGATGTTCGAGGTAGTAATACAACATTTCTTTAAGGTTTAATATTCTTGGTTCGCCGTCAACAAGGGCAAGCATAATAATTCCAAAGCCCTGTTGAAGCATCGTATGTTTGTAGAGGGTGTTTAAAACGACTTGTGCATTGAAGTCTTTTTTAACTTCAACAACAACTCTAAGCCCCTGTCTATCACTTTCTTCGTTGATGCCAGAAATTCCGTCAATCTTTTTATCTCTAACAAGGTCTGCCATCTGTTGAATGAATTTTGCCTTGTTAACTTGATATGGAAGTTCCGAAATAACGATGCGGGAACGTCCTGTGGAGGTTTCTTCGATTTCTGCCTTACCACGAATGATAATTCCGCCTTTTCCGGTTTTGTAGGCGTGTTTAATCGCCGTTCTGCCCATAATAATTCCACCGGTAGGGAAATCTGGGGCAGGGATAATTTTGATAAGTTCGTCTATGTCGATGTCTGGGTTTTGAATGAGCGCTTGAACACCATTGATAACTTCTGTGAGGTTGTGTGGTGGAATGTTTGTTGCCATACCAACCGCAATACCATCAGAGCCGTTTACAAGCAAGTTAGGGAACTTTGCTGGCAAAACAGATGGCTGCATCAAAGTGTCGTCAAAGTTAGGGTAGAAGTCAACCGTTTCTTTGTCGATATCTTCAAGCATCAAAGAGGCAATTTTGCTTAATCTTGCTTCTGTGTAACGTTGTGCAGCAGGTGGGTCGCCATCGACAGAACCAAAGTTACCGTGCCCATCGATAAGAGGGTATCTTATCGAGAAGTCTTGGGCAAGTCTAACTAAGGCGTCGTAAACCGAAGAGTCGCCGTGTGGGTGGTATTTACCCATAACATCACCGACAATTCTGGCGGACTTTTTGTATGGCTTGTCGTAGAAGTTGTTAAGTTCGCCCATTCCGTAAAGGATACGTCTATGGACAGGCTTTAAGCCGTCGCGCACATCTGGGATTGCACGGCTTACGTTAACAGCCATAGCATAGGAGATGAAGGACTTTTTAAGTTCTCCAACCACTTCGACCTTTTGAATCTTTTCGTTTGCAAAAAGTTGCTCTAGACTCTTTTTCTTATCATCACTTAAATTGTTGTTTTTCATAGTTATCCCTTATAATTAAATTTTGACTAAATATCAAGATCTGTTACTAATTTTGCGTTTTCTTCGATAAACTGACGTCTAAGTTCTGGATCTTCGCCCATAAGTTGATTGAACAGTTTATCTGCTTCGATTGCGTCTTCCATTGTGATTTGAAGCATAATACGTTTTTCTGGGTCCATTGTCGTTTCCCAAAGTTGATCTGCGTTCATTTCACCAAGACCTTTATATCTTTGAAGGGTGATTCCCTTTCTTCCGTTTTCTTCAAAATATTTGTTCAAGTCGTCATCGGTGTAGAAGTATAGGTCGGTGTTTCCACGGCTTACCTTGTAAAGAGGTGGCTGTGCGGCATATACATGTCCGTTTTCGATAAGTGGACGCATAAACCTAAAGAAGAATGTAAGAAGAAGTATTCTTATGTGAGAACCATCGACATCGGCATCGGACATACAAATGATTTTGTTGTAACGAAGTTTTGATTCGTCATAATCGTTTCCAATTCCGCAGCCAAACGCTGTTATCATATTCTTAATTTCGGCATTTTCCAAAATTCTGTGGAGTCTTGCCTTTTCAACGTTAAGAATCTTACCGCGAAGTGGCATAACTGCTTGGAATCTTCTATCTCTTCCTTGCTTTGCAGTTCCGCCAGCGGAATCTCCTTCGACGATGTATATTTCGCAGAATTTAGGATCTTTTTCGGTGCAGTCTGCAAGTTTTCCTGGGAGAGTGGTGCTTTCAAGCACACCTTTACGTCTTGTAAGTTCTCTCGCTGTTCTTGCAGCGTCTCTTGCACGTTGAGCGGTTACGCTCTTCATAATAAGTTCTCTGGCTTCTGCTGGGTGCTCTTCAAGATAATCGCCAAAGGAATCTTGCATTGCCTTATAGACGATGTTTCTCATTTCGCTGTTGCCAAGTTTTGTCTTTGTTTGACCTTCAAACTGAGGTTCACGCAGTTTAACTGAGATAACGGCGGTTATACCTTCTCTGCAGTCTTCACCAGACAACTTTTCGGTGTCTTTGATGATTTTATTTTTGATGGCGTAGTCGTTTATGATTTTGGTAAGAGCGTTCTTAAAGCCCTCTAGGTGAGTTCCGCCCTCTTGCGTGTTGATGTTGTTTGCGTAAGAGTTGATAATCTCGTTGTAAGAATCGTTGTATTGGAAGCAAACTTCAATCTCGTTCACAGTTTCGCCCTTGTCGTTGTGGTTAAACTTGTTGAAATATACAGGGGCAGAGAGCAAGGTTTGTTTGTTGATGTTTAGATATTCGACAAATTCAACAATTCCGCCTTTAAATTCAAATCTATCGCTCTTTTCGTGGGCTGGACGTCTGTCTTCAAGTGTGATGACAAGTCCTTTGTTTAAAAAGGCAATTTCGCGGAATCTGTTTTTGAGAGTGTCGTAGTTGAAGGTTATCGTTTCAAATATCTCTGGGTCTGGATAGAAGGTTATTGTCGTTCCTCTTCTGTCGGTTGTGCCGATAACTTTTAATGGTTCAACAGATTTACCTCTGTGAAATTCGATGTAATAGTGCTTGTTGTTTTGGTAAACTTCTGCTATTAACTTGGTTGAAAGGGCGTTAACGCAGGATACACCAACGCCGTGCAGACCGCCGGAGATTTTATATCCTTGACCGCCAAACTTTCCGCCAGCGTGCAACTTTGTTAAAACAACTTCAACCGCACTCTTGCCCTCTTTAGGAATCATTCCGGTTGGAATACCACGGCCGTTGTCGATAACGGTGCAAGAGCCGTCTTCGTTTATTATAACGTTGATTTCGGTGCAGTAGCCGGCAAGTGCTTCGTCGATAGAGTTGTCAACAACCTCTGTTACAAGGTGATGAAGTCCGTGTTCGTCAGTTGAGCCGATATACATACCAGGGCGCTTGCGGACAGGATCAAGCCCTTCAAGAACTTGAATGTCGTTGGCGTCATAGTTTACACTCTTTGAAAAGTTCTCTATTTCTTGTTTTTCAACAGTCTCATTGTCGACTGGTTGAGATGTCAATTCTGTTGTTTTTGTTTCGTTTTCCACAGATATTCTCCTATATATTATTTATATACACTTTATTATAACATATAAATAGAAAAAAAGACAATTATTTATCGAAAATAATTTTGAAATAATTAAAATTTTGGGCGAAAAATAGTCTTATTTAGCCAAATGGGCGATAAGAGGTAAGTTTATATGCCTAAAAGCAAAAACGCGGAAATAAGGCGATTTTTGGGCGAATATAAAAAATAAAATCGCTTGATGCGATTTTTATAACCAAATTGTAAGGGTAATTAGCACTAAGCCGGCATATAGGAAGAAGTTTAGTCTGTGTGTTTTTGTAAACGCTTTAATAAAGGCGTAGAAAGACAGAACTCCACAACCAACCGTAAACAAGATGTTTTTAAGGGAGTAACTATATATGATTGTGGCAACTGCTTGACCAACCAAAAAGCCAATTCCGGCGTAGAAGAAGATTGCTGTCAGGCAATCAAAGACATTTACCTTTCCTTTAAGTTTGCCATTTACAACGGCGATGCAAAGTCCAAATATTGCCATTGGCACAGCGCACAAAAAGGCGTAGAGGGATTCTTTTCCAATGTAGAGTCCAGAAAAGGCAACTAGAAACGCCGTCATAAAAAAGCCTAACGAGTTAAACAACGTGCCTTTAGACTCGCAAAATACCGCTCCTATAGGGCTTTTACCGCGGATTGACAGACTTTTTCCGGTTGCATCAGTGAAAGTGGAGAGAGGTTGTTTTGGTGGTTCTGTTTGATTTTCGGCAACTTCTGGTTTTTTAAGCCAACCGCCAACAAGCACAACTTCTTGCACTTCTTCGTTTGTAAACTTTGGATTTTTCTTAAAGTATGGGTGTATTGGTTCGTAGAGCATAAGGAAGAGTGGAACATACGCAACGATAAGCAAGATGCTTCGAGTCGAAAAATCGTTTACGTAGTTTGCACAGAAGATTGTTGCAAGCACAATCAGTGTCAGCGACAGCAGTGTGCAGGTGAAATAAAAGACACTATTTCGCTTTGCAAACAAACTTGCGAAAACAATTACGCCAAGTGCAACAAATATCGCGATTAGTGAACCAAATAACATATATCTTTATTATAAACGAAAAAAATAAAATTGCAAAATAATTTCTGCAATTTTATCGAATTATGCTTATAGAGTTGGCATTTTGAAGGAATCCTTAAGGGTAATCGTCCTATTAAACACCAAATTGTCTGCCGTTGTGTCAGGGTCAAGGGTGAAATAGCCGTTTCTTACAAACTGATATCTCTCGTCCATATTGTAGTTCAATTTTTCAACATAGCACTCAGTAAGTTCGGTTTTTGAGTTTGGATTTATCCTAACTCCGTCTGTTTCAGCCTCGTTCTTTTCAACGCTTTCGCTGTCCTCTTCGGCAACTAGATTTTCAAAGAGGCGGCAGGTTACTTTGTAGGCGTGTTTTGGATTTACCCAGTGGATTGTGCCTTTAACCTTTCTGTTTGCACCTTCTGTTCCAGATTTTGTGTCTTTGTCGTAGGTTGCATAAATTGTTGTTACTTTTCCGTTTTCGTCCTCGTCAAAACCGGTGCACTTTATGATGTAAGCACCCTTAAGGCGAACTTCGTTTCCAACAAACAAGCGGAAGAACTTTGGTATAGGTTCTTTTAAGAAGTCACTTCTTTCAACAACAATCTCTCTGCCAAAGTAGTGAGCGTGTTTTTCGGTGTTGCCTTCAATCTGTGGGAAGTCTTCGGTGAAGATTTCTTCGTCCTCGCCTTCATAGTTTGTGATTACAAGTTTAACGGGGTCAAGCACAGCCATAACTCTGCGTGCCTTTTGGTTTAAAGTTTCTCTAATGTAGTAATCTAAAAATGCCCTATCAACAACGGCGGTGTTAACCTTTGAAAGTCCGGTTGCGTAAACAAAATTCTTCAAACTCTCTGGAAGCACGCCACGTCTACGAAGTCCGGCAACGGTGTAGAGTCTTGGATCGTCAAAGCCCGAAACAATGCCGTCATTTACAAGTTTTTTGATATTGCGTTTGCCTAAAATTGTGCCACTTAAATATAGGTTTGTATATTCAATTTGGCGTGATTTGTTTTTAAGTCCGCTGTTTTCAACAACCCAATCATAAAGTGGGCGGTGGTCTTCAAATTCTGGGCCACAAATGGAGTGTGTAACACCCTCTAAGCAGTCGTCAAGTGGGTGAGAAAAGTCGTAAGATGGATAGATGTTCCAACTTCTGCCAATTCTGTGGTGTTCTGCGTATTGGATACGATAGATAACTGGGTCGCGCATATTGATGTTAGGACTTGCCATATCGATTTTTGCACGCAGACAGCGAGAGCCAGCAGGGTATTTTCCTTGCTTCATACCTTCAAAAAGTTCCAAATTTTCTTCGACAGAGCGATTTCTGTATGGGCTTTCTTTTCCAGGTTCGGTAAGTGTGCCTCTATACTTTGAAAGTTCCTCAGGAGATAGGTCGCAGACGTATGCCTTTCCCTCTTTAATAAGTTTTACTGCAATCTCGTAGTTTTGTTGGAAATACTCGGTTGCATAGTGAATCTCGTGCCAATGATAGCCAAGCCACATAACATCGTTCTGTATCGAATTTACAAATTCGGTGCTTTCTTTAAGTGGGTTGGTGTCATCATAACGCAAATTGCACACACCGCCATATCTTTCGGCTGTGCCATAGTTTAAGATTATGTTTCTTACGTGCCCAATGTGAAGATATCCACTTGGTTCTGGTGGGTGTCTGGTTTGCACGCAATTAAAACGGCCATTTTTTAAGTCTTCATTTATCTTTTCTTCAATAAAATTTATCGGTTCAACTGTTTTCATATAGACTCCTAAATTACGAAAATATTTTACTTTAATATTATTAAAAAGTCAACTGAATAAGAAACGTGATTAGGCGATATTTAGGTCTTTCAACTTGTTTTTTATCCTAGTAAGACTGTTATCTATGCTTTTATTGGTTAAATTTAAAATCTCCGCTATCTCTTTGTAAGAGTAGCCTTGCAAGTAGTAGGTTAAAACTTTATATTCGCGCTTAGACAAGATTTGCTTTATGTTTAAAATCAAATTGTGATAGTTTTCCTTGTTTATCACTTTATCGACAGGGGAGTCTTGCAAAATAAGCCCCATTGGCAGATATTCCTCCGCAGAATCTCCGTCAGCAAAACTTTGCAGCGAAACAGAGGAAGAAAGGGGTGCGTTCTTTTTGGTGTTTGCCTTTTTTATCGCCGTTTGAATTTGGTGCTTGATGCACATAATTGCAAAGGTTTTAAAGGAAGAGTTCTTTTCGGGAGAGTAGTTTCTTATCGCTTTGTAAAGCCCCATCATTCCCTCTTGAACGGTGTCTTCAATATCTCCACCAACGATATAATAACTTCTGGCAATCTTCACCACAAGTTCTTTATACCTTTCAAGTATCTCAGTTTCATAGCCCTCTTCTTTTGAGGCTAAAAGTTCTTCATCTGTTTTTGTCATTTTATAATAATAGCATATTTTAACTAAAATTCAATAAAAAAAGTTTAATTTGCATCGCAATTTTTAAAGAAATAAAAAAAATCGCTAAAACTAGCGACTTAAATATTGTGGTGATCTCGAGGGGAATCGAACCCCTGATACCGCCGTGAAAGGGCGGTGTCTTAACCGCTTGACCACGAGACCACAATCAAATTGCTCTGTCATTTTATCAAAATGTCGATTGTTTGTCAAGCAGTTTTCAATCAAAATACAAATTTTTCGCAAATTTTTAATAAATTATTTGCTATTTCTCTGTCTTACAACTTCGTAAATCACAATGCCGGCAGTTACACTTGCGTTCAAAGAATTTACCGAACCAAACAGTGGCAAGGTTACCACGCCATCGCAGTATTTTTTTATACTCTCGTGCGTGCCTTTTCCCTCTGAGCCAATAACAATGCCGATAGGGCCCGTTAGGTCAGTTTTGTAGATGTCCGCTCCGCCAATTTCAGCCGAATATATCCAAAGCCCTTTGTCTTTGAAGAAATCGATTGCTTCTTTTAAGTTTGTAACTTGGGCAATTAAAGTGTTTGCAATTGCACCAGCACTTGTTCTAACGACCGTTTCGTTGACCTGACAAGCGCGATTTTTTGGTATAACAATTCCATCAACGCCGGCACATTCACACGACCTTATTATTGCGCCAAAATTGTGTGGATCTTCGATTCCGTCCAAAAATACAACAAAAGCATCGTGATTTTTGCTTTCCGCCTTGTCAAAAATTTGTTGCAGCGAAGAATATGCAAAATCGACAGTAAGTGCAATATAGCCTTGATGATGCCCGGTTTTAGAGAGTTTGTCTAGCCCCGCTTTTGGGAGATATTCAATCTTAACTCTTTTGGCAGTGGCAAGTTTAATAACATCATCTCTGCGAGAGAGATAATTTTTGTCAACCAAAATCTTGTTTATCGTCGTTTCGTTTTTTAAAGCCTCAATAACTTGATTTCTTCCCTCAATATTCATATTTTTCCTCTTATTCTATCGATTTTTTTAAAATTTCGTCCAATCTTTCGGTGTTTTTTGAAAGATATAAGTAGCCAACAAGCGCTTCAAATGCCGTTGCTTTTGTATATTCTTCAACGCTAGCGTGGGCGGCAGTGTGCTTGCTTTTTGCGTTTTTTGCACGCTTTACAACGGATAATTCTTCTTCGCTTAACCCTTCGGTGATTTTCTCTAAAACTTCCTTTTGATGTTTCGCGTTGCAGAACTTTTTTGCTGCATTGTGAAAGTTGTTAGGTTTGTTGAAATTTTCCTCCAAAAGCACATATTTTCTTACAAAAGCAGTGTGAACGGCATCACCGATAAAGGCAAGGGCCAAAGGGGACAACTTTTCGTAATCTTCCATACTCTATCCTTAATTGTTAAAGCGGAAAAGAACGACATCGCCGTCTTGCATCACATATTCCTTTCCTTCGATGCGAACTTTTCCCTTTTCTTTTGCCTTCAAAAACGAGCCTGCTTCGACAAGGTCGGCATAGGAAACAATCTCCGCTTTAATAAATCCTTTTTCAAAATCGGAGTGAATCTTTCCTGCAGCAGCGGGAGCCTTTGTTCCTTTGTTTATTGTCCAAGCACGCACCTCTTTTTCGCCGGCGGTGAGATAACTCATAAGCCCAAGCAAATCATAACTTGCAACAACAAGTTTCTCCAAACCGCTAGACTTAATTCCAAGTTCTTCTTTGAACATCTCTCTTTCGTCTTTGTCAAGGCTAGCAAGTTCTTCTTCGATTTTAGTGCAAAGAACGACAACTTTTGCTCCCTCTTTGTCTGCAATCTCTTTCACTTTTTCAACATATTGATTGGTTTCTTTAACTAGGTCGCTTTCGGCGATATTTGCAACATAAATAAGTGGTTTTGCAGTTAAAAGTGCAAAATTTTTAAGATTTTTCTGCTCTTCTTCGCTAAAAGACAGCGTTCTTGCTTGTCCGCCATTTTCAAGTACTTCTTTCACGCGGGAGAGCATATCAACCATTTCAACTAAGCCTTTTTCTTTTGTTTGCCTAGCAATTTTCGTGTTTTTTTCAAGAAATTTGTCAACTTGCTCCAAATCCGCAAGGGCGAGTTCTGTTTCGATTGTGTCGATGTCGCGCTTAGGATCGATTGAACCTTCTACGTGGATTATCTTTTCGTTGTCAAAACATCTAACAACGTGCACGATCGCATCAACTTCTCTTATATGGCTTAAAAATTTGTTTCCAAGTCCTTCGCCGTGGCTCGCTCCAGCAACAAGACCAGCAATGTCGACAAATTCGATTGCGGCAGGGGTAATCTTTTGTGTGTTATACATCTTTCCAAGCACATTTAATCTGTCGTCTGGAACGTCAACGATGCCAATATTTGGCTCTATCGTGCAAAAAGGATAGTTTGAACTTTCTGCACCAGCATTTGTAATTGCATTAAATAAAGAACTTTTTCCAACATTTGGAAGCCCAACAATACCAATTTTCATATATTTCTCCGTAAGTAAGTTAATTATATCAAAAGCAAATTTATTTTACAAGAAAATCAAGCAATTTTAATCCCAACAACAAAAAAGGAATACCTTTCGATATTCCTTTTGGTGAGTGTTATTGCTTGATATTGCCCTCATCAGTTTTTTCTTTTTGAGGTGTAGAGTTGTTAGTTAGTTCTGTAGTGTTTTCTTCTTGTTTTGTTTCCGTTGCGTTAGTATTTTCAGATACTTTTTCTGTCAGTTTTGCAAGACGTTTTTCATAACGCTTTTTTGCATCCTTTAACTTTTGTCTTTGTGTTTCTAGTTTGGCAGATTTTTCATCTCGGTCGTGTAATTGCTCTAAAATTTCAATTGCTTTTCCAGGCTCTTTATTAGCAGCAAACAATCCATCAATAGCACCATTTTCAAGTTCTCTTGCGTCAATACTTTTTTCAATATTTTCAATTATTTCTGTAGATGCGTCAGCGATATTTTTTAAGTCTTCAATCTTATCTCTTAAATATTCTTTGTATTGGTCTAAATCTTTCAACCCGCGCTCATTTGCCTCAGCAGTAAATTCTTTAATTTTCTTAGAATCTTTATTTTTGCGGGAAGCATCTATTTCGGCAATTTTGATATTTTTTATTGATGCGCTATTATCAGCGCTTGTTGCAATTGTAACAAAATCTTCCCTCATGGTTTTTAAATCACTGATGTGTTTATCGTTAAGTTCTTTTCTGTTTTGAAAACGTTTGCTCTCTTTGTCAGTTAATTTCGATTTCTTGGTGTTTTTAGAAACTCTTCCTATAAGTTCGTATACACTATCTTTAACATTTTCCGAATATTTAATCTGCCTAGCAGTATCAAATGGAATATTGTCTTTTAAAGTAGGGTTATCTGTATTAAGAGACATATATTCTCTTGTTCTATCATATAGGTTGAATTGTTCAATTCCATCCATATCGCTAGCCCTTATTTGCGCTATTTTCTCTTTACGGAGATCTTCTTTTTCCTTTTTCTTTAAAAGTTTACGCTCTCTTCGAGTTAGCTTCTTTGTATTTTCTTTTTCAGCAACGGCTTGTGCTTCGTTAGACATTTCGTTAGATTTTTCTTTTCCGACTGCTTTTACTTTTTTTGCTTTTTGCTTATTTTCTGCTCGTGTTTGTTGTGAAGATCTAATTATTTCTGGAGCAGCAAAGGCTGCAAATGGAATTGCTATTGAGAATACACTTGCTGGCAAGAATACGCAGCCAACTGTAACCGCAACCGCTACGCCAAACCAGAATTTTGATGATTTTAAGAATCCAGGAACTCTACTTTTCTTTTTCTCTTCTGTTTTTTCCTCTTTTTGTTCTTTATTGGTATCGTTTGCACCTTGTTCGCCCTGAGTTTCGGAAGCTTGTTTTTCAAAAGAATCATCTGCCTGTTGTTCTTCAAAGTTTGCGGTCTCTTCCTGCTCTTTAGGTTGATCAATATCAGACTTAATATCGTCTTCCTGAGAAGAATTATTATTTTCCTTTTCGGCAACAATCCCTTGTTCTTCGGTTTTTTCAGCCTCAGGCTTTTCGGTGTTTAAGGCTTGTGCGCTTCTTTTTAGTCTTGCGCTTTCTCCGACGCCATATTCTTTTACGTTGATAACGTGAGTCAAATCATTTCTAACTTCTTTCTGTTTGCCGTTACTATATTCCAACAGGAAGGAAGCGTTTTGCTTAAACTGTTCAGCAGAATTTTCGCTGAGTTCTTGTTGAAAGTGATATCTCACCTTTTCGTTCTTTGGATCGATAAGTGTGTATGCAACCACTGGGCGACTCTTTTCTCCGGCAGGTTCGATAAGGTCCATAGTGTCGATTTCGTAGTAAGTTCCAGGAAGACGTTTATCACCTTCTGCCAAATTAAAGTATGCATAGTGTTTTGTGCCTTCAGTGTATACATTCAAGAATTCTGCGTTCTTTTCTCCACCTTCAGCGTATGGGTAATATGGGATAGTTGAGATGGTTGAGTTTCCGTGTTCTTCTTTTACTGTTACATATTGATTATCCTTCATTGCCCTTTCTTGTAGGATTGCTGCATACATATTAACGCTGTTTTGGAAGACTGGGGACTTAAAGTCCATACCTTTTCCAAATTTGCAAACAGATTTTCCGTCAAGGGCAAGGTCAAAGACGCTTTTATCTATTACAAGGTTGTTTGCGTGGTCAGTGTATTTGCAAAGCGCTTTTTGTTGTCCAAGTTGCATTTGAACGCCAAATGCAGAGAACACTGCTCCAAAACTTTTTGTTTGGTTTGCGCATTTAATTTGAATATCAAGGTTCTTATCGATAACAAACTCTTCAATTGGGAATGAGAGAGCATCTCTACTTTTATCCTCGTATTCTTTAAAGAAGTTTCTATTAAAGGCTTCAAAGAATGGTGTGTTTTTTCTAAACTCAGCATACTCTTCTCCGTATACGAAGTCTTGAGAAAATTTTAGGTAAATGCCACCATTTGCCCCCTTGTAGAAACTAACAAGTTCGGCATTTTTTCCCTCAACTTGTCCGTTGATAGATAAGAGAAGTTGATCTTGCTTCTTTTTTGCTGGTTTATTGGTAAATTCAACCACTTGGGTGGTAGTCTTTCCAACAGAGATTTCTTGACTAAAACCATTTTTGGTTTTTGTGAAGTTGAAAGTTTCTCTGGTTGCAGATACAGTACCTGTTATTTTTTGATCTTCAGCCATATCTTACTCTCCTTTTGTTTTCTTGATTATATCACACATTGTGTATTTTGTCAATTTTTGCCTAAAAATAAATTTAAGTATTTTATTATCTTTTTTAGTGGGGTAAAATTATATAAAAGGGTTGCGTTTTTTTTGAAAAATTGTTAAAATTAACTGATTAGTAATTTTTAGGAGATACAATGGGACTTTTTTGGAACGAAAACAAATCACAGGTAAAAAAATTAAAGAAGATAGCAGACAAGGTTGTTGCGCTTGAAGATAAATATCGCAATTTAAGTGATGAGGAACTTAGAAATTGCACACAAGACTTCAAAGATAGATACAGCAAGGGCGAAGATTTGATGTCGCTACTTCCAGAGGCATTTGCAGTTGTAAGAGAAAGTGCAGGAAGAGTGCTAAATATGAGGCACTTCTATGTGCAAATCTTAGGTGGAATTGCACTGCATCAAGGGCGTATTGCCGAGATGGCGACCGGTGAAGGAAAAACTCTTGTTGCAACACTTCCAGCCTATCTTAATGCGATAACCGGCAAAGGCGTGCACGTTGTAACTGTAAACGAATACCTTGCAGGGCGTGATGCTGAGTGGATGGGAAAGATATACAAATTTTTAGGACTTACAGTGGGCGTTGCAATTTCTGGAATGAATGAAGACGATAAGCGCAAGGCGTATGCGTGCGACATAACATACTGCACAAACAACGAACTTGGCTTTGACTATCTGCGCGACAATATGGCGATTGTGCCAGAGCAGAGAGTGCAACGTGGCTTTAACTTTGCAATCCTTGACGAAGTTGACTCTATCCTCATCGATGAAGCGAGAACTCCTCTTATCATTTCTGGCCAGGGCACAAAGTCGAGCGATAAATATATTAAGGCGCAGGCATTTGCAAGAACGTTAACGGAAGAGGACTATGAAAAAGATCCAAAAACAAAGGCGCTTAACCTAACTGAAAAGGGTGTTGAAAAGGCAGAGAGATATTTTAAACTTGAAAACCTTTCTGACGTTGAAAATTTGGAACTCAACCACCACATAAATAACGCGATGAAAGCAAACATCGTTATGCATAAAGATGAAGACTACATCGTAAAAGATGGCGAAGTAATCATCGTAGATGAATTTACCGGACGTCTTATGCCAGGAAGAAGATACAACGATGGCTTGCATCAAGCGATTGAAGCGAAGGAAAACGTTGAAATCAAAGACGAAAACCAGACTATGGCAACAATCACCTTCCAGAACTTCTTTAGATTGTATCCAAAACTTTCGGGTATGACCGGAACGGCAAAAACAGAGGAAGCGGAATTTAATGCACTATATAGGCTTGACGTTGTAACTATCCCTTCCAACCTTCCAAACATACGTAAAGACGAACCAGATATCATCTTTAAGAGCGAAAAAGGAAAGATAAATGCCGTTATCGAAGAGATAAAAACTCACCACGCAACCGGACAACCAATTCTTGTTGGAACTACGACGATTGAAAAGAGTGAACTTGTTTCAAAGGCGCTGAAAGAGGCTGGAATTAAACACGTTGTTTTGAACGCTAAAAATAACGAAATGGAAAGCCAAATCGTTGCACAAGCAGGAAGAAAGGGCGCTGTTACTATTGCAACAAATATGGCAGGGCGTGGAACTGATATTTTGCTTGGCGGAAATCCAGAACTTATGGCAAAGCACAAGTTAAAGGAAGAGAACTTTACAGACGAGCAGATATCTTACGCAACCGCCTTTAACACCGTTGATGACAAAGAACTTAATCGTGCCAGAGAGAGGTATAACGAACTGTATGCCGAATACAAAAAGGTTACCGATGCTGAAAAAGAAGAGGTAAGAAAGGTTGGCGGACTTCATATTGTCGGCACAGAAAGACACGAATCAAGACGTATCGACAACCAGTTGCGTGGGCGTGCTGCACGTCAGGGCGACCCAGGATCAAGTGTGTTCTTCGTTTCGTTTGAAGACGACCTTATCAAGCGTTTTGCAAAGGACAGAGTTGACAAACTTGTTGGACTTTTCAAGATGATTCCAGAAGATATGCCAATTCAAATGAAGATTTTTGCAAGAATGATTGAAAGCGCGCAAAAGAGAATTGAGATGCAGAACTTTGGCATAAGAAAAACCGTGCTAAAATTTGACGATGTTTTGAATGCACAAAGAGAGATTATGTATCGCGAGCGTAACAGCGTTATTGATGGCGAAAGTGTGCACGAAAAAATTATGGGAATGTTCCCACAGATTGTATCGACATTCACTGCAAAATGCGTAAATCAAGAGAAACCATACTATGAATGGGGTTACGAAAAATTAAATAAAGAACTAGAAAACGGACTTCTTGACCGCGATTCAAACCTTTTAAATGAGGAAGTTTGTGAAGGCTTTGACATCGATGACCTCAACGCAAAAGTGCTTGAACTTGTTATGCAGAGATATGAAAGACGTGAACGTGAGGCGGCAGAGATTGGAGTTGACTATAGAAAACTTGAAAAGTTTGTGCTTTTAAAAGTTGTTGACACCTATTGGATGGGGCATATCGATGATATGCAGACGATGAAAAACGAAATCTTCTCAAGGGGATTTGGTAACGAAGACCCAATTTTGGCATACAAGAAAGACGGCTATGCAATGTTTGAAGAGATGATTGAAAAAATAAGAACGACCGCTTGCTTAATTTTGCTGAACACAACAGTAAGGCTTAGAAGACCAGAAGATGATATGCCAGAAAAACCTCAAAAGACAAAGGCTGGCAAGTATGATCCAGAGGAAAGACCAAAAGAAGTAAAAATACAGAAGACTGTTGTAAACACAAACAAAAAGATAAACAGAAACGCACCTTGTCCATGCGGAAGCGGAAAGAAGTATAAGAATTGCTGCGAAAAGAAAGATAAGGCGGCTGGTTAATGAAAAAAGATGCAGTTTTGCATCTTTTTTATTCTTTTTCTGCCTCTTCAAGATTGATAATTACATAGCCTTGTGGAACAGAACATAATGGGCAAGTTTTCCACGCCTCTTTTGAATATTCTACGTGTCCGCAATTTGAACACTTCCATTTTGTTTGTTTTGCGCGCTTATACATAGAGTGTTTTTTGTATAGATTGCCAAGATATTTCAAGATGGTGTGATGCGTTTCTTCTGTTTTTGCAACAAGTTCAAAACTCTTAGCAATATCGGTGAAGCCCTCGTCATAGGCAATTTTTGCAAAAGATGGATAGATGTTTTTTGCTTCGGACAGTTCGATCATAGATTCGCCGAGGAGGGAGACGTTAAGTTCGGGTTGTTCAAACGGAAATCCGGCATTTATATCGATATTTTTGCATTTTCCACCCGACTTTTCTAAGATATAGTCGTAAAATATCTTTGCGTGCGCCATTTCGTTTGTTGCAAACATCTTCATTGTGTCGCTTAAAAACTTTTGACTGTCTTCAAGTGCCATCTTGCTCATAAATTGATATCTTGCACCTGCTTGGCACTCAGCAGAAAAACTTCTTGCAAGATTTGTTTTTGTTACGCTTTCATTAAAATCCATAAAATTCTCCTTAAAATGAATATTGACTAATTTATCTCTTTTATTCATTTGCTTTTTTTATTTTTTTGTTTTACAATAATCGTAGGAGAAAGATATGTTTTTTGGTGATAAGGGCAGTGCCGAACAGGTAAATACTCAAAGAAGAAACTATTTTTTAATCATTGACAACGAAAAAGAAACGATTAGAAAGTTGATAAATCACCTTGGGTTCTATTCTGTTATTTTTGAAAAAAACATAAAAGAGCAAGAAATTGTCTATGACACAGACAAAAATCTTTTTACGGGAGTTGGAATCCTTTTAAGAAAAAAGATAACACCAAAGAGAGCATACTTTTCGCTTGTAAGAATAAACTCGCTAAACACCTCAACACAAGCGCGCGAAAAGAAGTATTTTTTAGGCGAGTGCGACAAAAAGGATAATCCAAGCGATTTTCCAACGCAGATTGCTGAACAACTTAACCAAATTTTCAACAATTTGTTTACAGTAAACGTTATGCACATCGTAAAGCACGCTCCACCATATATCAGCACAACGATAACCGGCCATAAGTATAAGGTTATAAGTGGCACGGGATATGTTATGAAATTTGAATTTCAAAATCTCAGTGTTGTCAACTTGCGCACAGGCGTTAAGGCGAAAACAAGAATTGCATCTGTTGATGTTGACGACAATCCAAAATATGAGGAAGAAAGAAAGCATCTATTTTGGGTTATCGAGCGCTACTGCAAAGAACTTGCATTTGTAAACAAAAACAGATTTGAAATTGTCGAAAATCTTGTAAAACCTAAGGTAGATCCAAAAGCACAACAGCAGGCAAACAAAAAGCAGAAGAAAGGAAAAGAAAAAATCGACAAAAGTCAGGCTAGATTTTAAAAGAATAACTGGAAACAGTTATTTTTTTTGTAACATTTTAATTCTAATTTAGACAAAATTTCTCATATCTTACTATGTGAAAAAGAAAGATGGCAAAAAGAGTGTGAAGTTTGGCGTTTTTACCAAACTTTGCTATGGCGTGGGAAATTTGGGATATGGCAGTATGGGACAAACTGTTTCAAGTTTTATTATGTTCTATGCAACCAGCGTTTTGGGGCTTAGCGGTGTGCTTGTTGGGGTGATGATTGCAATAACTTCGCTTTGGGACGGCATAAGCGACCCTCTCATCGGCTATCTTTCCGACCGCACCAAAAACAAACTCTTAGGGCGCAGACTTCCGCATATGTTGTTTGCGTCATTTACGCTTGCGCTGTGCAACATTCTTTTGTGGCTGTGTCCGGTGAAGGGGAATTGGGCACTTTTGTGGCTGCTTGTTTTCTTGTTGCTACAGGAAACTTTTAACACCTTTTTTGCAACCCCTTACTCCGCTCTTTGCATCGATATCGCTCCGGACTATAACGACCAAACCAAAATGCAGAGTTTTAAGTCGGTGTTTTACATCTTGGGGCTTATTATGCCAAGCATTTTGATGTATATCTTTATGCCATCTGCAAGCATAGGCCTTCAAACGCAGTTCAACAAAGAGGGCTACATCTATATTGCAATAGTGAACTCCGCTTTGGTGCTTGTGTGCGGGCTTATCTCCGTTTTTGGAACGAGAAAGAGAGTTTGCGCAATGCCAAACTATGACAAAAGCATCGAAGAGCAGTCGGGCAAGAAGCAGGGGTTAGGGAAGATAATCGCTGGCTACTTTGAAACCTTTAAAAAGAGAAATTTTAGAATTGTGATGCTAGGATATTCCGCTGCGCTTATCGCATCAATCTTTATCACCTCAGTTGGTATGCATCTCTTTACCTTTTGTTACCACTTTTCAAGCACGCAGATTTCCATTTTGATGATATGCCTATTTGGCGGGGCGATAATTTCGCAACTTCTGTGGGTGCAACTTGTAAAAAAATACGACAAAAAACAGACGCTTATCTTTGCACTTTGCCTATTGCTTGTTGGAATCGCAATCACAAGCGTAACTTTTCTGTTTAGAGATTACACTACGCCAAATGTCATCTTTTACTTTGTTATGCCTTGCCTTTTTGTGTGTGGGGTTGGGTCGGGCGGCTTATATTCTCTTCCGCACGCAATGTATGCCGATGTTGTTACGCTTGAACAGTTTAAAACAAAGGAGAACAACTCTGGAAGATACACCGGCTATTACACCTTTACTTACAACTTCACAAACTCGATTGTGCTACTTGTTATCGGCGTGCTTCTTGACCTTATCAAGTTCGACAGCACCGCGCCACTTCAAGCGATGTCGGTTCAAACGGGGCTTGGCAAAATCGTCTTTTTTGGGAGTGCAATAGCAATCTCTGTTTCGATAGTAATTTTCTCCAAATACAGCATAAAAAGGGCGGACGTTTTAAAGGTGCAAATAAAAGAAATAGAAAAAAGAAAATAATTAAAATAATAATTAAAATAATAATTAAAATAATAAGTAAAAATAAATAAAAAATAATTAAAAATGCCTATTTTAGGTATTTTTGTCGATTTTTAATATTTTTTTGTAAATTATTTTTAATTTTTTTAAAAAATAAAAAAATCAAATTAAAAATAAAATTAATTTGATTTTAAAATTGTTCTTGCAACCGCACAAACATCAACCATTTTTGCATACTTTGACAGCACTTCGCTACAAGAGTTTACGGTGGTAGTTGTTGTTATGATGTCGTCTACCAGCAGAAGTGATTTGTCTTTTATTGAACTTTTGTCGACAAGTTTAAAGCACTTTTTAAGGTTGGACATTCTTTGCTTGTAGTTTAAGTTTTTCTGTTCGACCGTGTCGGCTGTTTTTGTCAAGGTGTTGAGCGTTGGCACTCCGGTAAGTTTTGAAAGTTCATTTGCAAGCAGTTCCGCTTGGTTGTAGCCACGCGCCTTTCTTCGTTTGTCTGTGATAGGCACATAGGTGATATAGTCAAATTGTTTGATGTCGCTTCCAATATACTTTGCAAGGATAATCGCAAATGCTTTTGCCAGATACCTTTTGTTATCCGACTTAAAGGCAATCAAACTTTGCCTAACTTCGTTTTCGTAGAAGAGGGGAGTGTAGGCTCTGTGGAAGTGGGTTACTGTGTTTTGACAACTCTCGCAGATGTTTTCTTCGCTTAAGATTGGCATATCGCAGATTTTGCATCTGTTTCCGCTGTTTAATTTCAGCCTTTTCGCGCAGTCATCGCAGTAAGGTCTGTCGTTAAAGTTTTGTATATCTCGATCGCAAAAGATACACTTGATTTCGTCTGGGAAAAACAGATTCTTTGCAAAAAGTTTCAGTTTGTTAAGTGTTTTATTTTCAGTCATTGAACAGTTTCCCTATCTTATCTTCTGCGTCGGTAAGCAGTTTTTTAAGCAGAGTAAAGCGTGTTGCGGTGTATTTGTTTGAAACCATACGCCTTAGATATTGCTTTTCTCCTACGATAACGACCATCTTCTTTGCTCTGGTAACTGCGGTGTAAATTAAATTTCGTGTCAAAATTATGCTTGGGCCAGCGATTGCAGGAATTATGATTGTATCAAACTCCGAGCCTTGACTTTTGTGTATCGTTATTGCGTATGAGAGGGAGAGGTCGAGTAGGTCAGGGCGCGTGTAGGTGCAAGTTCTGCCGTCTTCAAATTCGACGACAACTTCGCTTGAATTTTGGTCGATAAGGGTGATAAAACCGATGTCGCCGTTAAACACACCTTTCCCCTCTTCGAATCCGTAGGTAAGTTGCCTCTTCCAAACAAGGTCATAGTTGTTTGTTATCTGCATCACCTTGTCGCCAAGCCTAAATATCGTCTGTCCAACTTCCACTTGTGGTTTGCTTGCTGATGGAGGATTTAAATTCTCTTGCAAGCACTTGTTTAAGTTTTCTATTCCACACACGCCGGCTTTAAGGGGTGCAAGCACTTGAATTTGACTTGGTTCAACCTTCAAATACTTTGGAAGGCGAGTAGTAACAAGGTCTAAGATTGTGTCTTTTATGCTCTCTGGGTCGCCCTTACTTTCAAAGAAAAAGTCCATACTAGAGTTGTCGATAAGGGGCATCTTTCCATCGTTAATTAAGTGCGCGTTTGTGATAATCAAACTCTTTTCATCTTGCCTAAATATCTTTGTAAGCATACAATATGGCACAACACCGCTGGCGAGAATGTCGGCAAGCACATTTCCAGCGCCAACGCTTGGAAGTTGGTCTTTGTCGCCGACCAAAATGAGTTTGCAGTCGCGTGGAAGGGCTTTTAGTAGGTTGCACATAAGGGCGCAATCCACCATCGAAACCTCATCGCAGATGACGACATCTGTTTTTAGAGGATTTGTTTCGTTATGCACAAAAAAACTTTCGTCGCTGTTTAAAACGTTCACTTCAAGCAAGCGGTGTATCGTTTGTGCCTCTCTGCCGGTGCTGTCGCTCATTCGCTTTGATGCACGGCCGGTTGGAGCAGTTAAAGACACCTTAAGTTGCATATTTTCAAACATCTCTAAGATGCATTTAATAATCGTCGTCTTTCCAGTTCCAGGGCCACCGGTTATCACATACACGCCGTTTTTCATTGCGCCTTCGATTGCCTTTTTCTGCTCTTCGTGCAAGACGATTTTGTTGCGCATCTGGAAGTTTTCAAGTTCGTTAGAGATGTCAATATCGGCATTTTTGCTGGCATTTTTAAGCCAACAGAGTTTTTGTGCTATCGAGTTTTCGTAATAGAAATATTTTGACAGCATAACAATCTCACAGCCATCAACAAAGGTTGTTATGCACGTTTTGTCAAGCATAAGTGTGTCAAAGGCGGAAGTGAAGATGTCTTTGTGCTCTTCATAAGAAAAGTCAAGCACCTTTTCCGCTTCCGAAAACATCAAATTTTTTGGAAGATAGGTGTTTCCGTTCTTTTCGCACGAGGTTTTAAGCACGTGAATTAGCCCAGCGCGGATTCTAAATTCGCTCGATTCTGGTATGCCGATGTTCTTCGCAATGCGATCCGCCGTCAAAAAGCCTATGCCATCGATATCTTCTATAAGGCGATATGGGTTGTTTTTGACGACATCGGTTGTGCGTTCGTGATAGATGTTGTATATTTTAAGCGCCATATTGGTGCTGATGTTGTATGATTGCAAAAACATAATGGTGTTTTGCACTTCTTTGTGCTCGCGATAGTTTAATCCAATTTCAATCGCTTTCTTTTCGCTTATACCTTTGATTTCTGCAAGGCGTTCTGGGGCATATTCCATAACTTCAAGGGTGGCAGAGCCAAAATGTTGCACAATGTTGCGTGCCGTGATAGGTCCTACGCCACGTATAAGCCCAGAGGCAAGATATTTTTCCATACCGGCAATCGTTTTAGGTTGTTCCACTTCGTAACTTGTAAAAACATATTGGAGGCCGAACTTTGATTTCTCAAATTTGCCTTCAACTGTTACGGTTGAACCCACTTGTATATCGATAAATTTGCCTACGATGGTAACAAGAGTGTCGTCTTTTTCGAGGCGCGCCACTGTGTAACCATTTTCGTCATTTCTAAAAACTATTTCTTCGATTGTTCCGGTAATCGCCATAGTTCTATTTTAATAACTTTTTGTTTAAAAAGCAACTAAAATAGTTGCAAAAATCCTTCAAGTTTTATATAATAATTTGGTAATGAAAAACATCGAAAAAGTATTGGAGATAGAGGCTCTTACAGAAAATATTTCAAAGCGATTTGCTTCAAGTAATCTTTTGAAGATAAAGATACTATATTTTATCTCGCAATACGAAAATATGTCCCTTGGCATAATCGTCGACAAACTTGGTATGAAAAAATCAAACTTCGCCCTTATGACAAGAGAACTTGAAGATGAGGGGCTTATCGTCTGTAAGCAGGGTGAGATTGACAGGCGTGTGCGTCTTTTGTATCTCACCGAAAGAGGAAAGGCAGAACTTGACGATTTTCTTGCTAAGTTTAACGAATATTTCAGCGAAGACTCCGGCGAGGTGTCTAAGGCGATTGAAGTTGTTTGTAAATACTTAAACAGAAAAATCTAACTTACTTTAACATTTTTTAGATAAAGCCCTTATTTAATAGTGAGGGGCTTGGGAGTTATATATGGTTAAATTTTACGATTCATTACAGAGAAAGAAGGTGGAGATTGAACCTTCTAATCACAGATATATCAAGATGTATACTTGCGGACCTACCGTCTACTACTATCCACATATTGGAAACTGGCGCGCCTATCTTTTTATGGATAACATACGAAGAGTTTTGAGATATTGCGGATATCAAATCGAAGGCGTTATGAACATCACAGATGTAGGACACCTTACAAGCGATGCTGACGAGGGCGATGATAAGATGCTTGTTGCAAGTGAGCGCGAGCATAAAACCCCTTGGGAAATTGCAAAGTATTACACCGATGTGTTTATGCGTGATGCAAAGCGCCTAAACATCGACCTTCCAGAACACGTCGTTCCAGCAACCAGCGTGATGAGCGAGATAGTCGAGTTTGTTAAAGGACTCATCGCACGCGGATATGCCTATGAAACTTCAAAGGGAATTTACTTTGAAATTTCAAAGTTTGAAGACTACGGACAACTTTCTGGTATGAACATCAAAGAGAAACTTGCCGGCGCAAGAATCGAAGTTGATGACGAAAAACATTCCCCTTATGACTTTGTGCTTTGGGTAAAAGCGCCAAAGGAACACATTATGCAGTGGGATTCTCCTTGGGGAAGAGGTTATCCAGGCTGGCACATAGAGTGCTCGGTTATCGGGGATAAGTATTTTGGAGATACAATAGACATTCACACCGGCGGAGTTGACCACAAAACCGTTCACCACGAAAACGAGATTGCACAAAGCAACGCCCTCTATGGCAAACAAGTTGTAAAACATTGGATGCACCTTGAATTTTTGCAGATAGACAACGGCAAAATGGGTAAGAGCCTTGGAAACACCTACACTCTTGACGACCTTGAAGAGCAGGGCTTTGAGCCAGAAGTATACAGATATTTCTACTTTATGGCACACTATTCCAAACAGCAAAACTTCAATCGTGATGCTATGGAAGGGGCAAAAAACAGCCTTAAAAACCTAAAAAGTTCGGTTTCGGAACATAAAAAAGGCACTGCAAGTGTTGATACAACGGAATATGAAAGACAATTTGAAGAAGCCGTTGCTGACGATTTGAATATGCCAAAAGCACTTGCTGTTGTTTTGAGGATGCTTAAAGAACCAAAGAGCGCCGATGTATATAAAACCTTTTTGAAGTTTAACGAAGTTTTAGGCTTTGACTTAGACAACAAAGATATTCCAAAGGAGATTGAAAACCTTGCAAGAGATAGATGGCAAGCAAAGAAAGACAGAAACTTTGAACTTGCTGACAAACTTAGAAAGGAAATTCTCGATAAGGGCTACGAAATCAAAGATTCAAAAGACGGTTACGACATAAACAAAATATAAAAAGAAACCTAGGTTAGCGCCTAGGTTTTTCTATATAAAAAAGACATTCGTTTTGAATGTCTTTTTAAGTTATGCCACCTTTTTTCTTGTTCTAGCAGGTTGCTTAGATTGCAGTCTTGCCGAAAATTCGTTTGCCTTTTCGCTAAAGTGTGCTTTTCCGCTTGCTTTCAAATCTTCAAGCAGTTTTTCAATTTCCTTTTCGTCAAAAACATATTCTTCGCCCGACTTCTTCTTTTTTGAGAAGTTGTTAATAAAGTTTTCAAGTTTTTGGTCAAAAGTGGTGATTTCTGGGTCGGCATACATTGCATCGATATCGGTTGTGCCATACTTTCTTGCGATATACCACTCTCTAGTATAGTAGATAAACGCAATGATAAGCATGGTGCAAAGCAACATCGTTGTAAGGGCGATAATCACAGGCAGGTCATATTCGGTGATTGAGAAGAATTTGCTAACTGAGAACAATGCAAGGGCGATAAGTCCGCCGGAGATAAGCACGCAGAATGTTTTGAGAAGGTTGAATGGTATGCACGTCCAAACAAGGTTGATAAATCCGCAGAATGTTACGAGCAAGGTGATAAGTGAAGTAAATTCTTCAGGTGTTAAAGAAACGGAGTATTGATTTACGATAACGATAATCAAAACGTTTATAAACATAACAAGAGCAGAAGGAATCGACTTTTTCAAGACTTGCACAATGAAATTTCCTTTGATTCTGTCGCTGTTTGGTAGGAAGGTCAAGATGAACGAAGGAATTCCAATAACAAACATTTCTAGGATTAAGAGTTGCCTTGGTGTGAATGGATAAGGAATAACAAAAATCAAAGTTGTGATGCACAGGAGCATTGTAAATAGGGTTTTCATTAGGTAAAGAACAGATGATTTTTGCACGTTGTTAACAATCTGTCTGCCCTCATTCACGATGCTTGGGAGGGCGGTGAAGTTGCTTTCCATCAAAACGAGGTGAGAGATGTTTCTTGCCACTTCACTTCCGTCAGCCATCGCAATCGAGCAATCCGCTTCCTTAAGGGCAAGGGTGTCGTTGACGCCATCGCCGGTCATTGCAACAACATTGCCTTTGTTTTTAAGGGTTTTAATTATGGTGTGTTTTTGCTCTGGGGTAACTCTTCCAAACACGGTAAATCTATCCGCAATCTGTGCAACTTCTTGCAAACTCATATTTTCTAGAGAAACGTATTTGTCATAGTCCTTAACGCCAACTCTTTGAGCGATTCTTGAAACGGTTACGGCATCATCACCAGAGATAATTTTGATTGAAACATCGTTGTTTTTGAACCATTCAATCGTTTCAACGGCGTCCTTTCTTATGTGGTCCTCAAGAGCAATCAGGGCGATAATCTTTCCGTTTTTGCCGGCATTTTTTGTTATTGCGCCATCGCTTTCAACAAGGGCGATAACTCTGTAGCCGTTTTCCATTTTTTCAACTTGATATTTGCGTTGTTCTGCTGTTATCTTTGCGCCAATAAATGTTGGAGCGCCGAGGTAATAAGTTTTGTTTTTTATCGTTGTAGCACTATACTTTCGTTCGCTTGAAAATTCAAGCACTTCTTTTACATAACTATCCACCGTTGTCGAGCCGAAGTGATCTATTAGGGCAACACTTGTTGAATTGGTTGTTTTTTGATACTTCAATATCACTCTCATTATGCTTTCTAGTTTTGCTTTTGTGATTCCGTATGGTTCAACTGCAACAACTTTCATTGTTCCATCGGTGATTGTTCCTGTTTTGTCGAGGCATAAGATGTTGGCACGCGCAAGCATTTCGATGGAGTAAAGGTTCTTTACAAGCGTCTTCTTTTTGGCAAGTTTAATAACGCCAACCGACAATCCAACCGTGATCAAAAGATACATTCCTGCAGGAATCATTCCGGTAAGCGCTCCACTTGTGCTTGTTATGGACGATTCGTAAGTTGAATTTAAAAGCACATATTCTTTGAAGAAAGTTAAAACGCCGATAGGAATCAAAATAAGAATAATCACTTTTATAAGGGAATTTAGGTCTTTAAAAAGGTTAGAAGTTTGTGGTTTGAAGTCCTTTGTGCGTTCTGCAACCGTTTGAATGTAGTTCGATTTACCAACCTTATCAACACGCGCATAGCAATGTCCGGAGGTTAAGAACGAGCCGGCAAGCAGAGTTGCACCAACCGTCTTTTTTATGTTGTTACTTTCGCCGGTAAGCAAACTTTCGTTCACTTCGACTGTGCCATCAAGAATTATGCAGTCAGCAGGAATTTGATTTCCGTTTTCAAGAATGACAACATCGTCTAAGAGAATATTTTCGTTTTGAACTTCATACACAAGCCCGGTTCTTACAACTTTAACTTTAGGCGTCGACACCATTGAAAGTTTTTCGACAGTTATCTTTGACCTAATTTCTTGAATAATCGAAATTGCGGTGTTTGCAATAACGACGAAGAGGAAAAGCAAATCGCCCCACGCTTGAACAGATATCAGAGCGATTGCAATCACAAGCCAAATGCAGTTGAAGAAAGTGAAGATGTTTTTGCAAACGATAGACAAAATCGAGTTTGATGTCTTGATTTTTGTGTCGTTGACAAGTTTATGTTCGATTCTTTCGTGTATCTGCTCTTCCGACAAGCCGATTTCTTTGTCGGTTGAGTATCTAATAACGGCAAAATCGGTGTTTTGCGAGTTAGTTTCTCGATATTTTTTTCTTCTCATTTTTACCTCTTAGGTTATATGATATATTAACAATATTAGTTTAAATATTTCTTATCAAAAAGTCAAACATTAAACAAATTTTCTTGACTTTTGAAAACTTTTATATGATAATTATTTTGTTAGAGGAGAGAGTATGTTTATCCCTGTTTCGTCAAACCTAATAAAACTTGCACAAATTTTTCCAAAAAGCCTCTACCTTGTTGGCGGATACGTTAGGAATTGCCTTATGGACATCAACGGGGGAGATATCGACCTTGCTGCCGATATGGACATAGAGGAAGTTGTAAAATTTTTGAAGGGAACACCATACAAAACAAAGGTAAAAAACGCCAAGTTGCACGCTTTGACAATTTCGATAGCGGGCGAGGAGTATGAATTTACCTCTTTTAGACGCGACTTTTATGCAAACAACGGCAAACATTCTCCTATAAAAGTGGAACGAACGCATCAAATTATCGAAGATATGAAGCGCCGAGATTTCACGATAAACGCCATATACTATGACATCAACAAAGATGAAATAATCGATTTTTACCACGGAGTTATCGATGCAAAACAGAAGATTCTTAGATGCATCTCTGAGCCAGATGAGGTTTTAAACAGCGATGGCGAAAGAATTTTAAGACTCATAAGGCTTGCCGGAGAGTTAAAACTTAAAGTAGAAAAACGAACCTTTTTAAGCGCAAAATCGATGTCGAAAAATGTAAAAGACATCTCTCCAGCAAAAAGATTTGCCGAACTAGAGAAAATTTTATACAGCGACAAGCGATACAGCGTGGTTGACAGCGACATCAACAAAACACTGCAACTTTTAAACGATATCGAAATTTGGCAAGGGTTTGGACTAGAGAAAAAGAAAGTAAACTTTAATATGGTGAAGAAGACTGACGACAGATTTTTAGGACTTTTAATCGACATCATAAACACCGCTAAGCCGCCTTGTATGCAGGCCTTTTTGGAGGAGTTTTTAGACGAGGCGTTTGCCTTTGAAAAGAGCGAGAAAGAAAAGATAATAACCGTGCTGAGTGGCTACTTCTATGCACTTAAAGGGCTAAACAACAAGGAATATTTCTTTAGATTTTTCAGCGATATGCAGACAATTTTTCCACTCCTTGAAAAGAAATCGAAGAGAACGGCTGCAAAATATCAATTTTTCTATCAATATATTATAGGAAACAAAGTGCCAATTAAGTTTGAGGACTTAAAGATAACCCGCCAGGAGATAGAGCAAAAATTTCCTAATGCAAGTTCGGTAACCATTGAAAGTATGCTTTCTCACCTACTTGGAAGAGTGTTTGATGGAGCGATATTAAATTCTCACGAGGCCTTACTTGCCGAAGCGGAGAAATTCATTAAATAATTAAGAGCGACTTTTAGTTGCTCTTTTTTTGTATATATTTTTTTAACTTTAAGCATAATAATCGTATGAAAAAAGACGAAAAAAACAAAAAAAATGCAAAAAAACAGCAAAAAAATGAGAAAAATCCAAGATCAAAGGGCGCATTTGCGTGTTTTATCACACTTGGAGCGGTGGCTGTTGTCTGTCTGTTTGTCTGCCAATTTCTGCTTTCAAATTCGATAACGGCAAACACAACTCTTTTAGAAAACACCAAAATAAACGGCATCGATGTTTCAAATATGACGATGCCAGAGGCGGAAAATGTCGTTTTAAGTGATATGCTATCCAACCTAAACACTGTCGAAATAAAATTAAACTATGATGGGCAGCAGTGGGTTTTGCAGGGGACAGATTTTGAAGTTGCAAATCAAATAGAGCCACATATAAAGGAAGTTGTCAAAGACGAAAAATCCGGAAATTTCTTTGAAAATATGCAAAAAGCGAAGGATATCGAAAAAAATGGCGCGGATTATAAAATATCTTACAAATACATAATCTCTAATCTAGAAAGCAGAGTTGATTCGGTTATTGAAAAGATAGAACAGCCGGTCAAAGAACCAAGCCTTGTTTTTGCTCCAGAAAATGAGAATCCTTTTTATATAGACAAGGGCAAGGTGGGAGTTAAGGTTGATAGAGAGGAGTTGTTTGCCTTGATAGACAAGCAACTTATGGACTGCGAGGTTGTTGAAGTTGATGTGCCGGTAGAGAGAATTGAGCCAGAGATAAGCGAAGAGCAGTTAAAGGACAGCATCGTTAAGCGAAGTGAGTTTTCGACCAACTATGCAAATAGTTCTGCCGACAGAAAGAGCAACATTAAACGCGCAATCGAAAGTTTTAATGGAATGATAGTTGAAGGTGGCGAGCAGATTTCCTTTAACAAAACAACAGGCGCAAGAACGGAAGAAAACGGATATAAAAACGCACACATCATCATAAACGGTGTGTATGTAGACGGCATCGGCGGTGGAGTTTGTCAAGCGTCGACCACACTTTACAACGCGCTTTTGCTTGGTGGAATGCAGATTGACGAGGTGTATCATCACACTCTGCCATCTTCCTACGTTCCGCTTTCCTTTGATTCGATGGTGTCGGAGGACTATGCCGACTTAGTCTTCACAAATCCACTAGATACTCCAATCTATATTCTCACAAAGGCCGATGGAAAAAGTGTGAAAGTTGAAATTTACGGAGAAAAGAGCGACACAAAAATCGAGCGCCACAGCGAAATTGTTAAGATACTTCCTCACAATGGCGACAAAGTTGTGCCAGACACAGATGGGAAGTATGAAGATAAGGTGCTTTATAAGGGAGAGTATTACCGCATAAAGTGGCCTAAAGAGGGGTATGAAAGCAAGGGCTATTTAAGATATTATGACGGCGAGGAACTTGTAGATGAGAAGGAGATTCGCCACGACTTTTATGAGGCGCAAGATGGAGTTGTGGTTGAGGGTGCAGATGAACTTGGCGAAGGAATGACTCTTCCAAACACAAGTTTTAGCATTGTTAGCCCGCAAAAACTTACTAAAGAGCGGATTGACGCAATCAAAGCCAAACTTGCAAAAGAATTTCCTAAGGAGTATGCAAACTAAAAAAGTATGCAAGTTAAACGAAATTTTGTATAAGATAATTATATGGAAAAGAGCAGACAGGCGGAAAATAGGAAGGAGATATCTGTTGGTGCAAAGGTGCTTAGGTGCATAGCGGTTGTTGTGATAATCGCACTTCTTATGCTGCTTGTCTTTTTCATTTTAAAGTGGACGCATCTTTGGGAAAAGATAAACTCAGTTGAAAAACTCCGCCAACTCATTCTGTCGTGGGGATTTTGGGGACGATTTGGATATGTTTTAATCCAATTTTTGCAGGTAACTTTTATACCAATTCCCTCGACAATCTCCGTTTTGGCAGGCGTTGCGGTGTATGGACCATTGCAAGCGGGTTTGCTGTCGATTTCGGGGATACTGCTTGGCAGTTTGGTGGCGTTTTTGCTTGGAAGGATATTTGGTAGAAAGATTGTCAACTTTATGGTGGGAGAAAAGACGTGCAAAAAGTGGCTAGACTATTTGGGCGATGCAAAGTATGTCTTTTTTGCAATGATGATTTTGCCTTTCTTTCCAGATGATGTCATCTGTCTTGTGGCAGGACTTACAGATATGAGTTGGACATTTTTTACGGTAACAAACCTCATAACGCGCCCGATAAACATCTTAATCACTTGCTATTTTGGAAGCGGAAACATCATTCCATACTCTGGGTGGGGACTTGTGGCTTGGCCAATCATAATTGTTTTATTAGTTGTTGTGATTGTGCTTGTTTATAAATATCAAAATAAAATAGAAAAATTTATTTATAATTTATTTAATAAAAAAAATAAAAAAAATAAATAAATTAATTAAAAAAATATTAAAAATACCTAAATTACGTATTTTCAGCATTATTTTTAATTTTAATAAAAATTCCCTCTTTTATTTGTTTTGGCGATAAATTATTTAATAATAATATTTCTGTGCTGTCTAAGTTTAATTTTTTACAAACCGATTTTAAGTTTTCTCCCTCTTTTAGTTTATAGTAAGGGAAAGTGGTCTTTTTAGCGCTCATTTACCCTCCTTTTGGCATAAAATTTTGCCGGTGCTTATAGATTATTTATATGAAATCGATTTTCAAAAGTGTTGCAACGCTGACGCTGTTTTCCATTCTTACAAGGCTGCTTGGCTTTTTGCTTAGAATTTATCTATCGCGCACTATTGGGTCGGAGGCGCTGGGACTTTATCAAGTGGCGCTTTCGGTGTTTATGGTGCTTCTTACCATTGTTACAAGTGGGCTTACACTTATTGTGTCGCGTATGACGGCAAGTTATCGCGTGGCGAAGGACAAAAAGGCGACCTCTTCGCTTGCATCGGTTGGACTTGTTGTAAGTTTGACGATAAGCATAACACTTTGCGTCATTGTGCTTGTGTTTAAAAATTTGTTTGCCAAACTGTTTGCAAATGGCGATTGCATAAACATCTTGATTGCGCTTTTGCCGGCACTTGTTTTTTCGTCTGTCTATTCGATTTTAAGAGGGGTGATGTGGGGACAGGACAACTATTTTGCCCTCTCCATCACAGAATTTATCGAAGAACTTGCAAAAGTTGCGTTTTGCATTCTGTTTTTAGTTACCGGAATGACTGCTATTCAGGGTGCGCTTAGTGTTGCGTATGCTTTTACGTGTGCGTGTCTTGTTTCGGCGGTGTTTGTGGTTGTTCTTTACTTTTTGTATGGCGGGAAGATTGGAAAGCCAAGCAGAATTTATAAGTCGCTTATTAGACAAGCCTCTCCAATCACGGCGGTGCGCGTTATTGGCAGTTTAGTTTCGCCTATCATCGCTCTTATTCTGCCAGCAAAACTGATTGCGGCGGGATATTCTTCCTCTCAGGCGCTCAGCGTTTATGGTGTTGCAATGGCGATGACTTTTCCACTCCTTTCTCTGCCGTCAACCCTTATTGGTTCGCTTTCAACCGCGCTTGTTCCAGACATATCTATGGCGCTTGCCGAAAACAACAACGAGCATATCCAAAAACGAGTTGCCGCGTCCTTTCGCTTTGCGCTGTTTATCGCCTTTTTGATTGTGCCAACCTATGTTGCTGTGGGCGACTTGATTGGAGTGTTTTTATACGACAACCCCCTTAGCGGCGTTCTTTTAGAATATTCGGCGTGGATTATGGTGCCGATGGGCATAACAAACATCTCGTCTGCAATTTTAAATTCGGTTGGAATGGAGATGAGGGCATTTGTAAACTACACGATTGGCGGAGTATTCACTTTTCTTTCAATTATATTCTTAACAAAAAGTATGGGCGTGTTGTCGCTTAGTTTTGGAATGGGTATAAACGCCACAATCACGGCATTTTTAAATATTTTGGTGCTTAAGAAAAAGTTGAAAATCGACGTAAAGATTTTTAAACAACTTGTGGCAATGATATTGTGTGCACTGCCAACAATGGCGCTTAGTTCCTTTGTGGCAGCAATACTTAAAAACTTTTTGCCTATATTCTTTACAATTGCAATTTCTGGGGTGTGCGCCGTGCTGTTTTTTGTGCTACTATGCTGGGTGTTCAACATCGTAAATGTGCAATCGTTTGTTGTGCAATTAGGACAGAGGTTGAAGATAAAAAACTTTCGTTTAAAAACGAAAAAAAGTCGCTAAATTGTGTTTAATTTTTGAAAAATTGTCATACTAAGAGTATGTTAACAATTGTAATTAGAGCCATTGTGATATATATCGTCATTCTGTTCCTTTACAGATTGATGGGAAAAAGGCAACTTGGAGAGATGCAACCCTTCGAACTTGTGCTTACTCTTATTATTGCCGATTTAGCGACGATTCCAATGGCGGAAATCTCCGTTCCGGTTCTGCACGGAATTGTGCCACTTTTGACGCTTGTTGTTATGCACTTTATCATAACTTTGCTGTCGAGGTGGTCGACCAAATTTTCAAACTTTGTAAGTGGAAAGCCGGTTATTGTAATCGACCCAAACGGCGTGGACTATAAGGCGATAAAAAACCTAAATCTGTCGCTTGATGACATAATGGAATCGCTTAGAGGAGAGGGGTATTTTAAACTTGAACAGGTTGAGTATGCCATTATGGAAACGAATGGAAAGATAAGCGTGTTGCCTAAAAGCAATTTTGCACCAGTAACAAACGGCGATTTGAAGATAAAGGTGCAGGAGGGTGGCGTTCCAATAAACATCGTAAGTGAGGGAAAGATAATCGCAGAGAACTTGAAACTTGCACAACTTAGCAGAAAAGATGTCGATATGATGCTTGATAGGGCAAAGATAAAACGCCTTAAAGACTGCCTTGTGCTTGCAATAGATTTAAGTGGCGAGGCATACATACAAGGCTACGGCGAAAAATATCAAACCTTCAAGTTTAAACCTCTTGACGGAGTGAAGTTATGACAAAGTTTAAGTGGTTTCAACTTATTTCAATTTTAGTCTTACTTGGCGTGCTTGTATATGTTGTTGTGATCGAAGATGTTTTGGTGAAAGAAAGTTTAGACAGCGTTTCAAAATACTGTCTTCAAATTGAGGCGACCTATGCGCAGATGGGTGGCATAAAAAACAGTGAAATCGTCCGCCTTACAGACAACCTTGAGTATAGTTGGTTAAAAAACGAAGAAAGGTTGTGCTTTTTAGTAAATCACAAGTCGATTCAAGAGATAGGCGTGGAAATTTCTAGGCTAAGAAGTTACCTTGAAAAAGATGACGACAAAGAGTTTTGCGCCTCGCTAAATTTGGTGCAACTTTATGCAGAACAATACAATCACTTTATGGGCGCAAGTATTCATAATGTGCTTTAAAAAATGCTAAGAAAATTATCTCTTAGCATTTTATTTTTATTATATATTGTTAATTTTTCTTCTTTTTCTTCTTAACCACAAAGATTAAAATGAAGATACTGATTGCGCCGATAAGCAGAATCAAAAGCAAAATCCACAGCCACGTCCAGTCAAAACTAGGCGATTTGATGGTGGACACCTCGCAAGTTGCGGTCATCTTTTCTGTGCCATCGGAGTTGTAGATGGTGCAGATAATGTCGAACACACCTTGAATGTTGTTGCTGTCAAATCTAAATGTCAGCCCAGAGCGGTCTTTAAAGGCGTAGGTTGGCCACAGAACCAAACTGTTTTCGTCGCTACTTGCGGCCTTGTCGGATTCGCAAAGAACATAAGTTCTGTTGTTGAGGTCGTGTCCCATAACGCTCCAAACGACACAGCCAGGGTCAAGGTAGTTAAATTCGTCGCTTACAAGTTTCATATTGTATACGTTTAAAAGTTCTTCCGAACTTGTTACCGAATCAACTTCAATTTCAAAAGTTACGGCGTCCATATCTTCGGCCTTATCTGGAAGAATGGCGATGTAAATCACTCCAACCGATTTTGTAAATGGGCCTTGTGGAACTTGTTCGACAGAATCTTGATCGGTGAAAGTGTAAATATATTTCACTTCAAAGCGATAGATTCCAAAGCCGTATCCGTAATATCCATCACTGCTTGAATCTGCTTTTTCTGTTGGGTCGATTTTGTATGTCAAATTTATTGTGTTGCTGTTTGTGGTCGTGTAGAAAGGTGTTGAGTTTTCTGTTTGCTGCGAGCCATCACCAATTCCAACAAACGAGCAGTAGAGGGAGGTGTTTGAAACGGCGATTTTTGTTGCGTCATATCTTGGAGAGATAATAAAGTTTAAAAGTCCAATAGTTTTCCAGTCGTAAGCGTAGTAGTTATCAACTTCCTCTGAGCCATTCAAAAGTTCTGCTCCGTCAATCTTTCGGGCGCTTATCGATTGATTGGTCGTTCTGGACTTTGCCTGTATTCTCCATTCAAAGTTTGAATCGCCGTTTATCTTAATCGTCGTGTTGTTGTCTAACAGTTCGATATCTGCCGAAACTTGCGTGCTTGGCAAAAATAAAGTTATGCCAAAGGCAAGCAAGAAAATTGCTACAAAAAGTATAGGAAATAAAAACCTTTTCTTTGTCATATATCGTTATTTTAGCACAAAGACGACAAAAATAAAAACAAATTACGAAAAATTAGATTTTATTATTATTTTTTTTAATAAAGTTGTTTGACAATAAATTGTTTTAAAATTATAATTAAAATATGGAAATTGATGTATTAGAGCCTGAAAAAATGGCGGAAAATGATTTAGACAGTGCACTTGCAAATACAACCGAAACAGAAACTCTTGCAGATGGATTTGAATGGATTAAAAAAGAGGTGCTTGTTTTGATTGTTAAGGCAGGCAAGTATGCAAATTTTGACCTATGTGGCAAAAAGATGGTTGACTATGTTTCGATGGCAACTTCTATATGCACGCAAGTTGTTCTTGAAAGGGAAGAAGAAATTGAAGGGGCGCTTTTAAAACTTGGCAAAGACTATAACTTTGTTGCAGTGCTTTACAGCGACACACCTCTTCTTCAAAAGGCAACTTTCTATGAGATAATGAAGTATTGTTCTTGGAAGAAGATGAAATATCTTCCACTAAAACGCGGATTTGTGATAAGTGGCGACTATGTTGAAAACTATCGCGACGTTATGGTGAATGTTCCTATGGAATTTGGAACTGACGACTTTACCATTATCGACAACGCAAGTATGATTTCGGTTGCTTTCAAAAAGTTGAATCGCAGAATAATAAACTTCCACAAATCGCAAGGCGTTGTTTTGATTGGCGAGGAAACAATTTTTATCGATGCCGATGTTGAGATTGGCGAGGGAACGGTTATCTATCCAAACAATGTTTTAAAGGGCGAAAGTTACATTGGAAAAAACGTAACGATTGAAAGCGGAAACTACATCGCCGACACCATTGTGCTTGACAATTCAATGATAGTGCAAAGTTATCTTGAAAAGAGCAAGATTTCGGAAAACAAGGTGGTAGGACCTTTCCAAAAACTTATAAACGAAATGCTGTAAGGTGTGAATATGAATATCGTTATTGGAATTGGCAATTATGGAAAGCAATACGAACACACAAATCACAATATGGGATTTGATGTTGTCGATGCACTTGCTAAGCGCCTAAAATTGAAGTTTGACAAAGAGGCATATAAGGGGCTTATTGCACGCGGAGAGGTTGACGGAGAGGAACTTTTGATTGTGAAGCCTCAAACGTATGTAAACAGGTCGGGCGAGTGTGTTGAACTATTGCAAAAAAAATATCCAAATGCAAGAATCCTTGTCGTTGTTGACGACTTTGACTTGCCAAGAGGGTATGTAAGATATAGAGAACGCGGAAGCGGTGGAACTCACAACGGACTAAGAAACATTGTCGAACATATCGGGCAGGAGTTTGAACGCATAAAGATTGGAATTGGACGAGATATCTCGGTTGATGTAATCGACTTTGTGCTGTCTAAATATGATAAAGAATTTTTTGCTCCAGTCATCGAAAAAGCAGTTGATGAAGTGTTAAATAGATTATGATTTTTGACTATATAAAAGGCACAAACATACTTTCGCACAAGTTTGTAAGCGGAGTAACAATAGGCGAAAAGGCGGTGTTGACTGCTTCGTTAAAAAGAGCGGTCTACCTTTGTGGCGACTTTGTTACGGCAAGCAAGTTGAAATTTGCGCTAAACGCGTGCAATCTTAGGGCGGAAATTGTTGCGGTTGGAAGAGAAAATGGCGACGAAAGAGATTCAAACCTCTTTCCTTTTTCTTATGCCATCTCGCGCTTTTTAAATGGAGAGTTGGATTACTTAATCTTTTTGCCATCTTCACTTACCACAAAATTTGACCTTTCGGCGTTTAACGAAAAATGCCTTTTAGAAAAGGGAAAGAATTTTGACTATCAAGGCTTAATCCAAAAACTTTCGTATTTTGGCTATGAAAGAGTGGACTACGTAAACATTGAAGGGCAGTTTGCAATTAGGGGAGATATCTTAGACATCTTTCTGTTTGGCAAAGACAGCCCTGTGCGCATCGAATTTTTTGATGACGAAGTTGAACGCATCGTGCAGTATGAGATGTCGTCAATGAAGATGCTTGAAGAGGTAGAGAGCATCGAGATTTTGCCACTTGTCTTAAAAATCGGGCAGAATAATGTTGCGGAATTATGCGACACGGTGATTGTTGACGAGCCACTTAAGATTGAAAATGAGTGTAAAATTCTTGCAAACAGCAGAAAAGAATTGTCCTTCAACAATGACGACTTTTTTGTCGATTTTGAAACGATAGAGAAAAAGAAAAACAAAATTGTCTTTTCTAACACAACGATGCCAGGAGAAGATAGTTATAACAATATAACTATTGGCGCGAAGAGTTATCTCACAAACTTTATGTCGCTTAGACAAGATATTGACGCCTACACCTTTGACAAAAACACCGTCTTTTTGTTCGCCGGAAAATATGAAGAGATGCTTGTCGAATTTTTGATGACAAACAAGATACCTTTTAAGAGATTAAAAGAGGGAGTTGAAATTGAACAAGGCAAGTTGTATGTAAGTGCCGACTATTTTCCTTTCTCTTTCTCCTTTTTAAACGAAAAAATTATCGCAATTGCAACAGACGACTTATATAAATCGCACAAAATTGAATTTAAGTCTTCACGATCGCAATTTTCCTATCTGCCAAAGGTGGGAGATTATGTCGTTCACTCTTTCTATGGGATTGGACTTTGCAAAGATATTGTAAGAATGAAACTTTCTTACTTTGAAAAAGACTATTTTGTGCTTGAATATCGAAATGGCGCACTGCTATACCTTCCTACCGAGCAAGCAAACTACATTTCGGCGTATATCGGCGCGGACAATCCAAAACTCAACGCCTTAGGCGGCAAGGAGTGGCAAAACCTTAAAAACAAGGTTAAGCAAGACTTAAAAGAGATTGCAATATCGCTTGCAAAGATATATAAAGAGCGACAAATTCAAAAGGGCTTTAAGTTTGAAAGAGATGAGGAACTTGAAAAGCAGTTTGGCGATTATTTTCCTTACGAACTGACTCCAGACCAGGTGGAAGCGGTGGCGGACATCGACAAAGATATGGAAAGCGCAAAGATTATGGACAGGCTTGTTTGCGGTGATGTCGGCTTTGGAAAGACGGAAGTTGCGTTTAGGGCGTGCTTTAAGGCGGCATACAACGGAAAGCAAGTTGCCTTTTTGTGTCCTACAACGATTCTGTGCGAACAGCACTATCGTTCTGCCAAAGAGCGCTTTGCACCATTTGGAGTGAGAATTGCAAAGTTAAACCGTTTCAACACTGATGCGGAAACCAAGGATATTTTAGAGAAACTGAAAAAGGGCGAGATTGACATCGTTATCGGCACACATAAACTGCTTGGAAAAGAAGTTGTCTTTAAAGATATCGGGCTACTCGTTTTAGACGAAGAACAGCGATTTGGCGTAAAGGACAAGGAAAAAATCAAGGAGATTAAGCAAAACATCGACGTTTTGACCCTTTCCGCAACACCAATTCCAAGAACGCTCCATATGTCGCTTTCAAACATAAGAGATATAAGCGTAATTGCAACTCCACCAAAAGACAGATTGCCAATTCAAACCTATGTAACCGACTACAGCGACCAACTTCTTGTCGATGTTTCAAAGAGGGAACTTGCAAGGCACGGCAAAGTTTTGATTTTGTTTAACCGCGTGGCAGAGATAGATAGTTTTGCCTCGCGTGTTAGAGGACTTTTGAAAGATGCCAGCGTGGGCGTTGCTCACGGGCAGATGTATGAAAAAGAACTTGCACGCGTTATTAACGACTTCTACGATGATAAATATAACGTTATGATAAGCACCACACTTATCGAAAATGGTGTCGACCTTCCAACGCTTAACACTCTGTTTGTTGTCGACAGCGATAAACTTGGGCTTGCTCAACTCTATCAAATTCGCGGACGTATTGGGCGTAGCGACAAACTTGCCTATGCGTATTTGACGTATGACAGGGGGAAGG
>CANQIX010000003.1 GCA_947624105.1 uncultured Clostridia bacterium
GTGCGATTTACATCATTGCATATATGACGACAATCGAAAATTACAGTGCACCATATCTAGCCCCCTTTGCGCCATTTATTTTGAAAGACAACAAAGATGGAATATACAAAGCAAACATACTAAAAATGAAAGATCGGCCGTATTCCTTTAATCAAGAGAACAAAAGGAGGCAAAAATGAACGAAAAATCGGTAAATATTTGGCAAATTGGGATAATTTTGTTCATTGTTTTGCTTGCCAATAAAATTCTTCTGCTGCCATCACTCGTCTTTAAAGATGCAAATTTTGAAGGCCTAATCACAATAACAATTTTGTTTTTAATCGAAATAGGAATAATAACTTTGTTTATCTTTTTAAAAAGAAAATATAAAACACTGAGTTTTGCACAAATTTTGCGTGAAAAATTTGGAAATTGGCTAAAAATAATCATATTTTTGCTGCTTGCGATATTTTTTGTCTGCAAAATATTGCTGTTGTATAACGTTACATATGCTTTTTTCAACGAACTTATCTACAAAGAGAGCAGTCCGCTTTTGTATCTTGTTTGCTTTGTTCCAATAATGACATATTTTGTGTTTTGTCCTCTTAGAACGATGGGAAGAACACTGCAAATATTTTTTCCGGTTATCTTGGTGCTGACAATCTTTTGCACCTTTCTCCCATTTGTGGGACTTAATTCAACGCCGCTACTCTTTCAATCGAGCGCAAGTGGAGTGTTTTTTTCAATCTTAAAGCACTCTGCTGCGTTTGGCGACAGCATAATTTTGCTTTTGTTTATCGATAAAATAGAGTATAAAGAAGGAGATGGCAAAAAGATATATTTTATGGCGCTATTAGCAATCCTCTTTGTCTTTCTAATATTTTTATCATTTTATTTTTCTTACACATATACTGCATCGTTTCATAGTTATGCGATTTTTGAAATACTTGGCAACATAAAAAGTTTTGGCGGAATCGGGAGAGTAGATGTTATTTCGCTTATTTTAGTGATGTTTTTGACATATTTTCAGTTTGGAATTTTTTTCAAGGCATACACAAATTGTTTTTGTGAGGTTTTTACAAGAATAAATGCCAAATTTGCAGTGATTTTGTTTGACGTATTGTTTGTTGTGCTAATAAATTTCGTCGTTCTAAACCTCGAAAAAGCGGTGATGTTTGCCGAAAACTTCTTTCCATACATTTCGATGCCAACGATAATTATTGTTTTGCTTTTTGTCGCCATTTCACTGCTTAGGAGGCGAAAAAATGAATAAAGAACAGATAAAAAGGAGCATAAAAAAATTTTTTAAAGTTCCTATGCTTTGGGTGTTGCTTGTTATTGCGATTTGCTTTGGGAGTGTTTCGTTTGCAAAAAGTGCAGAGATAAACACCTATGCAATTGTTACCGCGCTTGGAATAGACCAGGCTGACGATATGATAGAACTTTCGCTTTTAACCTTTGTGCCGATTGTGGAGCAGAACTTTAAGGACTCTTATAAGATAATCACTGCAAAAGGCAAGACGATCAACGAGGCGCTAAATTATGCAAGCGTGCACGTGGGCAGAAGAATTGGGCTGTCGCATATAAAAACTTTGGTTGTAAATGTCGACATCTTTAAAAGCGGTGCTGCAAAAACGCTTGACTTTTTGGCGCGCAGCAAGGAACTTTCCCTTTCGACCTCTCTTATCTGCACCGATAAAAAGGCGCTTGATTTTTTAGAGGTGGTGCAACAACTTGACAATTCTGGCGCGCTAAAGATTGAAAATGTGGTCAATTTTAACAAAAAATACGTGGCAGCAGACGAAAGCACGATAGAAAGTTTTTTCAAAGGAGTAAACTCCAAAAGTAAGGCGTCAATCGTTTCGTTTATGACGCTAGACGAAAACGAGGGGCTTGACATCAGCGGACAAAGTGGCGGCGGAGACTCGTCGTCATCGCAGTCTTCTTCCAATTCGCCTGGCAAGATGATTAAAAATTCGGGCGACTGCATTTTGTGTAAGGACGGGAAGTTAGTTAAATATGTAGCAAGCGAGGATGTCGAAAAAATAAACTACCTCAGGGGCGGATTTGAACAAGGGCAACTTGTGCTTGAAAATTGCGTAAGCGATATGTTTAAAGACACAACTTTAACTTTTAAAATCTACAACAATTCGATTATGAAGGAGGCGAGATTTGTAAATGGCATACCACTAATTTATCTTGACGTAAAACTCAATGTTAAACTTGTGGAGGTAAATTCCAACAAAGCAAATTACGACATCGAATTTGACGATTTGCCGGTGGAGATTATCAAGGATATTCGCTGTAAAGTCAAGGAGATGATAACCGACGGACTTGCCATTCTGCGTGAAACGAAGTGCGATATAATTGGAGTATACGAATTTTTAAATAACAACAATTACGGCGAGTTTAAGCGCTTTTTAAATAAACTAGACGACAAAGACGACTATCTTTCAAAGGTTTTGTTTAAGGTGTCGCCAAATATTTACGCAAAATAAAACAAACTGCATAAATTTATATGCAGTTTTATCTTTTTTATGGTATGATTATATACGAAGGAGAGCGAATATGGAACACATTGCTATTTTAAGGCAACCATTTTACGATATGATTCTTAGCGGAGAAAAGACGATTGAAAGCCGATTTTCGATGAACAAGTGTGCACCATACAAAAGAGTGAGCGTAGGCGATGTTGTGTGGTTTAAAGAAACTGGTAAGCCAGTAACAGTTAGAGCGATTGTTAAGGACGTAAAATACTTTGAAACAACGCCAGAGATTATCGAAGAGATAAGAAAAACATATGGCAAAGAGATAGGAACTGACCGATTTGAAGATTGGCAGGAAACTTGCAAGAAAAATTTTTGCACACTAGTGTGGATTAAAGACGTGAAAAGAGTGCTTCCAATAAACGTTCCAAGAAGCAATGGCGCAGGGTGGATTATCCTAAATGGCAGTTTAGGAAGTATAGAAGAAACAGGCGCAGAGATTGAAAGATGGAAGTTTGGAACGGACAATGCAAAACTTATCGACCTTGTGCTGCGTGGTAAGAAGACGGCAACAACATATCTAACTGCTGACGAAAACGATGTGGTAGGCAAGCAGTCAATCATTGTTGATGACAATGGCAAAGATGCGTGCCTTGTTGAAACGACTGCAATACACAAGATGAAGTTTTGCGATATGACGTGGGAACTAGCAAAGTTAGAGGGCGAAAACAAAACACTAAAAGAGTGGAAAGAAATTCACGAAAAATATTTCAAAAAAATAAATAAAAATTTTAATGAAAATACAAAAATTATTTTTGAAATATTTAAATTAGTAAAAAAATAATAAAAAATAGGAAAATACCATAATATAAGGCGAATAAATTGTTGAATAAATAATTATTTTTGAATTTTATTGTAATTTTTATCGAAAAAATAAATTATTAAAAATAAAAAAATAGGAGGATAAAATGAAAGAAAAACTTGACATATATGACGAAAACAAAAATAGAACAGGAAAGGTTGTTTTTAGAGGAACGGCACTGCCAGAAGGGGAGAAGATACTTTTGACGGTTGTTTGGCTTAAGAATGGCGATAAATACCTTGTTCAAAAGACCAGCGAGGCGAAGGGCGGAGAATATGCCATCACAGGTGGGCATGTTCCAAGCGGAAAGACAAGCAAGGAGCAGGCGCTTGTTGAAGTGAAAGAGGAACTAGGATTAGACCTTCAAGAGAGTAAACTTCAATACCTTGGCGATGTTTCAAAGCCTAATGCGATTTTTGACGTCTATCAATATGAACTTACCGGCAAACTGCCAAAGATAGTTTTGCAGGAGAGTGAAGTGGAAGATGCATTATGGCTTACAAAAGGCGAGATTGAGGGCTTGATTGCAAAGGGCGTTTTTCGAAAGTCATCTGCTATGCACTATGAAAAATTTATAAAGGATCAAAAGGAACTTTAAACAAGGCATTTTGCATTGCGCCATATTGTCAAAAATTTGACAAAATGATTATTATTTAGTATGATATATGATGCAAGAAAAGGGAGCAAATTTGCTTCCTTTAAAAATAGGAGTTGCAGTTATGATTCAGTTGGATAAGATTACGAAGATATACAAAGTTGCAGAGTCAGAAGTAGATGCGCTGCAGCAAGTTTCTATATCCTTTAGAGAGGCGGAGTTTGTTTCTATTTTAGGGCCATCTGGCTGCGGAAAGACAACTCTTCTTAATATCATTGGCGGACTTGACCACTATACAGAGGGCGATATGTTTATCGACGGCGTTTCCACGAAAGAATATAAGGATCGCGACTGGGATACATACCGAAATCACAGAGTTGGATTTGTTTTTCAAAGTTACAATCTTATTCCTCACCAAACGATACTTGAAAACGTCGAACTTGCACTAAACATCGCCGGAGTTAAAAAGGACGAACGAGTTGCAAGAGCGAAAAAGGCGTTAGATAAGGTTGGACTTGGAGGATTATATAACAAAAAGCCAAATCAACTTTCCGGTGGACAATGTCAAAGAGTGGCAATCGCGAGAGCACTCGTAAATGAACCAGAAATTTTGCTTGCCGATGAACCTACCGGAGCGCTTGACACAGAAACATCTGTGCAGATTATGGATATTATCAAGGAAATTTCAAAAGACACCCTTGTTATTATGGTTACGCACAATCCAGACCTTGCAGAAAAATATTCGACAAGAATTATAAGACTTCTTGACGGCAAAGTTATCTCCGATTCAAAGGAGTTTAATCCAAAGATAGAAAAGGTTGAAAAGGTGGAACACACCACAAAATCTAGAAAATCTAAACTTGGCTTTTGGTCCGCGTTTAGGTTGTCTGCGCGCAACCTGTGGTCGAAGATTAAAAGAACCCTTATGGTTTGCGTTGCAGGTTCGATAGGCGTCATCGGTGTTGCATCAGTTTTGGCTGTTTCAACCGGTATTCAATCGTATATCAACAATATGCAAAACGATATGTTGTCCGGAAACCCAATAACAATTTCGGAAACGGTGCTTAATATGTCGGGCATTCTAAGCAGTATGGACAGAAATTCGCAGAACGAGGCGATTAAACAATCGGTTGAAGACGGCTATGTCAATGTTGACAAGGTTATGGATTACATCATCGATATGGCGGGCAGAGTTGACAACCTTATGGTTCAAAACGAGATTGACGAAAATTATGTAAATTACGTTCTTCAAATGCCAAAAGAATATTACGCGGCTTTCAATTTGGATTATGGCATAAACGTTTTAAATAACATCTACACGCAAAGCCCATTCACAGGGCAAGAGGAGATGCAAATTTCGTTGCAGACAATTAGGCAGGTGTATACGCAGATACTTGCAGAAACAAATTTAAGCGAATATGCAAGTTTGATAACTACACTTGACAATCCATTTAAAAAATTGCCATCAAGCAAAGAATTTGTGCTTTCGCAGTATGACATCATTGCTCCAAACGGCAACCTTGAATATCCAAAGAACAAAAATGAGATTGCGCTTGTTGTAAATGACGATACTGCACTTTCCGACCTTACACTCGCTCAACTTGGATATTACTCTCAGGATCAGTTTATCAATTTAATTTACAAGGCGCTGGAAGATGAGAGATATAACGAAGAGATTGACAATGTAACTCGCTTTAGTTATGAAGATTTGCTTGGCAGAACATTTGTTTGGTATCCAAATGACACTGTGTATAACGCAGGAAGCGGTTTAATTCCATTCACTTACAATCCAACAGTTACGGAAGGCTTTGAAAATGGTGTAGAGTTTACAATCAGTTGTATTTTAAGACCAAAAGCAGGGCTTTCTTACGGAAGTTTAAGCACAGGGCTTTATTACACAGAAGAATTGACCAATTATATATTAGACACCGAATATAATTCTAGAATTGTTAAACTTTTAAGAGAAAACGAAAAAGATTATTTCACAAACATTCCATCATCAATGGGGGCTGACCAAAATAGTAGTTATGCACCTCTTGAGTTTTCATTTAACTTTATATTTGATAGCGGAGATGGAGAAGGCCCAACCGAAAGAACTATGACGGGACATATTGGAAGCCAATCTGCTTTGTCAGGGATACTTAGCAGTATGCCAGGCTTTGGTGGAGGTAGTAGTGGCGGCGGAAGTTCGATGTATAATGGGATATACCAACTTTCACTTCGCGAACTTGGCGGAGAAAAATTGCCACAATCAATCAGCATTTATCCAGTTGACTTTGAGATAAAAGACCAACTTACAAGTTATCTTCAAAAGTGGAACGAAGATGGCGACATTGTGATTTTGGATAGCAACGGACAGCAAAAGACTTTAAAGAAAGAAGATAGACAAGAGATTCAATATTCCGACAATTTGGGGCTTGTTATCAGTATGATCAACGACTTGTTGTCGATCATAACAACCGCACTTGTTGCATTTACTTCCCTTTCACTTGTTGTGTCGACGGTTATGATTGCAATTATCACCTACGTTTCAGTTATCGAAAGAATCAAAGAGATTGGCGTTATTAGATCTTTGGGTGGCAGAAAGAAAGACGTTTCAAGATTGTTCATAGCAGAAAGCATCATTATCGGCGGAACGAGTGGAATTATCGGGCTTGTTATCACATTTATAATAACACTTATAATCAACGGACTTGCGGATCTCACAATCGCAACGCTGACATTCCCAATTTCGGCAATAATGTTCTTAATCAGCGTGCTACTTACTTTGATTTCTGGATTGATTCCAGCACGTGCAGCAAGCAAAAAAGATCCAGTTGTTGCACTAAGAACAGAATAAAACATCAAAAAAGACCGATTATTCGGCCTTTTTTCGTAGTAGCAGTTGGCGACTTACAGAATTTAGGAAACAGAGAAAAATGTTTTGAAAATGTTTCTGTTTTATGATACAATAAAAAAGAGGAGAAAAATATGAAAAAGAAAATTATTTCGGCAATTTTTATGTTGTGCGCAATAGTTTGCCTGGGATTTGGACTGACAGCGTGCAACGGTAGTGAAGAATCAGACCCAATCAAATATGCACAATCCGTTTTGTCTAATTATGGCGAAAACTATGACTACGTTTACACGTATGATGAGCAAAATTTGCAAGAAGCACAAGGATATACCGGCGGGTGGCACACTTATTATTGCTATGTTTCAACAACTGCAAACAAAATAACTATTACAAAATTAACAGATGTTGAGTCGGACGATTCAAAGAATGCAAGAACCATTATTGGCTATTTTGAACTTGTTTCAGATGGCGAAAATGTAAATGTTTCATACTATGATGTTCACAATTTAACTTACACAACCGACGTTTTGACACAGAGTGAGTATGAAGAGGAATATCCATTTCTTATCGAAAATATAGTCAATGCCTTTGTAAACTTTGACGTTGACAACCCTATTCCTGGCTCGCAAGAACAATATTATAAGAATGAAGAGTTAAGAACTTATCAAAAGAAAGTCGACGACAGTTTTATTACCCTCGAAAACACTTGCTCTTATTATGTTGGCGGGATTCCATCGGGAGATGAGCGCGGCAAAGAAACCGACGATGGGATACAAACAGATCTTTGTGGCGTTGAAATAAGAATCGAAAGAAAGACTGGGCATATTGTAAGTGTTATAAATCAAAACATAAACGGGCGAGAGGTTGAATACTCTTACAATAAAGGCAAAAAGAGTGTTGACACAAAATATTTTGGAGCAACCAAGTTGGAAGCACTTGGCAAGATTTTAAGCGATATGACACAAGAGCAACCTAATGGAAATTACAAGATGGACGGCTCAATCGTGCTTGGAAGTGGAGCACCACAAAATGTTACCATCGTTTATGATGCAGAAAAGGATATGACAAAGACCATAAGCGAAAGCGGTGTTGTATATCAAAAATTTGAATTTAACGAAGATGCAACTGAAACCGAAACATTTTTAACTTTGAAAAACTACACAGAAAACAATCACAGTGTAGATGTAAGAACATATACAAGAGAAGAATATCTCACAACCACTGACAGCAATTTAGCGTTAAGCGAGGCATTTAAGGGCATTAAAGTTGTTCTGCAAGACTACGACGAGGCTGGAGTTGAAATAGTGCACGACGAAGATGAGCACACAACACTTATAACTCTTACAAGTGGCGACAACACAATTACAATCAACTTCAAAAACGCAAACGACTACACCATAAAGAGCGAAACAGAAAACTTGTCTTACACATTCGACTACAAAAACCACAAATTTTCTTCGGCAGAGTTAATCATCGATGCAACATCGATGGGCGGTGTAAGGGAAATAGTTACCTTAACATACACCTACGAAAATGTTAGCGGATTTGATTTTGACGAAAGTTTGTATACAGGAAACGCAGGTTAATAAAAACAAAAAAGGATTGATTAAAGTCAGTCCTTTTTTATTTTCAAAACATTGTCCGTTTTAAGATTGTTTGACAAAATTTTTTGTTCCGTGCTACACTTAAAATGAAGAGGGAAAATGAAAAGAAAGTTTTTGATACAACCAATAATGTTTATTTTGGCAATTTTTATGGTTGTTCCACTTGTTTTTGCAGGTTGCGGAACTACCAAGGACTATATTTTTAGCCTTAAATATGTCGAAAACTTCAAAATTATGCAGTTGGCAGATGTTCAGGCGTCTTCTGTTGAAAAATGCGAAGAGGCGTTTGTTGATATCAAAAAAATGGTAGAAAAAGAAAAGCCAAACTTAATAGTTTTGTCTGGCGATAATATCGATGTTCCGGAGAATGAAGATGTTTTTAACTGCCTTGTTGAAAGTATGGAGAGTTTAAACACTCCGTGGGCGCCGGTTTTTGGCAATCACGATGCCGAAGGCGTGCTTACAAAAGAGTTTATGGCAGAACGCTTTAAACAGGCAAAAAATTGCTACTTTGCAAGTGGCGAGGAAGGTGTTGACGGAGTTGGGAATTATGTAATCAACATAATGGACAAAAAAGAAGTTGTTTGCAGCGTCTTTCTTATTGACAGCAATATGTATTACGACGAAGAAAAAACAGAATATGACTCGATACACCCAAATCAAATTGAATGGTATGAAGAGACGGTTAATTTTATAAAAGAAAGCAACCACAACAAAACTCCAAAATCGTTGGCGTTTTTCCACATTCCACTCCACGAATATCGCGATGCAAAGGAATCCTTTGAAAGAGGGGAGAGCGAAGGGCGTGCAGAATTTAATGAGGGAATATACAGCGGTTATGAAAACACCGGATTTTTTGAAAAAGTTAAGGAACTGCAAAGCACCAAGGCGATTTTCTGTGGGCACGACCACGCAAACACTTGCGACATAAACTATCAAGGCGTGCATCTTGTGTATGGCTTAAAGTCATCAAGAGATTCCTATTACAACGAATCTTTGCTTGGAACGACAATAGTAACGCTTTCAAAAACCGAGATAAAGATTGAAAATAAGTTTTTTAGAGATTTGGATTAAAAAATTATGAAATTCATACCAAAGGTGTAAATTAAACGACCTAGTTAAAAATTAAAAGCCACATACTATTGTGGTTTTATTTTTATTGGACAGCCCTTGAAACATAAAAAATTCCAATAAGTTGTGAGGGGGAAACGGACTTATCTGGAAACTAATAGAGCAGTTGCTTGATAGAATCAAGCCGAGCCCACGGCAATAAAAAAAGACCTAAAAAGGTCTAGTTTGGTGGACTGCCGGGGGAACGTTATGAAACTTGCTTAGGAGCAAGTTGAATGGCCGACCACGAAAACTTACTTGACCGGTCCGACCCGGACTTGTCCGGGGTTAACTGCAGGGCAGTTGCTTGATAAAATCAAGCCGAGCCCACGGCAATAAAAAAAGACCTAAAAGGTCTAGTTTGGTGGACTGCCGGGGGCTCGAACCCCGGACCCTTCGATTAAGAGTCGAATGCTCTACCAACTGAGCTAGCAGTCCAAATTTGGTATACCACCGCAACAAAAAACTATGTGTATTATACAACACATTTTTTTAATTGTCAATCATTTTACAACAATTACGCGTCAAAATTTGCGTCTGGGTCAATTACTCCGTGTAGACTTTCAAAATCTTGAAGATAGCGCTTAATTGCCATTTCAATTTCTTTATTTTTGGAACGACCATTGTATTTTGCTGTGTAATCTATTTTTTTGTGCAATTTTTGTGAAATTCTAAGCGTATATCGTGGAAAATTGTATTCCATAGATTTTCTTCCTCCATTGAGAAATTTTACTAAATATTTAAAATAATTACACAACTTTGACGGCAGCGTGATGTCATATTTTCGACATATTTCGACACAATTCGACATATAACAATTTGGAAAAAAGATTGATATATATTATTATGGGAAACACAAATTTAAAGGTTATATCAAAATCCGCTTTGCTAAATAATTTAAGCCGATTTGCATCTAAAAAAATATGCCTAATGGTCAAGGCAAACGCCTATGGGCACGGAGTGGCGGAAATTGTTAGGGCGAGCGATGATGTTGTCTATGCTTATGGCGTTGCAACAGAAAGAGAGGCGGTGGAACTTAGAAAGTTGACCCGAAGAAAGGTTATCGTCTTTGGGAAGGTGCAAGATTTTCATAATTGCGTTAAAAACAACATTGAATTTATGGTGGACGAACTAGAAGACTTGTGGCTTGCAATAAAAAGCGGCGCAAAACACCTTATGCATCTTGCCATAAATGTTGGAATGAACAGATATGGATTTAAGAATAATTTTGATAAAATATTGCAAATTGTGGACAAAAATGAGGTAAAATTTTGTTCAATTTACACGCATTTCCCAAATACGAGCGATAAAAAACAGACGGAATATGAGTATAAAAAGTTTGTGGAAATTTCAAATAACTTTTTAAGCACTCCAAAGTGTTTGGGCGGCAGCGAGGTTTATGCCTATAACTTTGACTACGACATCTTGCGACTTGGAATATGCGCTTATGGATATGGCGATGGTGTGAAACCGATTATGAGAATAGAGTCTAAGATAGTGAAAGTTTTAAAGTTAAAACGCGGCGAATTTATCGGCTACGGAAGGGAATATATGGCAAAGGAAGATGGACTTTTTGGAGTTGTGCCGATTGGATATTTTGACGGACTGAGAAGGGGACTATCTTCCAATTTTGAAGTTACTATCGGCGGAAAGAAATATCACTCGGTTGGCAACATCTGTATGGATTGCTTTTTTGTTAAGATTGACAAGAATGTAAAGTTGTTTGACAAAGTTGTCGTTATGGACGATGCCGATTATTTTGCGAAAAAGTTAGGCACGATTTCGTATGAAGTTTTAACAGGATTCAATTCGCTGCGCGCAAACACTATAATAGAGTAGTTTAGTTGATATTTTTTTAGCATTTTGATATAATTTTGCTATGAAAGTTAGTTCTGGAACGCTAAAAGGGAAAAATTTAATAGAAAATAAGTTTGATCACATAAGGCCAACAACCGACAAAGTTAAGCAGGCGTTATTTACAAAACTGCAATTTTTTTTGCCGGGAAAGGCAGTTTTGGATTTGTTTTGCGGAACGGGCGCGCTTGGAATCGAAGCGCTAAGCCGTGGGGCAGGAAGCGTAATTTTTGTCGATAAAGATGCAAGAAGTTGCAATATGACAAGTCAAAATCTTAAAAACCTAAAATTAGACGCCAAAGTTGTGAAAATCGACTCGGTCGAATTTGTTAAGATTTGCAAAGAAAGTTACGACCTTATTATTTTAGATCCGCCATACAAAAGCGGGCTATATGAGAAGGTTGTGCCAAATCTCCCAAAAATTTTGAACGATGACGGGATTGTTGTGTGCGAGCACGCAAAAAATGACACCTTTTGTTATGAACCTTTCGAGATTTTTGACGAAAAAACGTATGGAAATATTATGCTGACATATTTGATGAAAAAATAAACAATTTTTTGCAGCAAACATATATATTCTTAGAGGTATATATGTGCGGAATTTGTGCTTGTATTGGAAATTTTTTATGTAAAGATTTTATTATTGATGGTTTAAAGAAATTGGAATACCGCGGATACGATTCTGCTGGTATTTCTTTTATTGACAATAATGCGCTGAAAGTGATAAAAACTGTGGGAGATATTGATGCGCTAAGCAAACTTGCAGAAGGCGTAAAGGCCGATGCGATTATTGGGCACACTCGTTGGGCAACTCACGGTGGCGTTACAGTGGAAAATGCTCACCCACACCTATCGAAAAGTGGCAAACTTGCAATCGTTCACAATGGTGTGATTGAAAATTATAAAGACTTAAAAGCACAGATGGATGTAGAGTGGAAATCGTCGACTGATAGCGAAGTTTTTGTAAATTTAATCGAGCGGCAAAAAGAGGATTGCTTGATAAGAAAAGTTATCTCGGCTTCTAAAAAAGTTGAGGGGAGTTTTGCAATTGCACTGCTCTCTGCCGATGGAGAAATTGTTGCTGGCAGAAGAGAAAATCCGCTATACATAGCAGAGGTTGATGGTGGCTTTGTTGCGACAAGCGACCTATACGTTTTAAGTGAAAAAACAGAAAATTATTTTGCTCTTGAAAACGATGAGTTTGCAGTTTTGAAAAAGTCAGGTGTGGAATTTTATGATAAAAATGGCGAAAAAATAGCAAAAAAACAGCAAAAAATTGAAAAATTTAATAAAATTTCTGCAAAATTTAAAAATACGCATATGGAAAGCGAAATTTTTGAAGCAAAAGATGTGCTAGAAAAAACATTGGATTTTTATCTAAAATATGGATTTTCAACTATCAAAATTCCAAAGAACTTGCAGGAGATAAATTTCATTGCGTGCGGAACGGCATACCACAGCGGGCTTGTCGCAGCAGAATATTTTAAGAAGATTGGCTTGCCATCTCACACCTACATTGCAAGCGAATTTAGATATGGAAATGAGGTGCTAAACTTAAACGCACTCTATGTGTTTATTAGTCAAAGTGGAGAAACCGCCGACACCATTGCATCTGCAAAACTCATTAAAGAGAGTGGGTGCAAAATGCTGGCAGTTACAAACACACAAAATTGCTTTTTAAATCAGATTTGTCAAAATGTGCTGCCTACCTTTGCCGGCAAAGAGATTGCAGTTGCTTCAACAAAAGCGTATCTTGCGCAAGTGTTTTCGCTCTATCTTTTTGCTTGTTTTTTGGGTGGAAGAGATGTCAAAGAGGCGAGTGATGCTGTTTCAAAGTTTGAGATTGTTGACTTTCCAGATTCGCTAACGCAATATGCCTTAAAATTTAAAAAAATAATATTTGTCGGCAGGGGACTAGACTATATAACCGCCCTTGAAGCGAGTTTGAAGTTGAAGGAAATTTCTTACATTAATTCAATCGCCATTGCAAGTGGGGAACTTAAACACGGAACTCTTGCCCTTGTTGACAATGAAACGCTTGTTGTTGGAATCCTTACTCAGCAGAAGACGAGAGAAAAATTTTTGACAAATTTAGAAGAAGTAAAGGCGCGTGGCGGAGAGATTTTGCTTGTTTCAAATTGCATCGAAGAGGGATACAACTGTTTGACTCTGCCTAATTGCGCCGAAGACCTTATGCCAATCTATTCTGTCGTTCCTTTGCAGATATTTGCCTTAAAAATGTGCAAAAAATTGGGATTTAACCCCGATAAACCGCGAAATCTTGCAAAATCGGTTACAGTGGAGTAGTTTTTGTTATTTTTTTCGCCCTCACCTCATATCGTTTACTAAGTATACATTTTTAGGAGGGAGGTAATAATGAAAGGTAAAGCAGGGGCTTCTGCCGCCGAAAAGAAACCAATATTTAAAGTGCTGTTAAAGGGAGTTGTTGTAAGTTTGTGTGTGGCATTTGTGCTTGTGCTTCTGTTTGCCTTCATACTGAGGTTCACAACAATCTCCGACAGCATCATTGCACCGGTAAACGAAGTGATAAAGGGTGTGTCGATATTTTTAGGCGTTTTTATCGGTATGCGAAAAGTTAAAAGCAACGGCATAATTTCTGGGATTCTCATAGGATTTTTCTTTACCATACTTGCTTTTTTGATTTTTTCGCTGCTAGATGGACATATTGTGTTTGACAAGACTCTTATCTTTGATTTGATTTTTGGAACTATCATTGGCGGTATATGTGGAATTATCTCCGTCAACCTAAAAAAAATTTAACTATTTGATTGACAATAGCCCCGTTTTGTATTATACTTATCAAAGTATTTTAACGACATTTTAAGGGGCACTATGGCACGTAAACTAAATCGATCACAAAAAAATTCAATCCGTAACTTTGTTGCTATGGCACTTCTCACAGTTATAGGATTGTTTTTTACATTTTGCAGTATTCCAGTTCCATTTTCATCAACAGGGGAAATCTTTAATGGTTTTGCCGGTTCTGTTTCTGTTGGTATGGACCTTTCTGGCGGAGTTTCTGCCGTATATGACTGCGCATTACCAGAGGGGAGTGAAAAATCACTTGACAGCGCAATAAGATCAACTGTAAATCGCGTTTCGGATCTTCTTAACAGAGAATACAGCGAGGCTGTTGTAACAAGCCTTGGAAGTTCTCAAATTCTTGTTGAAGTATCCGGAGCAGAAGACAACGACTCTGTCTTTTCAAATATAGGACAAGGTAAAACACTATACCTAACCTATGAAGAGCACGGAAAAGTGTATGTTGATGGAAGCAAAGATATCAAAAATATGAAAGCACTCTTTCAATCATATTGGGGAGTTTTAATTGAATTTACCGAAGAAGGACAAGCACACTTTGCTGAATTAACAAGACTTGCCGGTGAATCTAGCGACCAAAAAATTCACTTCTATCTTGGAGATGTTGAAGGCGAAGAATTAACATATATGCAATGCACTTCCGAAATCAACGAGGCAAGCACATTCATAGGAAACAGCGATTGGTCGGAAGATAACGCAATAACATACATCTACCAAATCGTTGGCGGAACTTTTGAATCAACACTTACACTAAAAGAAATTACAACTGTTTCTGCAACACTTGGCGACAACACGCTCACTCTTGTTATGATTGCTCTTGCAGTTGCACTTTTGCTTGTTATGATTTTGATGTGGGTTAGATATGGCGCACTTGGACTTCTTGCCGACTTTGCTATGCTTATCTACACAGTTCTGTTTGTCTTCTTGATGCAGGCTGTTACACTTATTCAACTTACAATGTCAGGCATCGGGGCAATATTATTAAGTTATCTATTCTTAATCGATGGAATGATCATCACATTTGAAAAGATTAGAAATGAATATCGACTTGGAAAGAAGATTCCTCTTTCTGTTAAAAACGGAATCAATGGTTCTTTCTGGACGATATTTGACACATCGATTGCTGGACTTTTGCTTAGCGTTGTTCTCTGCATTGCGGGAACACCAAAAGTTTTAAGTTTTGGACTTATCCTTGTTGTTGGAATCGCTTTGTCGTTCTTTGTAAACCAAGTTTTACTTCGTGGATTTGCAAAGTGGTATGTTGCATTAAACGGCACAAAACCAAAATCTTTGCATTTTCCAAAACAAGTTAAGCACGAAAAGGCAACAGATGAGATTGTTGTTGAATACGAAGGAGGTGATGTGAATGAAAAATAATCGCCTATCGTTTGATGAAAAACTTGAAAGCACAAAGGTTAATTTTAATAGACGCACACTTCTTTACCTCATCGCACCAGTAATAATAATTCTTGTTGGCATCGTGCTGGTATGCTCGATAAATTTCAATCTTGGAATCGACTTTACTGGGGGATCGACCCTTACTGTATATACAAACTCTGCAAAAGATGAAGGCTTTTCTGAAAAAGGCTATGACTTAAGCATCAACAAAGAGTATAACGAAGTAAAGAAAATTCTTAAAAACACACTTAAAAAGTTTGACGTTTCGGTTGCATCGTATCAAAAGATTGGAATTACCATAAATGACTATGCCGTAGTTCCAGCAAGTGGCGAAAAAAATGCCGTAATCGTCAAATATCAAAACTCTAAAGAAGATGTTGACGCCGAAAACAGAGAGATTCGACTTGCTGTTTTGGAAGCACTTGGATATGACGTCGAATTTGATGAAGTATTTGTTATAAGTGGAGCGGTTAATCCATCTGTAAACGCGGAATACTTTATGCGTATGGCAATTGCACTTGCAGTTTGCATCGTTTTGACCTTTGTTTATGTTTGGATTAGATTCAACATTCAGGGCGCTTTTGCCGCGCTTTTGACCGCAATGATTGACGTGTTTGTTGCAGCAGGACTTGTTGCTATATTTAGAATTAAAGTTGGCACTGCTTTTGTAACGGCACTGTTTGGAGTGTTAATCTTCTCAGTTATCTCAACTTTTGTTGTGGTAAGCAAAATGAAACAACACCTAAAGGTTGGGTTGTCGCTCGCTAAGGTTGAAAACGAGGAGATAGTTAACAGAGCGGTTGTTTCAAACCTTGTTAGAACGATTTTGATGTCTATCACATTTGTAGTTGCCGGTGTTGTTGTTATGGCATTTGGCGGCTTGACAGTTACCGAATTTTTGTTGACAATCGTGTTTGGAGCACTTTCTTCCTTCTATACATCAACATTTATAACTCCAGCGCTTTGGGCTGCAGTTTACAAACCATCAAAACGTAAACTTGAAAAATACAAAGAAAAAGCAGAAAAGAGGGACAAAAAAGAGGAATATCAAGTTTAATATTAAGACTGCTGTTTGGCAGTCTTTTTTATTGCATAAATTTTTAAGATAGTTGCCTTGCATAACCTACCTTTCGTTTGACTTTTTAGCCTAAAATTAGGTATTATTTTATATATATCAATGATAACGGAGAGGCTATGAGTATACTATATAAAAATGCTCTTCTTGTCGACTTTGAAACAGGGGATAGTTCTAAGGTTGACATACTTGTTGAGGAAAATAAAATTGTCGAAATTGCAAGCAAAATCAAGGCAGATGCCGAGGTTGTTGACCTCGATGGAAACATCGTTATGCCTGCCTTTTGCAACTGCTATTTTAAGTCTGGCGAGGCGTTTTATAACTCTTATCTAAACGCACAAAATTCTTATTGTAACGGACTTCAAAGTGCCGATGGCGAGTTTACGCAAAACATCTACTTCGGCGGAAGAACTTTGACTGCGGAAGAGAAAAACTGCGTCCGTGATTTCTTGACCTACAAAAATCTGCTTGCCGGTGCAGTGTATTTCTTTGATTTTTCTAATGTCGAGAATCTGTCTAATGTCGACATAATTTCTTTATGGAAAAACAAGTTAAATGCGGTTACGAACAGGCAGTTAAGTATGTTTGCAAGCGCCGGCGCTTTAGAAACAGACGATGAGGAGAAAGAGAATTTTTCTTACATCGAAGATATCGCACAACTAGAAGAAAAACAACTAGACAATTTCTGCGTTGACTTAAAAGAAAATGTCATAGTAAAAGTTGGGCAGAATCTTGAAGAGATGGGCAAGATAAACTCCAAAACCAAGAGTATGCCAAGTGAATATATCGAAAGTTTTGGCATCTTAGATAATCACGCAATTATCGTTGGGAGCAACTGCTTTGAAAAAGATGAAATTTCGCTGTTTTCTGGCTATGACACCGATTTTGTGCTGTTACCAAATGATGATGCAAGAAGTGGCAGACGCTTTGCAAACTTAAACCTTTTAAAAGAACTCAATCTTGGCATCGGGAGTGGAAGTTTTGCGGAAATTGACTTTTTTGCGTTTATGAGACAAATTCTCTCTTACAACTCGTTTGTTATGGAGTCTTCAAACCTTATGGACGAAAGAAAAGTGCTTAGAATGGCAACGATTGACGGCGCAAAGATTATGGGCGTTGACTCGAAAGTAAAGGTTGGAAATCCTGCCAACTTTTTGGTGCTAAATTATAAAAACATCTTTAGCAACGACATCTTCAAAGGTATTATCTATGAACTTTCAAAAGAGGACATAGTTTACAGCGTTGTGAACGGAAAAATTATTTGCAAAAATGGTGTTTTTGTTATGGAAAACCAAGCGAAATATGATAAAATAAAAGAGTGCATAAGAAGCATATTAAGGAGTAATTAAATGGATATACAACAACAATTATCAAGCGAATTTGGTCTTAGAATGGACTACACACAAAACATTATCAATCTTATCGATGAGGGAAACACAATCCCTTTCATTGCGAGATATAGAAAGGAAATGCACGGTTCGTGCGATGACCAAGTGTTAAGAAATTTTGCAGACCGCTTGAAATATATAAGAAACTTGAACGAAGAAAAAGAGAAAGTTCAAAAGGTAATCACTGAGCAAGGCAAATGGACAGACGAACTTGCTGCCGCTCTTGACCAGGCGATGACACTTACCGAAGTTGAAGATATTTACAGACCATATAAGCCTAAGCGTAAAACAAGAGCATCGGTTGCTATTGCAAAGGGACTTGAAGGACTTGCCGATGTTTTGCAGGCGCAGAGTAAGTCGTTCGTTTTAAATGATGAGGCACAGAAGTATATCACCGAGGAAGTTCCAACGATAGAAGAGGCAATCCAAGGGGCGAAAGACATCGTTGCAGAGCGCATATCTGACAGCGCAGAACTTAGAAAGGAACTTAGAGAAATTATCTCCGAAAAGGGATTTATCGTTTGCTCGTTGCTTGAAAATGAAAACAATTTGACATACGAAACATATTCAAACTTTAAGCAAGAGCTTAAAAATCTTCCAAGCCACAGAATTTTGGCAATAAATCGCGGAGAAAAAGAAAAATGCTTAAAGGTTGACATAACAATAGAAGAAAAACTTGTTTTTGACGTTATCAACAGATACTTCAAAAAGAACAATCCAGACACCGATGCTGTTATGGAAGAGGTTATAAGAGATAGTTATGATCGTTTGCTCTTCCCATCTCTTGAAAGAGAATGCAGAAACAGCCTTACAGATGTTGCAAACGAGCAAGCAATCAAAATGTTTGAAGTTAACCTCAAACCTCTTCTTATGGAAGCACCACTTAAAAACAACATCATTTTAGGCTTCGACCCAGCATATAGAACGGGTTGCAAGATTGCTGTTATCGACAAGAACGGGGCTGTGCTAGACACAACAGTTGTTTATCCAACTCCACCACAATCCAAAACGGAAGAAAGTATCGAAAAACTTACTGCACTTATCGAAAAGGATAAAGTTGACATAATCTCTATTGGAAACGGAACGGCATCAAAGGAATCTGAAATATTTGTTTCGGAACTTATAAAGCACTGCTCTAGACCGGTAAGTTATGCAGTTGTAAGCGAAGCAGGGGCATCAGTTTATTCGGCATCAAAACTTGGTGCGGAGGAATTTCCAGACTTTGATGTTTCGCTGCGTTCGGCAGTTTCGATTGCAAGACGTCTTCAAGACCCTCTTGCTGAACTTATTAAGATTGATGTTAAGTCGATTGGCGTAGGGCAATATCAACACGATATGCCACAGAACAGACTTAGCGAAGTTTTAAACGGCGTTGTTGAAGATTGTGTAAACAGCGTTGGAGTTGACCTCAACACAGCATCTCCAAGTCTGCTTTCTTACGTGTCTGGGCTTAATATGAGCATCGCTAAAAATATCGTTGCATATCGAACAAAAATTAAAGGATTTAAGAACAGAGAGGAACTCTTGTCAGTTCCAAAACTTGGACCAAAAGCATACGAGCAGTGTGCAGGCTTCTTGCGTGTTGTTGGCGGAGAAAATATCTTAGATAACACCGCTGTTCACCCAGAAAGTTACGATGCCACACGCAAACTTTTGAAACTTTTTGATATGTCTGAAGAAGATGTTAAGAACAACAACCTTACACTCCTTCCAAAACTTATCGAAAAGGCAGGAGAGGCAAAGGTTGCAGAAAAATGTGGGGTTGGAGTTCCAACTCTTGCGGATATCACTGCCGAACTTCAAAGACCAGGACGCGACGTGCGTGAAAGTATGCCAAAGCCAGTTTTAAGAAGTGATGTTATTCATCTTGAAGATTTGAAAGAGGGAATGACATTCTCTGGCGTTGTTCGTAACGTTGTTGACTTTGGTGCGTTTGTGGATATTGGTGTGCATCAAGATGGACTTGTGCATATATCACAACTATCTGACCAATACGTAAAGCACCCAAGTGAAGTTGTTAAGGTGGGCGACCGCGTAGATGTAAAAGTTTTGTCAGTTGACGTAAACAAAAAGCGTATTTCTCTTACTATGAAAGGTTTGGAAAAGGCGGAAGAATAATGACAAGATGTCCAAAATGTAACACAAGCGTTGACGAGATTTTGGAAAGCGGATTTGTAGGCTGCGAAAAGTGCTATGAGATTCCAGAGATTCGCGATGCTGTTAAAAAAATGTATAAAGGGAAGAAGCATAAAGAAACACTATGAACGAATTTGAAAAAGTAGCAATTTCTTCAAGAATTCGATTAGCACGTAATCTTAGCGGCTTTAATTTCTTTACGAAGTTAAATGAGCAAGATGCTGAGTATATTGTTTCCACGATCTCCGATATCCTTAAAAATTTTGGGCAAATTGACATAATTAAGTTAAAAAATTTATCTCTAAACGAGTGCAATTCTCTTTTAGAGCGACACATAATCAGCAAAGAACTCATCGAAAACAAAGACATCTCTGCCTTTGCAATAAGCGAAGACGAGCATCTTATTGTTATGATGAATGAAGAGGACCATATAAGGCTACAATGTATATATGATGGCCTAAATTTATATCGCCCTTATCGAAGAATCAAAGAGGTTGACGAGAGAATACTCAGCGAGGTTGACATAGCGTATAACGATGAGTTCGGCTTTATCACGTCAAGCCCTTCAAATTTAGGCACTGGTATGAGGGCGTCTGTTATGTTGTTCTTGCCGGCGATTGAAAGGCGAGGGGAGTTTGACTTTGTTAAAAAGGAACTACTTTCAAAGGGGTTTACTCTGCGAGGACTCTATGGAGAGGGAAGCGGAGAATATGGCGGATTCTATCAAATCTCCAATCAAAATTCTTTGGGCGAAAACGAAAAAGAGATATTAGATAAGGTGCTTGACGAAGTTTACGGCATCTGCGAGATGGAAATATCCGCGCGTGAAGATTTGCTTGCAACCGACCATCTAAAACTTAAGGACGAGATCTTTAGGGCGTATGGCGTGCTTAAGGAGTGTGCAAGTATCTCTGATGCGGAGATGATTAAACTACTTTCGCTCATCAAATTTGGCGGTGCGCTCGGCTTTTTTGAAATAAAAGAGCGTGAATTTGAACGACTTTTTACAGAAGGTTCTTCTGCAAACCTAAAAGAATTAAATAATTTTGATACGCGAGAGGAAAACATAATAAGAGCGGAGTATATAAATAGGAAGATTAGAGATTGCGTTTCTAAGGGGGTGTAGAAATGGATTATAACAACAATATTCAATTTTCTGACAACATAGAAAAAGTTATCAAAAATGCCAGCAAAATAGCGTTGCGTTTTGGCAGTCAACTTGTTGGAACGGAACATATACTTTATGGCATTGTAAGTGTTACAGACTGCCTTTCGGCACAACTTTTAAGGGAGTATGGCGTAACGGAGAGTGAACTGTTTGATTTGTTTGAGCAGTCATTTTCGGGAATCTCTCTGTTTGGAAATGTCGAACTAACTCCTCGCACAAAGGAACTTTTTAAGCAGGCACAACAGACTGCCATTCAATTTAACCATTCGTTTATTGGAACGGAACATCTTTTGCTTACGATTCTTTCGAACAAATCGTGCTATGCAACAAAGATTCTTTCGGGGTTTTTCAATGTCGATGTCGACGAACTGAGAAACAAACTTATGTCTAATATGCAAACTCCGGCAGCATCTGCTCAGGCCGACAAAAACAAGCAGGCGGGCAGCACCTTGCCAGAAAAGTTGCTTGAAATGGGAAGTGATATCACTCTTAAAGCAAGACAACATAAACTTGACCCAGTTATTGGCAGAGAGGAAGAAATCCAAAGAATCGTTGAAATTTTGTGTAGAAAAACTAAAAATAATCCAGTGCTAATTGGTGAAGCGGGCGTTGGTAAGACGGCTGTTGTTGAAGGACTTGCACAGGCGATTGTTGCAGGCGATGTTCCAGAGGAACTTAAAGACAAAATTGTCTACTCGCTTGAGATTGGCGGACTTATGGCAGGCACAAAATATCGTGGGCAGATGGAAGAAAAATTAAAAGATGTTATTGAAACGATTATTCAAAGCAAAAACATCATTGTTTTCATCGATGAAATTCACACACTTGCACAAGCAGGCAGTGAGAAGGGAGAAACAAGCCCATCGGATATGCTTAAACCATATCTTGCTCGTGGCGAACTGCAAACAATCGGCGCAACAACAACTGACGAATATCGCAAGTTTATCGAAAAAGATAGGGCACTAGAACGTAGATTCCAGCCGGTTATGGTAAATCCACCATCTGTCGAGCAAACTATTGAGATATTAAAGGGCTTAAAGGATACTTACGAGGCATACCACAAGATTATCATAACAGACGAGGCAATTGAGGCGGCTGCCAACCTTTCGGACAGATACATTATGGATAGAAGTCTGCCAGATAAGGCGATTGACCTTATCGATGAGGCTTGTTCGCGTGCAAAGGTAAATTTTACTCTTAAGCCACAAAAAGTGAGAGAATTAGAGGAAAAAATTAGAGTTTTGTCTGCAAACAGAGATGAGGCATCTATTCAACGTTACTATGAAAAAGCGGCAAAAATGCAGTCGGAAATTGTTAAACTTGAAGAAGAATTGAACAAATTTCAAGTTACAAAGAAGGCGTCAACCGGGCAAATTGGCGCAAACGAAATTGCCGAAGTTGTTGCAAAGTGGACGGGCATTCCAGTAACAAAAATCACAGAGGGAGAGAAAGAAAAACTTATTCACCTCGAAGAGATATTGCATAAGCGTGTTATTGGACAATCGCAAGCAGTTGATGCCGTTTCTAAGGCTATTAGAAGGGCAAGAGTTGGACTTCAAGACAGCAAGCGCCCAATCGGGTCGTTCTTGTTTATGGGACCTACCGGCGTAGGGAAGACCGAACTTTCTAAGGCTATTGCGGAGGCGATGTTTGACAACGAAAACAACATCATAAGAATCGATATGAGTGAATATATGGAAGGGCACACCGTGTCAAAACTTATCGGTTCTCCTCCAGGATATGTTGGATTTGACGATGGTGGTCAACTTACCGAGCAGGTAAGACGCAAACCTTACAGTGTTGTTCTTTTCGATGAGATTGAAAAGGCGCATCCAGACGTTTTAAATGCACTCTTGCAGATTCTTGATGATGGAAGGCTTACCGACAGCAGAGGTAGAACGGTTAGTTTTAAAAACACTATCATAATTATGACCAGCAACATCGGGGCAAATGAAATCAAACAGCACAAAAAACTCGGTTTTGGCGATGCTGAAGAGGAAAGACGCAGCGAAAAAGAAATATATATGGATTCTCTTAAACGCCGCTTTAAGCCAGAACTTATCAACCGTATTGATGTTATCTGCATATTTGAACCTCTGTCAAAACAGAACCTTGTCGATATCACAAATGTTATGTTAAATAATGTTTGCAAGCGTCTTTCTGCAAAGGGAATAAACCTTGAAATTGGCGACGACGTGATTGAATATATCGTGGGCAAAGGCTCTAACTTAGAATATGGCGCAAGACCTCTTAGAAGATTTATCGAGCAAGAAATTGAAGATAAGATTGCAGAGAAGTTGCTGCTTGGAGAATTAGATGACCACGGAACAATTTCCATTACCTTGAAAAATAACGAACTATATTTTGAAATGGTATAAATTTGTTTGGAAGTTTTTAACGATTTTGATATAATAAATCTTGATAAGGAGATGTATATGAAAATTAAATTCACAGAGAAAAAATATAAAATTAGCGATAAATTAAAGCAAATTATCACATCAAAACTCTCAAAATTAGAGAAATATTTTGATGAAGATGTTTCTGCAACAGTAGTTTGCAGCGAACAAAACAAAATTCAAAAACTTGAAATCACCGTTCTTGGTAAAGGAGCAATGTATCGTTCCGAAGTAAGCAGCGGAAATATGTATGACAACATCGACCTTGCACTTCCAAAACTTGAACGCCAAGTTGTTAGAGTGGGGCAGAAACGTGTTGACAGAAGAAAGCGCGCTCCAGTTAATCTTGGATTTGAATTTATCGAAGAATTGCCAGAAAAGAAACTTCCAGGAATCTACAGAAGAAAATCTGTTGACCTTGAACCAATCACAGTTGAAGAGGCAAAAGATGCCATTGAAAGACTTGACCATTCGTTCTTCATTTTCTACAACAAAGACACCGACAAGATAAACGTGCTTTACCGCAGAAATGAAGCAGGTTATGGACTTATCGAAGTAAACTACTAATAAAAATACAAAAACCTATCGAAAGATAGGTTTTTTCATACATAAAACACAAAATTTTTCACAAAATAGTGCTATGAAAAAGTTAATTCCACTTTTGTTAGTTTTTGCCGTTTTGCTTGCTAGTTGCAATGGGCCGGTTATGGCGGCACATCTAAGTGAGGGCACGCAGGCACTAAGCAGTCAATACGTTGTTCGAGTTGTAACAGACAAAGACGATCGATTTAAAGATAAAGGCGTTGATGTGCAAGTTATGTCGTCTAAGCCGGTGAACTTAAACATCGCCGAAGAGGGAGAAGATGCAGTTGAAATTTGCATAGAAGAGGCAGATGTTTGGTATAACTTGACTGTTTTGCTAGCAGATGCCAACCAAAAGAGCGGACAAGAAACATACGTCAAGTTTGAAGAATATGGCAGTAGAAACTTTATATTTACAACCGAAGAGGAGTGCTGTTTAAAGTTTAGGGCAGTTGCCGGAAATATAACAGAAAATCAAGATAAAACAGGACAAATTTTAACATCTAGTGAAGAAATTTCAAACGAACTTGAAATAAAAACAAAATCTAAATAAAAATCTACGTAAAAGCATCGCCGCAAAAGTTTTTGATTTTTGCTTAAAATGCTTTTATTTTTTTCGAATTTATAGTAAGATATTATTATATTTAGTTGGGAGATTGATATGTTATCTATTCAAAATTTGTCGCTGAAATATACAAAAGAATATTACGCCTTAAACAAGATATCTTTCAAAGTTGACGCCGGCGAAAGTGTTGCAATTATGGGCGAGGAAAACAGCGGAAAAACCACCCTGCTTCGAGTTATTTGCAAACTTGAAGACTATGACAGTGGCGAAGTTTATATCAATAAGATTCCTCTTAAACGTGTAGATTTTAAAACGGACGTAAGTGTTGGCTATGTGCCATATTGCCCAGTATTTTTGGAAAATAAAACAGTTTACGAAAATTTTAAGTATATTCTTAAAAAGAAAGGCGAAAAACCAGCCGAGGCAGAAAAACTTATAAACAACGCAATCATTGAGTATTCGCTTGAAAAGATAAGAGATGAAAAAGTAAAGAATATTCGCAAAGAGGATAAATACATCTTGTCGCTAATTCGCCTTACCTTTAGGCCACTTGATTTGCTCCTTATCGACAACATCTTTGATGACATCTCTGATGTGTATGTTGAGGCGATAATCGACCTTATCAAGCACCTAAAAACACCTGAAACAACTCTTATTGTGGCTTGCACCAATCCAACTTATGCCGACAAAATCTGCAAGCGCAAGATATTCTTAGAAAACGGCGAGGTTGTTGAAGACTAATATTCGTCGATATGTTTTTGAAAAGTAGGAGGTTTTGCCTCCTCTTTTTTTTGTAAGTTTTGCATAACAGAAGCAAGAATCTCCGGAGAACTCTTCCCGCTGAGCAGCGAAAAAATGTTTTGTATGTCCTTGTTCTTTGCAAGTAGGGGCATAACAAGATTAAAAAGAGGATTTTGTGGCTTTGGCGATTCTCTACTGTTGGTGTTGATATCTTCTGGATAATACGGATTTTGCATATTTTTATATATACCTCAGAACAAAATATTGTGAAGTTTTTTAAATAACTTCATATATTTTATATATGAGAGGGTGTATGAAATTTAGTGAATTTGTAGACGAAAACAAGCAGCAAAACACTTCAAAAGAGGACTTTTCAAAAAGGTATGAAGAACTTAAAGATTTAAGCGAAAATCAACTTATGGAAAGGCTACAGAGGGAGATTGCTCGGCAAAAGGAAAGTGGAGAGTTTAACTATGGAGCGCTGATGGACAGTTTGGAAGTTGTTAAAAATTTTGTAAGTTACGAGCAGTATGAAAATATGAAAAAGATATTAAGTGGGCTAAATGAACAAAAATAAAATTGATGAAAGATTGCTAAAACAGGTTGCGTGTTTAAGCACAGATGCAATAGCGGAATGTCTTGTTTACTATGATGATAGAAAAAAATTAGAGAAACTTTTAAGTTTAAGTGGTGCTGAAAAAATGTATGATTATTCATTTATAAACGTCTTGCACTGCAAACTTAAGAGAGAAAATTTATACAAAATCGCAGAAGATAGTTCGGTGAAATACATATCATCAATAAGTTTTGCTTGCTGCCAGATGGACATTTCAAAGAGAATATTGAAAAGCAAAAATGTAAAACTAAGCGGGCAAGATGTTGGAGTTGCTTTTATCGACACAGGAGTGGGTGCACACTGTGATTTTTTGATAGGCGAAAATCGAATAAAAACCTTTAAAGATTTCATACAAAACAAAAAGAACTTTTATGACGACAATGGACACGGCACATTTGTTGCTGGCGTGTGTGCGGGAAATGGCGTTCTGTCAAAATTCAAATATAGTGGAATAGCGCCAAAAGCAAATTTGCATATTCTTAAAGCGCTGAACAAAGATGGGGAGGCGACTGCCAACAAAATTTTGGACGCGATGGAGTGGGTGTATGACAATCACATAAAGGAGGGGATAAAGGTTGTTTGTATGAGTTTTGGAAGTGAGCCGGTGGGAATAAATGACCCGATTATGCAAGGTGCAAATGCACTTTGGAGAGATGGTGTTGTTGTGATTGCTGCGGCAGGAAACAGTGGCCCAAATTTTGGCACAATAAAATCTCCGGGCATAAGCGCGGAGATAATCACAGTGGGTGGATTTGACGACAATCGTTTCGACAGAAATTCTTACAACAAAAACTTTTTTGAAATGGCAAACTTTTCCTCTCGTGGACCAGTATTTTCCTATACCAAGCCCGACTTAATTGCGCCAAGTGTCGAAATCAAGTCGTGCGGAACAGACACCTTTTACACAAGACTCAGCGGAACGAGTGTGGCAACACCTATGATCGCCGGAGTGGTGTGTTTGATGCTAGAAAAGAATCAAAATCTTCTTCCAAAGCAGATTAAACAAAAACTGCTTATGGGCTGTATGAGTTTGGGTTTTGATTTAAACAGCGAAGGATATGGCTTCCCAGACGTCGAAAAAATATTATCAAGTATTTAGTTCATACTTTTTAATTATTTCAAAAATCTGCTTATTTGCAGTGTTTTTTGCTATTTTTTTCATCTTTTTTAGGTATTTTTCTTTATTTTTTAATAAATATTTAATTTTTGCTAGTATTTTGCTGAAGGTAACTTCTTCTTCCTCTACGCATTCAGCAATGCCAAGTTCTTTAAAGTAATGCGCGTTTTCGATTTGATCTCCACGCGATGCTTTTTTGGAAAGTGGAATAAGCAGCATAAGTTTGTTAAGTGCAAGAAGTTCGTTGATAACTCCGCTGCCGGCTCGTGAGATAACAACATCGGCGCGCGCATAAAAGTCTTCAATATTGTCGGCATATTCAACTGCAAGATAATTTTTGTATTTAGGTGTTGGATTGTTTTTTCCGCAGATATGTAGCACATTGAAATTTTCGGTTAGTTCGTCCAAGTTGTCATAGACAAGTTTGTTTAAAAACTTTGCGCCGGTGCTTCCGCCAAGAACTAAAAGATATGGTTTAGGACTCTCTAGTCGCAATCTTGCTTTGTTTCCGGCAAATATTTTTTCTCTTATCGGCTGACCGGTGTAAACACATTTTTTGCTTGTTTTTGCTGTCTTTAAAAAGGCAGTGCACATCACTTTGCAGTAGTGTAAAATTATTTTGTTTGCAAGGCCGAGCGATAAATCACTCTCGTGGCTTATTAGGGGAGTGTGAGTTTTTCTTGTTGCTATTGCCACCGGAACGGCGACAAATCCGCCCTTTGAAAAGACGACGTTTGGCTGAATTTCTTTTAAGATTTCTTTGCAAATTTTAATCGACTTTGAAAGTTTGAATGGTATAAGCAGATTTTTTAGCGTCAAACGCCTTTCAAGTTTTACCGTTGGAATTTCGTGATAAATGATTTTTGGATATTGTTTTAATATATCTTTCTCCATTCCGCTTCCGCCGATGTAGTGAATTTCATAGTCTTTAAAGTTGTCTATTAACGCAAGTGCTGGATAGACGTGGCCTGCCGTTCCGCCTCCAGTAAATACAATCTTTTTCATATATACCTTTATTATGTTTTTTGTCTGTCTTTTGCTATTTTGATAGTTTGTTAAATATGTATATTATTTCTATTTTCTGCATAAATATGCACGCATTAACCTCGCTTTAAACTTTAAGCAAATCGGCAAAATCATTTTTTTATTTTTTTTGTTTATGATATAATCTTAAAGTAAATTAATATATTTGAGGGCTCTATGAAAGAAAAGACTTATGGATCAAAAGATATCGTTGTGCTTGAAGGACTTGAGGCAGTTCGTCTGCGTCCTGGTATGTATATTGGAACGACAAGTTCGCGCGGATATCACCACATACTTTGGGAGATTGTCGACAACTCCATCGATGAGATATCAAATGGCTACGGCGATACCATTAAAATAACCCTAAACAAAGACGGAAGTGCCACCGTTGAAGATAACGGAAGAGGTATTCCTGTTGATATGCACCCAACACTTAAAAAGAGTGGTGTTGAAGTTGTTTATACCACCCTTCACGCAGGCGGAAAATTTGACACAAACAACTATAAGTTTTCCGGCGGACTTCACGGCGTTGGAGCGTCTGTTACAAACGCTTTGTCAAAGTGGTGTAATGTTACTGTGTGTAGAGGAAAGAAAAAGTATTACATCGAATTTCATTCCTATCAAGACGAAAGCGGAAAATGGCATAGCGGTGTGCCTGTTGCACCATTAAAAGAGATTGGCCCAGCAACCACAACCGGAACAAGTGTAACATTCTTGCCAGACCCAGCGGTGTTTGGTGAGCAGAGTTTTAGTTATGATGTTGTTACAAGGCGTGCAAGAGAACTTGCCTTTTTAAATAAAGGACTTAGAATCATTGTGCGCGATGAACTCACAGACGAAACAACCGAATATCACTATGAGGGTGGAATCAGCGACTTTGCAAAATATCTTGTAGAAGGGAAGAATCCTCTCTACAAAGAACCAGTATACTTTAAGGCAGAAAGCAAGATTTTGTCGGTTGAGGTAAGTTTTATTCACACAGACTCCTACACCGAAAGCACTTTCTCCTTTGTAAACAACATTCCAACCACTGAGGGCGGAATGCACGAAACCGGATTTAAGTCTGCTTTTACAAAAGTGTTTAACGACTATGCGCGTCAAAACAATATGCTTAAAGACAAAGAAGTCAACCTTATGGGCGAGGACTTTAGAGAAGGCATCATTGCGATAATCAACTTAAAAATGAACAATGTGCAGTTTGAAGGGCAGACAAAGACAAAACTTGGCAATATAGAAGCAAAAACCGAAGTTGAAAACCTATCCACCATTGAACTAAGCAAGATACTAGCAGACAAGAAGAATACAACAATTGCAGAGATTGTTATTAACAAGGCTAAGCAGGCGGCAAAAGTAAGACTTGCAGCGAAGAAGGCAAAAGAACTTACTAGAGCAAAATCAAATGCTGAAAACTTTAACCTTGTTGGAAAACTTGCAGCATCAACTTCGAGAAACAGCGAAAAGAACGAACTCTTTATCGTAGAGGGCGATAGTGCGGGCGGAAGCGCTAAGCAAGGACGTAATCGTATGTTCCAAGCAGTGCTTCCATTAAGAGGTAAACCATTAAACGCAGAGAAAAAGCGTGTCGATCAGGTGCTTGCAAACGAGGAAATAAGAACGATTATTTCGGCTCTTGACACCGGCTTTGGCGAGGACTTTGACTTATCCTCATTGAAATATAACAAGGTGATTATCTTGTCCGATGCCGACCAAGATGGTGCGCACATAAGGGCGATCCTGCTTACATTCTTCTTTAGATATATGAGAGAACTGATAACAGACGGACACGTCTATATTGGACTTCCACCACTTTATAAGGTGTATAAGAAGGACTATGAAAAATACGTATACAGCGACTATGAACTTGCTGATGCAGTTAAAGCAGCAGGGAAAGGCTATATGATTCAAAGATACAAAGGGCTTGGAGAGATGAATCCAGAGCAACTTTGGGAAACTACTATGGACCCAGATAAGCGAACGCTGATTCAAGTTACCCTTGAAGACGCAGCGGAGGCGGAAAAGTTAATAACGATTCTTATGGGCGATGCAATAGAAGACAGAAAGGCGTATATCAACGAACACGCCAACTTCGACAGAGAAGATACCTTTATGAAGGAGTATAAGAACATCTAAAAGGCGAGAGGTTTATGGACGATAGAGAAGACGAGGAACTTAATAAACCACTGCCAGGGCAAATGCGATATGATGAACTTCTTTTTCAAGAAACAAATGAGGAAGAAGAGGAAGATAAGCATACCGTTGCACCCGGGCAACTTGATCTATGGTCGATAGAAAAACCTAAGGAAAATAAACCTCCCCAAAAGGAAGAAAAAACAAAGCCACCTAAAGAAATAGAAGAAAAGGTTAGAAAAGAGAATACAAAAGAATTAGAGCCGCCTAAGACAAAAATTTTAAACCGAGTTACACCTAAAAAGGCGGAAGAGAAAGAAAGCGTTAAAGAGGCAGAAGAGCCGACTTTAAGCGCAGAAGAAAATATTTTAGACGAAGAAGAAACGACAACTTACGAAACAGACAAAGTTGAAAACGAAAACAACAGAAAAGAAGAGAGATTTATGGGAAACAATACAGGATTTTATGGAGATGGCGGAAGCGGAATACTTACAAAAACATTGGGCGAAGTTTTACACGACTCAATGATTCCATACACCGAAATGGTCGTTATGGACAGAGCGTTGCCAAGAGTGGAAGATGGACTTAAACCGGTTCAACGCCGTATCTTATATTCGATGCTTGAACTTGGACTTTCTCCAGACAAGCCATACAGAAAATCGGCAAGAATTGTCGGCGATTGTATGGGTAAATATCACCCACACGGCGACTCTTCAGTTTATGATGCAATGGTTAGACTTTCGCAAGATTTCGTTTTAAGAGCGCCACTTGTTGACGGACACGGAAACTTTGGTTCGGTCGATGGCGACAGTGCTGCTGCTATGCGTTACACCGAGGCAAGACTTACCCCTCTTGCAATGGAAATGCTAAGGGATCTTGAAAAAGATACGGTAAGATGGGGATTAAACTTTGATGACACCTTAAAAGAACCAGAACTTCTTCCAGGGCGCTTTCCAAACCTCTTAGTCAACGGAACGTCTGGTATTGCAGTTGGCGTTGCAACAAACATTCCTCCTCACAACTTAGGGGAGACGATAGACGGCGTTGTGGCATACATCAACAACGAAAAAATCACTCTTGATGAGATGATGAAAATTATAAAAGGACCAGACTTTCCAACAGGAGGAGAGCTTATTTTGTCTGGACTTCGCAGTGCGTATGAAACCGGGAAGGGCAAGATTATCATAAGAGCGAAAGCGAAGATTGAAGATGTGGGAGATAGACAAAATTTGGTTATTACCGAACTTCCATATCAAGTAAATAAATCACAACTTTTGCAAAAAATTGCCGAATTAAAGGAAAAAGAAAAGGATAAATACTCTGATATCAGTGAAATTCGTGATGAAAGCGACAGAAGTGGTATGCGTGCTGTTATCAAACTTAAAAAGGGTGCAAAGGCAAAGAAAATCTTTGATATGCTGTGCAAAAACACCAATTTAGAGGTTTCATTCAGCATAAATATGGTTGCTATTGCCGGCGGAAAGCCAAGACTTATGGGATTGCTTGATATCATATCTTATTACGCAAACTTCCAAAGAGAAGTGATTGTAAGAAGAACTAAGTTTGATTTAGATGTTGCAAAAGATAGAGCGCACATCATTGAAGGGCTTTTGATTGCGATAAAAAATATCGATGCTGTTATTAAGATAATCAAAACATCACAAAGCGTAGGCGAGGCAAAGACAAGATTAAGAGAGAAATTTAACCTCTCCGAAAAACAGGCTCAGGCGATTTTGGATATGAGGCTTGCGCGCCTTGTAAATCTTGAAGTAAACAAACTTGAAGAAGAATTAAAAGAACTTAAAGCAAAAATTAAAGAACTTGAGGCGATACTTGGCTCTAAAAAACTTCAATACGAAGTTGTAAAGAAAGAAATGCTTGAAATTAAAAAATGCTATGCAACTCCTAGACGCAGTTTTGAAACGAGCGAAGAAATCGTTTTAAAGAAGGCAGACGAAGTTGAAGAGGCAAAGGAATATTACGTTTTGATTTCTGCCGGAAAGACAATCAAAAGAGTAAATATGACCAACTACTCTAAGTCGACAAGAACGATTGGTGATGGCTCGACTCTGCTTGATGTTATCACAACAAAGTTCAAACTAAAATCGACCGACAACATACTTATTATCACCGAAAAAGGTATGTGCATAAAGACGACTGTCGACAAGATTCCAGAGTGCAAGTGGAGAGAAAAGGGCGCAGCACTTAAACAAATTGACAAAAATGTCGATATTATGGACGCTCCAGTTGCCATTGTTGCTCTGCCAGCACAAGAAATCTTTATATACACCGAACAGGGAAATGTAAAGCGTTCTACCGGCGAAAATATGGTTGTTGCAAAGTCATATTATCAAGTGATAAAACTTGCCGAAAACGACAAAGTTATCGGTGCAGAGGCCGACATCAAAGGAACGAGAATTTTGATGTTTAGCAAGAGCGGAAGTTGCGTCAACTTTGAAAAGAGCGAAGTTTCCGTTCAAGGCAGAATCGCCGCCGGAGTAAAGGGCATCAACATTGACGCAAAAGATGTTGTTGTGTTTGCCGGACAAAGCGACTTTGAAAATGCAACTGTTGTTACTGACAATGGCTACATCAAGAAGTTTGCAGTCAGCGAGATTGCACCTACCGGAAGAAACAAGAAGGGGTTAAAATATATCAACTTTGAAGGCGGAAAGGCGGTCAAATTTGTTGGAAAAGAAGATAAAGTTGCAATCGACTTAGGACTTAAATTTAAACTTGTCGAAACGAAAAAACTTGCCGTTTCAAAGAGATTGGCAACAGGCGAACAGGAAGTTAAAGGAAAGATTTTAGGCGTTTATCCATTTGAAGACTGAGATAAAAATTAAGGAGGTGCTTTTAAAGGCATCTCTTTTTTTGTTCTAATTTTTTAGTTGCAAAAATAGGTTATATTGTGATTCGACAAAAGAGTATATACTTCGTAACTTTTAAAAACGATTTTCTTTTGCCGAAATTTTAATATTTAGTAATATTTTTAGTGAGGTTTGTATGCATTTTTGCGTTCTCAAATCTAAAACAATCAAATTTGTTTTGTGCATCGCTTTGGTCGTTTTGCTTTTAAGTCTGTCGATAGACGGTTCAACTTCTGCGCAGGTTTATCTTGGTTATGCTCCACGTCGAGTGCCAATATACGGAGTTGATACGGCGGAAAAGCAAGTTGCAATTTCATTTGATGCCGCTTGGGGTGCTGATAAAACGGAGAAAATTTTGGATATCTTAGATGAATTTGATGTGGGTGCAACTTTCTTTTTGGTTGGCATTTGGATAGACGAATATCCTGACCTTGTAAAGGAGATTGATGCGCGCGGATATGAGATTGGAACACACTCAAATTCGCACCCGGATATGTCTAAGATAGATAAAGACACAATGAAAAAGGAACTTCAAACATCGATTTCCAAACTCGAAAACATCACAGGTAAAAAAGTTAAACTCTTTAGGCCTCCATTTGGCGCATATAACAATGCACTTATTGATGTTGCGGACAATTTGGGACTTAAAACGATACAGTGGTCGATTGACACGCTGGATTGGAAAGGAATAAGCGCCAAAGAGATATGTTCAAGAGTGGAAAGCAAATTGCACAGCGGAGCAATCATCTTGATGCACAACAACAGCGACAACATCTTAGACGGCTTAAGGCTTGTGCTTACAACGATACAAAACAAGGGTTATAGGGTTACAAGCATAGGAGACCTTGTCTACGAAACGAATTACACGATAGATCAAAATGGCATACAGCACCAATAAAATATAAGGAGAAATTTATGGAATACAACAATAACGAGCAAAACAACACTGCAACAATAGCAGGAACGGTCGCATCGCTTCCAAAACTATCGCACCAGACAGAGGGAGAAAACTTTTTGGAATTTCAAGTTGGCGTTGAAAGGTTGTCAAAGACGCAAGATTTGATACCGGTTATGGTGAGCGAACGTTCGATAATCGATGGAGGAATCAATATAGGCGACAAACTGCTTTTAAAGGGACAATATCGAAGTCATAACAAAAGCACAGAGTTTAAAAGCAAACTTCTTCTGCACTTTTTTGCAAAAGATATTTATAGGGCAACAGATGAGCAGATAAACGAAGTTAAACTCACCGGATTTATATGCAAAACGCCGATCTACCGAAAGACTCCTTTTGACAGAGAGATTTGTGATGTGCTACTTGCCGTTAACAGAGCAAAATATCATCGCTCAGACTATATTCCGTGCATACTTTGGGGAAGAAACGCCCGATTTGTTTCCACTTTGCCGGTTGGAAGCAAGTTGACTTTGGAGGGAAGAATACAGTCGAGAATATACACAAAAACGCTCGACTCTGGAGAAACTGAAGAGCGAACTGCGTATGAGGTGTCGTGCCACAAAGTCGTTCAACAAGAAGATCAGCAAGACGCTGCACTGTAATTATTTTTATTAAGATAAATTAGCATAAAAATTGTATCATTTTTTGTGATGCAATTTTTTATTTAAGGATAACTAACGAAATTTGTCGAAAATATGCGAAATTTTCCATTATTGTTTGTCTTTTTTCTATATATTTGATAAAATACAACTATGGGATTTGAAATTAAAATTATAGAATTTTTGCAAGGTGGAAGAACTCCATTCTTCGATATGTCGTTCCAAGTGATATCACTTTTGGGGTCTTATATGGGCGTGATACTTGCGCTTGGAATTTTTCTTTTGTTTAAGCCAAAACTTGCACTATGGTATTCCGGCACTTACGCAGTTACCTTCTTGCTGTATAACATAATAAAGGAGTTGGTTGAAAGGGTAAGACCTTACAATGCAACCGACACAATAATAAGCATAGGCGACAAAGTTACGTCGTTTAGTATGCCAAGTGGCCACGCGGTTACGGCGTGTATGACTGCAATATTTATGGGAGTGTTCTTGTTTTCAATGTATAAAGGAAAGTTTGCAAGAACAATCGTTACACTTTCGATGATTATGTATGTCTTTTTAGTAGGTTTGTCGCGTATGTATCTTGGCAAACATTACTTAACTGATGTTCTAGCAGGAATCCTTCTTGCTAGTGCGATTTCTGTTATATTTATTTTGATTATGAAAGCATACAACAAAAGGAGAGCCAAATATGAAGATCAAAACAGAGACACACAGCCTAGAGGAGACTGATTCCCTTGCAAAAGCGTTTAGCAAGGTTGTTTCTGCGCCAATGGTAATTCTTTTGAATGGCGACTTAGGAAGTGGGAAAACGACCTTTGTTAAAAGTCTAGCAAAATATCTTGGAAGTGGCGACCTTGTAACAAGCCCAACTTTCACCCTTTTAAACATCTATAACGCCAGCGTGCCAATTTATCATTTTGATATGTATCGTTTGTCGTCTATGGAAGAGGCGTATGCTGTTGGTTTTGAAGAGTATTTTGATAAGTCAAAGTTAGATGGTGTGTGCCTTGTTGAATGGGCAGAAAATGTTGACGGACTTATAAAAGATGTAGATTATGTAATAAATATCACAAAAAAAGATGATTTTACACGTATATTTGAAATTTTAGAGGAGAAAAAATAATGTTGCTTGCAATAAACACTGCCTTTCTTTCTGCCAATGTTGGAATGTGTGTTGACGGAAAGGACTATGCCAAAACAGTTGATGCAAAAAGTAAGCACGCCGAAATTGTTTTAAAAACGATTGATGAATTGTGCGAAGAAAGTAAGACTCCTATCAGTCAATTAAAGAAACTTTACGTTGTTGTTGGGCCGGGTTCTTTCACAGGAATAAGAATAGGCGTTTCGATTGCCAAAGGGCTTGGGGCGGTAAATAAAAATTTAATGGTGTATCCAGTATCTTCTCTTGACCTTATTGCATATATTTATCAAAGCAAGAAGAAAGAAGATATAACCGTTGTTTTAGATGCGCATTCAAATTTGTTTTTCGTTGCAGACTATGACAAAAACGGCAAAAAAATCACCGAAGAAAAACTTGTTGAAAGAGAATATTTGGATTCTATCAAAAATAAAATTGTTTGCTTAAATGGCGATTTTTCACTAAAAAATGCAGAAAATATCGATATTTCGACCGAAAATTTGCTAAATTTTGCAAAAAACAGCAAAATCGAAGGAATTGCAGCAGAGAAAGTTGTTCCGGTTTACATTCGTCCATCGCAAGCAGATCCAATTTTAAAGGCAAATAAAAACTAATTTTCCGCTTTAAAATATTTGATGAATAATTCAATTTTTTTAAGAAAAATAGTTGACAACGATTTTTAGAATATGTAGAATATTAGCAGTTTTTAAACGGAGGATATATGAAAAAACCTGTTTATATAAGATGCCCAAGATGTGAACTTAATTACATCGAAAAGAAAGAAAAACTTTGCAGTGTTTGTAAAGCAGAACTTTCTGCAAAGAAAGAAGAGTATACAAGCGACTTAGATCTTGAACTTTGCCCTATCTGCAAAACAAATTATATAACTGCTGACGAAATTATGTGCGCAACTTGTTTAAAAGAACATCAAACGGAAGATGGCGAACTTAATGCCGACTGGGAAGATTATGTTAACCGCGATGAAGAGGAGATTGTTGATGACGATGAAGAAACTGGCGATATGGTAAGTATCACAGATATCGACCACGCTGATTCTCTTGACGATGACATTGATTCGGAGATTGGCTTTGACGCCTCGCTTGATGACGATCTTGACGAAGAACTCGACGGACTTGATTTTGAAGACGATCTTGATGAGGACGACTTAGACGAAGATGAAGAAGATGATGAAGAATCTGATGATGAGGACGATGACGACGATTTCTAATTTTTGCTAATTCACTTTAACATAAATAGGGAGCGAGGCTTCCTATTTTTTGTTGATATAAGATATATAATCACTTGCGTTTTTTAAATGAGTTTGTTAAAATATTACGTATTAGGAGATAAAATGACAACAGAGAAACAACTTAAGGAATTATGGTTTAAATTTTTCAAAGAGCACGGCTTTAAGCAAATCGATTCTTCTTCTATCATACCAGAGAACGATGCAACTGTGCTGTTTACAACTGCAGGTATGCACCCACTTGTGCCATACCTTATTGGAGAAAAACACCCAGCAGGCAACAGAATTTGCGATTATCAAAGATGCATAAGAACAACCGATATCGACAACGTTGGCGACAACAGCCACCTTACCTTTTTTGAAATGCTTGGAAACTGGTATTTAGGTGCTTGCCCAAAGGACGAAATGATTAGACTTTCTTGTGAATTTTTGACAAGCGAAAAATATCTTGGTATACCAAAGAACAGACTTGCCGTAACAGTGTTTGAGGGCGATGAGGTTGCTCCTCGTGATGAACTTAGTTACAAAACCTGGAAAGAGTGCGGAATCGAAGAGGTGTTTTACAAGGGCAAGGAAGACAACTGGTGGGCTCTTGGTGGTGGCGTAGGACCTTGCGGGCCAGACACCGAAATGTTCTATGACACCGGAAAGCCAAAATGTAGCAAAGATTGTTCTCCATCGTGCGATTGTGGAAAATACATCGAAATTTGGAACGACGTTTTTATGCAATATGTCGTTGAAAAAGAGGGAGAAAAGGTAAGACTTCTTTCAAAGCCTAACATCGACACTGGTATGGGACTTGAAAGAACGGTTATGATTTTGAATGGCGAAAAGAGTATTTACGACTTTGGAATTTTGCATAAAGTTATCGAGTTTATCGATTCAAAGGCAAAAGTTAAGTATGCAGAGAATATGCGCCCATACAGAATTATTGCCGACCACTTGCGCTCTTCGATGTTTATTTTAGGCGACGAAAAGGGAGTTGTTCCTTCAAACGTAGGACAAGGCTATGTTCTTAGAAGATTCATTCGTCGTGCAGTCAACTGCGCAAGAACTATATCGCTTGATGTGAAGTATTTTATGGATATAATCGACATTTACACCGCTCACCACGGCGAAGATTATCCAGATATTAAGAAAAACAACCAATTTGTTAAAGACGAACTTTCTAAAGAAGTTGAAAAGTTTTCAAAGGCAATCGAAGAGGGACACAAGGAATTTGAAAAAGTTATAAGTGGCATCGAAAGACACAAAGAGTTTGCAAAAGCAAGCGGACAAGAGGTTGCAAGCGAACTTTCTGGCAAGGCTTGTTTTAGACTTTACGACACCTTCGGTTTTCCTTTTGAACTTACTAAGGAACTTGCCGCAGAACGCGGATACACTGTCGACGAAGAGGGCTTTAATAAGGCATTTGCAGAGCATCAAGAAAAGAGTAGAACAGCATCTGCAGGAACATTTAAGGGCGGACTTGCTGACACATCAAATGAAAGCGCAAGATTGCACACAGCAACGCATCTACTTATGGCAGGACTTAGAAAGATGTTTGGACCACAAGTTATGCAAAAAGGTTCAAACATAACTCCAGAAAGATTGCGTCTTGACTTCAACGTAGACCACAAACTCACCGAAGAGGAAATTAAAAAACTTGAAGAGTTTGTAAATGATGCAATTTCGCAGGCTGTTCCAGTTACCTTTGAAGAACTTCCAATCGAGGAAGCGAAAAAGAGTGGGGCAGTGGGCGTGTTTGAAAGTAAATACGGCGAAAAGGTAAAAGTATACACAATTGGAAGCATTTCAAAAGAGATATGTGGCGGACCACACGCAAAAAACACCGCAGATTTGCATCACTTTAAAATATTAAAAGAAGAAAGTTCTTCTGCAGGTATAAGAAGAATTAAAGCGATACTTGACTAATTTTGCCGGTTAGTTATTGACATAATGGCAGAAAAATGATATAATATAGTCAATAAGGAGGGAGATATGGCACAAACAGGAATAAGAAAAGGGTTTTTCTTTTACTTCGGTTTGCTTGTTCTAGTTGTAATTGCAGTTGTGCTAGTTTGTATGACAGTTATGATTTTTTTACCTGGCACACCAGTTCTTTGGATGCAATACTTCACTAACAACAAAACTTACACAACAGTAAAACAGGACAGTGATAATGGTGAAAAAATTGACCTTGATTGGAGTAAGGTAAATAAAATTGTTGTAAATGCAGAAAATTATGCACACGTTGTCGTTAAAAACGACACAACTCCAAACTTGCCTAAAGTTGCAATCGTAAATAAGGCAAAGGGATTTGCACTTGCAAAAGATAAAGTAGATTCTACTTACAGCATCGTTCTTAAAGATGGGGTTCTTACAATCAGCGTAGATGTTCCATCAGGATTTTTGAACATATCAAAAGACTACGACATCGTTATCAATGGAGTAAGTGAAAATACACAGGTATTTGATGGTAAAGAATTTATAATCACTACAGGTTCAGGAACTGTAGACTTTGGTGGAAGAGAGGAAACAATTTTCTATAAAAAACTTTCCGCTAAAAGCATCGATGTAACCACAACATCTGGTGAAATTCTATTCTCAGGACGCAACTTCAGCGACACTGCATTAGAGTCTTTGACAATTAAAACAGAATCTGGCAAAGTTGATATGAAAGTTCCAGGAAGTGCAGAGGTTAAAATTAATGTTGACGGAAATGCAGAGCCAGAAACAGTAAAATTCTTTGGAGTAAAAAATAGTGTAAACCTTACAACTACTAAAGGTGGAATCAAATTTGAAACTTTAAAGACTGGCAATTTAACTATCACAAATGGCACAGGAACAATCAGCATTGGTTCAGTTGTAGCAGATGGCATCAAAATGGACGACTGCGAATCTGGAATTTACGAATTCAACAAAATTATATTGAACAACAATGGTGAAATGAATTGGGCAGGTTCTGAAGACCACTTAGGATATGCAATTTTCAACGTTAAAGAAAGCCTTGAAGGAAATGTAAACATCTCTTCAAGTAAAAATTCTGATATGAAAGTTACAATTGCAAAACTTGCTGGAAACCTTAACATCGTTGGGGTAAACAGTGAAAACAACGGAACATCAGTTGACTTAACTGTTAATTCTGTTGTAAAAGGACAACTTAATGTTGAAGTTAATTCGGCAAACATCACCTATGCAAAAAATTCTGAAGCAGCAACCGACAGCATCACAGCAAAAGATGATTCTGTTATAACATTCAAAGGTGCAACAACAAGAAAAGTTACACTTCGTTGCAGCAAAGAAGTGCTTGTAAATGTTGTTTCTTCACTTAACTTCACATCAACTGCTTACACATCATACAAGGCTGATGAACCTGAAACAAATCAACTTAAAGGCGACGATAAGATTAACGTATCAATTGATAACGCTCCACAAAACAAGAACCCATTAGTAATTGGAGAAAATGGAGCAGAGTTGATTATCGTAACAGGCGACACATTAACTTATAGAACTATTGCTGAAGAACAAGAAGCAGCCTAAGATAAAAATAGAAAGGTGGATTGATTGTCAATCCACTTTTTTATTTCTAAAAGTTGTTTGTTGGCGATGTAAACGCATAGTTTTGTTTTGATTTTTTTCTTCGATTTGTTATAATTTTGAGGTGGAGGTCGAGATGAAGAAGATAAATTTAATTGCAAAAAAACTTAACTTGAAAAAAGAAAATCTCGAAACCTATGGAGATTATAAGGCGAAGATAAAAAATTATAGTCAAAATCCAAAAGGCAAACTGATTCTTGTAACGGCGATCACACCAACCAAAAGCGGAGAGGGAAAGACAACTGTGTCTATTGGGCTTGCTGATGGACTTAATTTATTAAACAAAAACGTCTGTCTTGCCTTGCGAGAACCATCACTTGGGCCAGTTTTTGGAATGAAAGGTGGTGCGGTTGGTGGAGGTAAGTCGTTAGTTGTGCCAAGCGATGACATAAACTTGCACTTTACAGGCGATATGCATGCAATAACGGCAGCAAACAACCTTCTGTGTGCGCTTATCGACAATCACATTTTCCAAGGAAATGACCTAGATTTCCAAACAGTTGTATTTAATCGCTGTATGGATATGAACGACAGAAGCCTTAGGATTATTACGATAAATCAAGAGAAACTTAAAAACAACAAAGAGCGCAAGGAAAGTTTTGTTATTACACCAGCGAGTGAAATTATGGCAATTCTCTGCTTGCACACCAGCGAAGAGGATTTAAGAGATAGGCTAGATAACATAATTGTTGGCTATAACTCTAAAAAGCAACCAATTTACGCAAAACAACTTTGCTCCACAGATGCACTTTTGATTTTGCTTAAAGAGGCGATAAAACCAAACCTAGTTCAAACGACAATAGGAACGCCAGCGATAATTCACGGTGGACCTTTTGCAAATATTGCACACGGTTGCAACAGCATTGTGGCAACAAAAACCGCGCTTTCACTTGCCGACTATGTTGTTACTGAGGCGGGTTTTGGTTCTGACCTTGGTGCAGAAAAGTTTTTCGACTTAAAGTGCAGAGTGGGAAAACTTGACCCATCTGTTGTTGTGGTTGTTGCAACTGTTAGGGCGATAAAGCAAAATGGCGTTCAAAATGGACTTGAAAACTTAAAAAGGCATATACAAAATATAACAAAACTGTTCAACAAAAAGTGCGTTGTGGCAATCAATCATTTTGAAGGCGACAGTGAGGAAGATATCGAGATGATAAAGCGCAGTTGCAAATGTCCTTGTGTAGTTTGCTATCCATTTACTGAGGGTGGCAAGGGTTGTGTTGCTTTGGCGCAAGCAGTTTTAGATAATATCGACAATACAAACAAACTTAAATTTGCATACAACCTAAAGGACGGCATAAAGCAGAAGATATTTGACATTGCAAGCAAAGTTTATGGCGCAGTTGATGTTGAATATGAAAGTGGCGTAGAAGAGAAAATTGCACAGTATGAAGATATTGCAAAGGGCTATCCGGTTGTGATAGCAAAAACACAATATTCCTTCTCCGATGATGACAATCTTGTTGGTGCTCCAAAATTTACACTTAAGATTAGAGATGTCGAGGTTAAGAATGGGGCGAGATTTGTTGTTGCGATTGCAGGGAAAATCAACTTGATGCCAGGACTTCCAAAAGTTCCTAACAGCGTCAATATGAAATATAAAAATTGAGAAAATATGGCAAAAAGAAGAGAAAAAGTTAAAATTAGGATAAGAAATTATTGGATATTTGCGCTAGTATTGGTGATAGTGCTAGTTGGCGTTTTTATTTGCTATGATCCGTTCAACTGGTTTACGCCAAAAGCAACTGCCGATATTTCAATTCATTTTTTGGAACTCGGCAACAAAAACGCTGGCGATTGCATCTACATCAAATGTAGAGAAAATGACATACTTGTTGACGCCGGTTCGAAGCGCACTTCCGCTTCAACAATAGCAAACTATTTAAAAAATTATGTAACAGACAACAAACTTGAATATGTGATTGCAACTCACGCCGATCAAGATCATATCTCTGCCTTTGCCGGAAGTAGTAGCGTTCAGGGGATTTTTGACAGGTATGACACAGATATAATTATTGATTTTCCTAAGACCAACAAAAACACACAAATTTTGCAAGATTACTATGCAAAGCGCGATGCCGAAGTGCAGAAAGGTGCAAAGCATTATTCTGCGCTAGAGTGCTATAACAATGAAAATGGTGCTCAGCGGGTTTGGTCGATAAGCGATGGCATTCAACTTGAAATCCTTTACAACTACTATTATGAAAACTATTCGGCGGACGAAAACAACTATTCAGTTTGCTTCATTATAAACAATGGCGACCAACACTACCTTTTCACAGGCGACTTAGAGGAATCTGGAGAGACAAAATTGGTGGAGAATAACAATCTTCCAAGATGCGAATTGTTCAAGGCCGGACATCACGGCTCTAAAACCTCTTCAAATACTGTGCTGCTTGATGTGATAAGGCCAAAATATTCTGTTGTGTGTTGCTGCGCCGGAAGTGATGAATATACTTCCACCCCAAGCAATCAATTTCCAACTCAGGCATATATCGACCGAATTTCAAAATACACAAGCAACGTTTATGTTACAACCGTTGTCGATGGAAATTCTTACACTTCGATGAACGGCAACGTTGTGTTTAAGGTGGACAAGGGAAATATCACTGTAACTGGGTCAAATAACACAACTCCACTTAAAGACACTCAGTGGTTTAAAGAAAACAGAACTTGTCCGCAAGAATGGAAGAGTGCTGCATAAAAAAAGCATATCAATCGATATGCTTATTTTTTTAAATATATCAAAAATTCGGTATTTCCAGAGCCACCTTTGATGGGCGATTCGATAAGTCCACACACCGAAAAACCTTCGTTTTTGAAGCAAAATTCGATGTTTTTTATGATTTTTTCGTGCATTTTTGTATCTTTTACAATTCCTTTGTGTTTTCTGGCATATTCAGGCCCGCACTCAAATTGTGGTTTTATTAGGGCGACTATCTCAATGTTTTTAAAGTCGCTTCCAAGTTTTTTGGCGAGTTTTGTTAGGCTTATAAACGATACGTCGATAACGACAAAATTTACATCACTCTCTACCTTATAGTCTAGATAGTTGTGTTTTGAAAGGTCGACAACTTTTTTATCAGTTTTGATTTTTTCGTGGAGTTGATTTTCTCCAGTGTCAATGGCATACACCTTTTTTGCTCCGTTTTGCAAGGCGACATCACTAAATCCGCCAGTCGAAGCGCCAATGTCTAAAACTGTTTTGCCGTTAAGGTCGATGCCAAACTCTTCGATTGCCTTTTGGAGTTTGAATCCACCACGGGAAACAAATTCAAATGGGAGAGTATCAAAAGTTGCGCTTTCATCACATAAGGTTGCTGGTTTTGTAATAGTTACTCCGTTTACCTTCACTCTTGAAGAGGCGATTGCTTGCCGTGCTTTTTCGCGCGTTGGGTATAAGGCCTTTTCCTTTAAGATTATGTCTAGTCGTTGCATTTACTTTATCTTCTCAACCCTTAAAAGATTGCTGCCGCTTTTGCCAGCCTTCATTCCGCCAGTCTGCACAATCTTATCGCCTTTTTTAACAAGCCCTGTTTCTTTTGTTCTCTCTATTCCGCTCTTTAAGACTTCCTCAGTAGTGGCGTATTTCTTCTCCAAAACTGGAATAACGCCATAGAGCATACTCATCTGGTGAAAGGCTTTTACGTTAGGGGTGCAGGCGACAATTGGAATGTTTGGTCTAAATCTACTTACATATTTTGCTGTGTCGCCGGTTTGTGTAACAACATTGATTGCTTTTACGTTTTCTGTCTGTGCAAGGCTACATACTGCATAGCCGATACTCGAAGTTGTGTTGTGCGTTTTGAAGTCGACCAGTTTGTTGCTGACATATTTTTCAACTTCTTCGGCGATGTTTTTCATTGCTTGGGTTGCTTCAACAGGATATTTTCCTGACGCAGTTTCGCCAGAGAGCATTATTGCAGTTGCGTGGTCGTATATTGCGTTTGCAACGTCGGAAATCTCAGCACGGGTTGGACGCTTGTTGGAAATCATACTTTCAAGCATCTGGGTGGCTATTATGGAAATTTTGCCGTTTTCATTCAATTTTTTGATAAATTGTTTCTGCAAAATTGGAAGTTTTACATAATCTACTTCCACACCAAGGTCGCCACGGGCAACCATAACGCCATCGGAAACAGTCATAATTTCATCAAAATTTTGCACTCCTTGTGCACTTTCAATCTTTGAAATTATCTTTATGTTTTCAAAATGAATCTCTTTTAAATATCTCTTTATATCCATTACATCTTTCTTTGAATTTACAAAAGAAAGGGCAAGATAGTCGACATTCATTTCCTTTGCAAAGGCGATATCGCTTTTATCTTGTGCGCTTAGATATTCAATGCCGGTTTCGATGCCCGGAACGTTAATACTCTTGTGGTTCGATAGTTCTCCGGCAGAGGTTACAACGCAGTGAACATCGGTTTTTGTAAGTGATTCCACTTCAAGTTCAACGATGCCATCGTTAAGCAAAATTTTATTTCCTTTTTCAAGTTTTTGTGGAAGTTGTTTGTATGTTACAGAAACGATACTTTGGTCGCCAAGCACATCTCTTGTTGTAAGGGTGAATTTGTCGCCAAGGTTAAGATAGATGTTTCTGTTTTTGAAGTCTTTTATTCTAATTTCTGGACCTCTGGTGTCAACCATAAGGGCGATTGCTTTGTTTAATCTTTTTCTAACAGCCTTGATTGCGTCAATAAGTTTTTTGTGCGATTCGTGTGTGCCGTGGCTCATATTGAATCGCGAAACGCTCATTCCGGCAAGCGCCAATTTTTCAATCATCTCTTCGGTTTCGCAAGATGGACCGATGGAACAAATTATTTTTGTTTTATTCATATATCACTCCTTATAAAAATTTTATCAAACAATCTAAAAAATTGCAAACAAATTAAGTTATTAGCAAGTTATTTTGACTGTTTTTGGCGATTAAGCCGTTTTGCCCTTTGATTTTATCTCGAATTTGCAACTTTTTGCACAAAAATAGTTGTTTTATGATTTCTATTGTGTTAAAATAACACATATAGGAGAAAATCTATGGAAAAATTATGGCTTAAAATTTGCGAGTGGGTTATGTCTTGGCCACAAACAGTATTTGTGCTTGTAACAATCGCAGCAATCGCTTTAGGGCTTCTTTGCATTATGGGCTTTGTAAAAGATTCATACACAGCAAAGAAAGATAAAAAACTTAAATGGGGAAAACTTGTGCTGTTTATCCTTTTTGCAATTATTGTTGTGCTAGTTTGCTGTGCTAGATTTGCTCAAATCTAATTTACAACTAAATTTAAAGGAGAGATCATGAATCATTTACTTGCATTAGGGACAAAAACAGTTAAGGCTTTTGCTGAAAACGAAGTTGCTATTCCAACTTGGGTTTCGGCATCTTTTCCTATCATTAGGATTGTTTTGTTTTGTATAATTGCTGTTGCTGCTATCATTATGATAGTTGCAGTGCTTTTCCAATCGGAAGATGCGGGAAACACAACAGCAATTACTGGCGGACAAGATACTTACTATTCTCAAAACCGCAACACATCGAAAGATGGAAGACTTAAAATAATCACTATTGTAATGGGAATCACAATTTTTGTTTGTGCCATCTTGTATTTCATCACTATTTTACCATTTGGCGGATTGGAATAATGAACAAAAGAGAGCGAATATTAGAGTTAGTCGCTAAAAATAGTTTGGTCTATAATAATGTAGACAAACTTTTTTTATTTCTGTCAACTGCTCTTGACACCTCTGTCGAGGAAGTTAAGCAGATCTTTTATCAACTCGTTGGAAACGGCGATATATATGAACTTAGAAAGAACAAGTTTATCGTCATTCCATCGTGCGGACACGTTAAGGGAGAGTATTGCGGCTCTGCAAAGGGCTTCGGCTTTGTTAAGGTAAGAGGATACGAAGACGACATCTTCATTCCTGCAAACAAAACTATGAACGCGATTGACGGAGAAAAAGTTATCGTCAATGTGCTTTCTCACACCAGCGAGGGCTCTTCTGGTGAGGTTGTTTCTATCTATCAACCACTTCAAAACATTGTTGGGCTTGTTAAGATAGTTGCAAATAACTTCTTCCTTGACCCAGACAATAAACATATAAACGAGGATTTTCCAATTGTAAAAACCGGCTTGAAACTGAAAAAAGATATGAAGGTTCTTGCAAAGGTTATAAGAACGGAAAAGGGCAAAGTTAAATGCGTTGTTGACGAAATTTTGGGAATGAATGACGACATAAAGACATTGGAACTTTCTATCATTCGTGAATATAACGTGTTTGAAAACTTCCCAGATGTCGTTTTGCAGGCGGAAAAAAGTGTTCCAAAGACAGTTAGTGCAAAGCAGAAAAAGGGCAGACTTGATCTAACAAATGAAGTTATATTTACTATTGACGGAGCAGATGCAAAGGACTTAGATGATGCTATTTCCATCAAAAAACAAGGCGAATTTTATGAGGTTGGCGTTCATATTGCCGATGTTGGAGAGTATGTAAAGCGCGATTCTGTCATCGACGAAGAGGCTTACAGAAGAGGCACAAGTGTATATTTTCCTACCTCTGTTATTCCAATGCTTCCAGTTGCGCTTTCTAACGGGATATGTTCGCTTAACGAGGGCGTTGAACGTCTTACACTTTCGTGCATTATGAAACTCGACAAAGATGCAAATGTTGTCGACTATAAGATTTGCGAAAGCGTAATCAAAAGCAAAGCAAGGCTTACTTATAAAGAAGTTTATGCCGCATTAAACGGCGAATTAAATGAAAAAACTAAAGATTTGGTATCACATTTCAAACTTATGAGAGAAGTTTGTGATGTTCTAGAGCAGAAACAAGCGGAAAGAGGGGCGCTCGACCTTGAAATTCCAGAAGTTCAATTTGTGTTTGACGAAAACGGAATGGCTGTTGACCTTACACGAAGAGAACGCAATGAAGCGCACAGACTTATCGAGGATTTTATGGTGCTTGCAAACAGAGTTGTTGCAAAACACTTTAACGACCTTAAGATTCCTTTTGTTTATCGTGTTCACGAAGCGCCAACCAAAGAAAAAGTATACGCTTTGTGCGACTTCTTGAAGGGGCTTGGCGTAAGATATCCACAAGTTCCAGATAAGATTGAACCATCTTATTTTCAAAAGATTCTTGCAGATGTCGAAGATTTAAACAGCAAAGACATCATAAACAAAGTTATCTTAAGAACGATGCAAAAGGCAAAGTATGCCAACGAAGATTTGGGGCACTTTGGACTTGCGCTTGTTGACTACTGCCACTTCACTTCACCTATTAGGCGTTATCCAGACTTAACGATTCACAGAATCATAAAGATGTATTTGCACAATCAAATTGACGATGCAGCAAAGGAAGATTTGGATATATTCACTTTCGATTCTTCGGAGCAATCGAGCGAAAGAGAAAGAAATGCCGATGTTGCAGAGCGTGAAGTTGACGACTTGTGGAAGGCATACCTTATGAAAGATAGGATTGGTGAAACTTTTGACGCAACCGTTTCTTCGGTAACAAACTTTGGTATTTTTGTTGCCCTTGAGAACACCTGTGAGGGCTTAGTTCGCATCGAATCGCTTCCACTTGACACCTACATATTCTTTGAAAAACAACTTCAACTTAAAGGTGCAAGCCACATATACGCGATAGGCGATAAGGTTAAAGTTGAACTTATGAATGTAAATCTTTACAGCAGAGAGATAGATTTTAAGGTTGTTGAATAATGTAAACTGGCAGAGCAATCTGTCAGTTTTTTATTAAAATGACGGGTAAAAGCGCGGAAATAGTGTAAAAATAGATACACTTTCTTGATTTTTGCCAGGGTCTGTGATATACTAAATATGAGGAGATGGAAGAGTGGAAATCAAGGCAAACAACAAAAAAGCGTATTTTAATTATTTCATTTCCGATTGTGTAGAGGCTGGTATCGAACTTAAAGGCAGCGAAGTGAAGTCGGTAAGAGCGGGCGGCGTAAGCATTTTGGATAGTTTTGTCGACATAAAAAACGGCGAGATGTATCTTAAAAATGCCTATATAAAACCTTACGAAAAGACAACAGCGTTTAAGGTTGAAGAGCGCCGAAACAGAAAACTTTTACTTCACAAAGAGCAAATTTTGAAGTTTGAACGTGCCACAAAGGAAAAGGGGCTTACCATTGTTCCAACAAAAGTCTATATAAACAAGGCAGGAAAAGTTAAGGTTGAAGTTGGACTTGCAAGAGGTAAAAAGTTGTATGATAAGCGCCAAACCCTTAAGGATAGACAAGTGAAACGAGATATCGAGCGCTATCCAATCCGTCATGGGGGTGATTAAGTTTCGACACAGTTAATTTCGCAAAACACAAAGCATGTGGCGTCTTTCGCCTAAAACAAGAAAACAAATAAACGCAGAAGAAAATTCTAATGCAACAACTCTTGCTTATGCTTATGCTTATGCTGCCTAAGTTAGGAGTTACTTGCGCCTGATTAGAGCATATCTAATCCATCGTCATTTTGGTATGCCTACAAAATGTTAGGTGTCAGACTAGGCAAAAATTTTATGCAAAGTTGTCCTTGTATGCGTAAAAAATTTTAAGGAATTGTTTTAGAAGTTTGTTTGCGGACCACTCTAAAATGAAACAAAAACACAAACTAAACATGTAGAAAAGTTTTGTTAAGTAACTATGGACTCGGGAGCGTAACCCGACACCTCCACCAAAAAAGAACCACAAAATTGTGGCTCTTTTTTTTATAGAATATATAGTTTGAATCTTGCATATTATATATAGAAAAAAGAATACCACGGGTTATTATTACTGCCCCGTGGCAAAAGAAATATTTTTCTTTAATACAATTATTATATATTAAAGAGATCAAAAAGTCAATCTGTTTCGGCAAAAAACATTTGCATCGGCGAGCGTAAAGAGGAGGCAAAGTTTGTTAAAAACACCTCAAAATTTTAACTTCTTTAAGAAGTTTTGGTGAGAGGGCAATTTAGCAAATTTGGGCAAAAATCGCAAAAAATCACTAAAAAATCGCAAAAAAACTCAAAAAAAGTTAAAAAAATTGCAATTTTTTAAAAATTTGCTATTGACTTATAGGGAGTAGTGTGTTAAAATACAAGCGATGTAAATCTTGATACAAGATTAAAAAATTATTAAAGGAAGGTGGGTATATGAAAGGAATGCTTTTAGACGCTATTGGATTTGACTCTGTTATTTTGCAAATCTGCATCATTCTTGGAGTTGTAATTGCAGCAAGTTTGATCATCTATTTTATCTGGGAAGGTATCGCTGTTGCACTTGCAAAGAAGAAGGCAGCGCAAAAACAAGATGTTGCTCCAGTTGCTGCTAAGGAAGAAGACTCTGAAGAACTTCAACACTATTCATTAAACAATGAGGAGGCTGCAGTTGCTGCTGCTCCAGTTGTAGAAGAAACTACAGTTGTTGAAGAAGAGGAAGACGAAGAAACTAGAGAAGAAAGAGAAACTAGGGAACAACGTGAAGGACTTGAAAGAAGAAGACGTGAACTTCTCTCTAGACTCCGTGAAGATGACGTAGAAGATTTGGAAGAAGTTGAAGAACCTGAAGACGTCGAAGAAGAAGTTGAAGAAGAACCACAAGAGATTGAAGAAGTAGAAGAAGAGGAAGACGAAGATGACGAAGTTATCCCTTCTGCATACGAAGAAGAATACAATCAACTTCAAGAGGAGAGAGAAAATCTCCAAAGAGAAAAAGAAAAGTATGAACAAATGGCTCAAGAACTTGAACTTGCTAAGGCTAAGTTGCTTGAAAAAGTTCAACCAGCAGAACCAGCCGTTCCAGTTCTTACTCTTGATGACCTTAAAGAAAGACTTGCTGATGCACAAGAAAGATTAAAGTTAAACGAAAAAGACTTGAAACTTTGCAAGAAAGATTACATTCCTCTTAACAAAGTTTGGAGAACTCACGAAAACGATGAAAAGAAACTTCGTAGAAAAGAGGCTCTTGTTGCTAAGCAAAAAGTTGTTCTTTATGGTGTAAACAACTATGCAGACATCGATGAAGAAAAAGCAAAGAAATTAGCAGAAGACTTAGACTTACTTGATGGACTTAAACTTTCTGTTCAACATTGCGAAGAAGTTATGGCTAAGAACGAAGAAAGATATCCACTTTTGAAACGTATGTATGAATTGCTCACAAGTCAACACGACAGACTTAAAGAAGAAGTGGCAACACTTGAAGCCCAAATTGCAAGAATTGAAAACAAAGATTCAAGCGAAGAAGAAGACGAGCAAGAATAACAAAAGGACCTGCAACTGCAGGTCTTTTTTTATGCAATAAATGAAAGGTATTTAATAAATAAAGTGATATTATTATATAAAAGAGCGAAAATGTTTTGCAAAAAAAGTTATTTTTGATATACTAATATTTGTGAGAATTGCTCACAAATTTATCTTTTCTGTGCGGAGTGAATGATGAAAGAAAAAAAAGAGCACAAGATTTTTAATTTAAGTTCAATATCAATCATTGTATGCGATTGCTTGCAGTCGATAGTGTCTATCTTTTTCGATTTGTTTGTGGTTGCAAACATTTTGCAATACGACAACAAGCCTGCTTACAACATTATGAACATTGGGTTATTCTATCTTCTAGAATATGTAACTCTTGCACTTATGTATTTTGGCACGGGCTACTTCCTTAAAAAGCACAACAAAAGCATATTTGTTTCAATCGGCTCTGTGATGCTGACGGTTACCGTGCTTGTTGTATATCTACTTGGAAATCATCTATACACATTCTTGCCACTTGTTGGTATGATATATGGAGTCAGTTGGGGATTCTTCTCTTCTGGATTCTACAACCTCACAACCGAAACAATCTCAAGCAAGCACCAAGTAAGGTTTTTTGCGGCTAAGCGTATCGCTTTCCAACTTACAAGCGTAATCTTCCCTATCATACTTGGCTATATTGTTGAATACATAAACTTCTCAATTTTGGCACTTATTATGCTTGTTTTGTGCCTTGCACTTATAACATTTTCCTTCCTCATTAGACCAAAACAACACTACGAACTCACATTTAACGTCAAAGCCTTTGTTAAATATCTAAAAGAGCACAAAGAGGAAGTTAAACCGCTGAAAAAGATGTATGTTGCAATGTTATTCCGTGGGGCAATCTATGACTGCATAGGAACGTTCATTACCATACTTGTTTACACCTCATTGCGCTCAAATGCGATGCTTGGAACACTTCAATCGGTGTTTACTGTGCTTTCGCTTGTAACGATGTTCCTATACCTTAAATTCTACCGCAAAAAGAGAGCGAAAGGATTTATTATTCCAATCATCACCTTAGTGCCTCTGGCTATTGTTGGAATTGTTGCAACGGCAGGCACAAATGTTGTGTTTATAATACTGTTCTATGCGTTCTATGTTACATTAAACGTCGTTTTGACATCAATCACAGACAGCAGAAGAAGCAGTGTTATTCGCACACTGTCGCTGCATAAAAACATACTTGAAAGCACCGTTATTATGGAACAATATCTCGGTGTTGGGCGTTGTGCCGTAACGGGACTTCTTATTTTGTCGGGCTTCCTTGACTCGTTAATGGGAGATAATTCTACACTTTTCCTCCTTATAGCACTTGCAATCGTGGGAGTTATATACGTTTTGTATGGAATTTCGGTAATACAAATGGAAAAGAGTTTGATAGAGCAAGACAAGGCATTTACTGAGGCTCACGTTGGCAAGGCCTTTGAAAAGAACGAAGATTAGCGTATCTTCTTGTTTTTAGGCTTAAAAAAGGAGAAAAAGATGGTAGTATTAGATTTACAAAAAGAAAAACTTAAAGAACTTACAAACGAATTCTATTTCGTTAAGGAGTGTCTTTGACCAAGAAAAATTAGAAAAAGACTTAGAAAATCTTAAAAAAATTCAACTTTCTGACGGCTTTTATAACGACCCAAGCGCCGTTTCTAAGGTTGGAAGAGAGATTAAAATATGCGAAAGCAAACTAAACAAAATTAAAGGCTTGAAGGCAGATATAGACAATTTGTCGGCAATAATTGAACTTTTGGACGAGGCGGAAGATAAGGCACTTGAAGAGGAACTTGATGCCTCGTTGAAGGAGTTAGAAAACAAACTTGCAGTTGCAAAACTTGAAACACTGCTCTCTGGAAAGTATGATGGATACAACGCTATCCTCACTCTGCACGCAGGGGCCGGTGGGACGGAGGCGCAAGATTGGGCGTCTATGCTCTATCGTATGTATTGTATGTATGCTGATAGGCAGGGATTTAAAACAAAGGTGCTTGACATACTCGATGGCGACGAGGCGGGAATCAAATCGATTTCGTTCTTGGTTTCTGGCGAAAATGCTTACGGCTATTTAAAGGCAGAAAAAGGGGTGCATAGGCTTGTTAGAATATCGCCATTTGACGCCAATGCACGCAGACACACAAGTTTTGCTTCGCTTGAAGTTATGCCAGAAATCGATGAAGCGCCAGATATTGTGATAAGACCGGAAGACTTAAAAATCGACACCTACAGAAGTTCGGGCGCAGGCGGACAGCACGTAAACAAAACGGAGAGCGCCGTTAGAATCACCCACATTCCATCTGGAATAATTGTGGCGTGTCAAACAGAGAGATCGCAACTTCAAAACAAAGAAACTGCAATGAAGATGCTTTATAGTAAACTTGTTGAAAAGCAAGAAACAGAGGAGTTAGAAAAACTTGCCTCAATTCGCGGAACAATCAAAAAAATAGAATGGGGAAGTCAAATCCGCTCTTATGTGTTCTGCCCTTACACTTTGGTAAAAGACCACAGAACAAACTATGAGAAAACCGATATTCAAGCGGTTATGGACGGAGATATTCAAGAATTTATCAACGAATATCTAAAACAGATAAATACAACAGTAGGAGAGTAAGATGTCATATATCGATGATGCAAAACGTAAATTTGATGCACTGAAAGACAAGAAAGATGTCATTATTTTATCTATCGAATCGTCTTGCGATGAAACCGCTTGTGCCGTTGTTAAGAATGGAAGAGAGGTGCTGTCGAACGTTGTTGCATCACAGATTGAAATCCACAAACTCTACGGCGGAGTTGTGCCAGAAGTTGCATCGCGAAATCATATTTTGGCAATATCGGAGTGCTACGAAAAGGCATTAAAAGAGGCAAATATCACACAAGATTCTCTTGATGCCATCGCAGTTACCTATGGTGCTGGGCTTATGGGAGCGCTGCTTGTTGGCATAAATTTTGCAAAAAGTGTTGCGTATGCGCTGAATGTGCCACTTATTGCTGTCAGCCACGTGCACGGACATATAAGTGCAAACTACATCTCTCATCAAGACCTCACGCCGCCATTTGTCTGTCTTATGGTAAGTGGTGGACATACTGCACTTTTAAACGTCGAAGATTATTGCAAAATCAAGATGATTGGCTCGACTGTTGACGACTCAGTCGGAGAGTGTTTTGACAAGGTTGCAAGGGTGCTTGGATTATCGTATCCGGGAGGTCCAAACATTGACAGACTTGCAAAATTGGGCAAAAATAACATAAAATTTAACTATCATTTGCCACTTAAAGACACTTTTAACTTCTCATTCAGCGGATTAAAGACGGCGGTTATTAACTATGTTCATAACATTCAACAAAAGGGAGAAGAGGTTTGCACTGAAGATGTTGCTTGCTCCTTTCAAGAACTTGTTACAGACGAACTAACTGAAAAGGCAGTGAAACTTTTGGAGGAAAATAACGCCAAAAAACTCGTCGTTGCAGGAGGAGTTGGAGCAAATTCAAGACTGCGCGAAAAACTTGAGTTGGCATGCAAAAAAATTGGCGTAGATGTCTATCTTCCAGTGCTAAAATATTGCACAGACAACGCGGCAATGATAGGCTCTATGGCGTATTATTATATGAAAAATGGAATAGGACTTGCAGATTTAACTTTGACTGCAAAGCCTAATGTCGATATCACAATCGGTTAAGAGGGGAATATGGAACTTTTATCACCAGCAGGCAATTTTGAAAAATTTTTAACTGCACTCCACTTTGGTGCTGATGCGGTTTATCTTGCAGGAAGAAGTTTTGGACTTCGTGCTTTTGCAGGAAATTTTTCTGACGAAGAAATCGTCGAAGCGGTCAAAATTGCACACAAATTAGGTAAAAAAGTGTATATTACGATAAATATTATTGCAAAAGATGAAGATTTTGTTGGTCTAGACAAATATCTTCTTTTCTTACACGATGTTGCAAAAGTTGATGCGGTTATCGTTGCTGACGTGGGCGTTTTGCAATATGTAAGGCAGATTGTGCCAGATCTTGAAGTGCACGTAAGCACACAAGCGAACATAATCAACTCATATTCGGCAAAGTTATTTGTAAGTTTGGGCGCAAAAAGATTGATTTTGGCACGCGAACTTTCGCTTGAACAGATAAAAAACATACGAAAAAACATTCCAGATGACGTCGAACTTGAAGTTTTTGTGCACGGCGCAATGTGTATGGCATACTCTGGGAGATGCTTGCTTTCAAACTATCTAACCGGCAGAGATTCCAATCACGGCGAATGTGTGCAGGCTTGCAGATGGAAATATATGGTGAGAGAAGTTTCGAGAGATGATGAACTTGAAGTGCAAGAAGATGAGCACGGTTGCTATATTTTCAACTCCAAAGACCTCAATATGCTTGAACATTTGCAAGAACTTAAAGATGCCGGTGTAAACAGCATAAAAATCGAAGGGAGAATGAAGTCTGCTTATTACGTTGCAACTGTTACAAATGCCTATCGTATGGCACTTGATATGCTTCCAAATAAGCCTACTGAAGAACTTAAAAACGAACTTACAAAAACAAGCCACAGAAGATATACAACAGGGTTCTATTTTGGCGAAAAAGATAAGCAATTTAGAGAGGATTCTATGCCAATTCAAGACAGCGATTTTGTTGCTGTTGTGAGTGAAGATAGCAACGGAAAGACTTGCGAAGTTGAAATGCGCAACAAATTTTCTGTGGGCGACACACTTGAAATTTTATCTCCAAATAAGGACCTTTTGAATAAGAAATTGACGATCACAGAGATTGTATCTTCAAATGGAGAAAATGTTGAAAGTGCCAAAAATGTGCAGGAAAAAGTGCGAACTAACTGCAATTTTGACCTAAAAATTGGCGATATTTTAAGAACTATACCAAAAAAATAGAAAAATAAGGGCGGATATGATAAGAATAACAAAGGACTGGGCAAACCGTTTAAGAGGGGAATTTGACAAGGAATATTTCAAAAATTTGCAAAAGTTTTTGGAAGATGAATACTCGCGCTATGATATTTATCCTAAAATGGAAAACATCTTCAATGCGTTAAATTCTTGCAAGTTTGATGATGTAAAAGTGGTGATAATTGGGCAAGACCCTTATCACGAACCTCATCAGGCGCACGGACTTTCGTTTTCGGTGGAAGAAGGAGTTGATTTTCCTCCATCGCTTGTAAACATCTTTAAGGAGATTGAAGACGACTTAAAGATAAAAGTTCAACCATCTGGAAATTTATCGCGTTGGGCAAGACAAGGAGTTATGCTTTTAAACACCACACTTACCGTTAGACGCGGACAGGCAAATTCGCACCGCGGGCACGGGTGGGAAACTTTTACAAACGAAGTTATCAGGCAACTGTCTGTGAGAAAAGATCCGCTCGTCTTTTTGCTTTGGGGAAGCAATGCGCAAAGTTTTGAACCTATTATCGAAAAACAGCACTTAGTTTTAAAAGCCCCTCATCCAAGCCCACTTTCTGCATACAGAGGGTTCTTTGGTTGCAAACATTTTTCAAAGGCTAATGAGTTTTTAATCAAAAACGGAAAGACACCAATCGATTGGAGTTAATTACGCAATTTTGAAAAATTTTCATAAATTGCTTGATTTTTAGTCTGGTATTTGGTATATTAATAGAGCAAGTTGTCAAAAAGTTCTTTATTTGAATATAACTTATTGACATTGTGTGCGGGAGTGGCTCAGTGGTAGAGCGTTGCCTTGCCAAGGCAAATGTCGCGAGTTCGAATCTCGTCTTCCGCTCCAATCTATGAAGTGGCGGGTTTGTATAATTTCTCAAATTCGCCATTTTTGTTAGATGGTACCATGGCCAAGTGGTAAGGCAAAGGTCTGCAAAACCTTTATTCCCCAGTTCGAATCTGGGTGGTACCTCCAAAAAAATGCCCCAAAGTTTCTTTGGGGCATTTAATTAGGCCGGTGTGGCGGAATGGCAGACGCATGGGACTTAAAATCCCAAGTTCGAAAGGACGTGTGGGTTCGACCCCCACCACCGGCACCAACAAAAAAATTGCAAACGATTTTTGGTGGGGGTTAAAAAGCTTCGCTTTTTTAGCAAAACTTTGTTTTGCACGAACCCACACTGTGTG
>CANQIX010000004.1 GCA_947624105.1 uncultured Clostridia bacterium
CAACGTTATCAACAAGGTCGTGCACGTGCAAAATGTTCCCGCACGAGAAGAGCCATTCCTTTTCCGTTTGATAATATTCATTTACAAACGCTCCGCTTGTGCGAGGATTGATGCTTACGTCAACCAAATTCATCTCTGGAATAAGCCCAACTGAAAGTATAACTGTGTCGCACTTTTGGAATTTTTTAGTTGAAAGAATAGGCTTCATATTTTCGTCTACTTGCCCATACCACACGCCCTCAACTCTGTCCTTTCCAACAACTTCAAAAATTGTTGTGTTGTAATAGAGTGGAATATTGTAATCTTCAAGGCACTGCATAATGTTTCTTCTAAGTCCACTTGATGTCGAATTTATTTCAAACACTGCGTGCACCTTTGCGCCCTCAAGTGTAAGTCTTCTTGCCATAATAAGTCCAATGTCGCCGCTTCCAAGAATCACCACTTCTTTGCCAACCATCTTTCCGTCAATGTTTGCCATCTTTTGTGCCGTTCCGGCGGTTAAGATTCCCATTGGACGAGTGCCGTTTAGGTTTATGTTTCCAGCCGTTCTTTCTCTGCAGCCCATTGCAATAATAAGCGATTTACATTCGATTTCAAACACACCATCTTTGCCGATAACCGACGCCTTTCTTTCGCCTATCTCCTTTACAAGTGTGTTTGTGAGAATTGTTATGTTTTTGTCCTTTTCAACCATTCTTCTAAAACGATAAGCAAACTCTGGGCCTGTGAGTTCCTCACCAAAATAGTGAAGTCCAAAGCCGTTGTGTATGCATTGATTTAATATTCCGCCCAAAACTCCATCGCGCTCTACAAGCACAACTTTGCTTCCGTTTTGTGATGCAGAAAGGGCGGCGCTCATTCCTGCAGGTCCGCCACCAATAATTAAAACATCAGTTTTCATCTCTTATATCCCCCACAGCAACTTCGCTTCCACGATTTTCTTTTAAAACATCTTCGTATCTTATCTTTCTTACTTCTCTAATTGCATTTACAACCTTAGTAAAACAAAATCCGCCCTGGCAAAGTCCCATTCCGGCGTTTGTTCTGCGCTTAACTGCATCAACCGACCTAACTTTAAGTGGTCTGTTCAGCGCGTTTAGAACATCGCCCTTTGTTATCTTTTCGCACTTGCATACGATTTCGCCATAGTTCTTATCGCGTGCAATCATTTCGTTCTGCACCTTGACTGGATAGTCCTTTAACATCTTGTATGGCTCTATCTTCTTCAAATTTTCTAGTTCTTTGGTAGGGAATTTCAAAAGTTTGCAGACATAATTTGCAATTGCTGGTGCTGATGTAAGCCCTGGCGAACATATCCCTGCAATATTTACAACTCCCTCTGCCTTTTTGCTGTTTTCAATGATAAAATCATCGCCCGAAATAACTCTTATTCCAGAAAACTCTCTTATTGCGTTTTTAAAGTTTATATCTTTTATGATAAGCCCGGCTTTTGCTCGTATCTCGTTTAACCCATCGGCAGTTGTCTTTGTTACATCATCACTATCTTGGCCTGTTGGCCCAACTAAGAAGTTTCCATCGACAGTAGGTGTTATGAGCACGCCCTTTCCTATTGCGGTAGGAAGCGGAAAGATTGTGCAAGGCACTCTGGTTGTCGATTGCTTTGAAAAGACAAAATACTCTCCTCTCCTAAATTTTATGTCATACGTTTCTGTGCCTAAAATATTTGCAACTTCGTTGTATCCTGCTCCGGCGGAGTTAATTATATACTTCGTTTCAAATGTGTTCTTTTTTGTTGTTACAACATAAACACCGCCCTGCTTTTTGCAAGACACCAAATCTTCTTCGAGGAAGACTTTTCCTCCGTTTATTATTCCCTCTTCGGCAAGTGTAATTGTAAGCAAATATGGACTTACTATGGAAGAGGTTTTTGCGTAAAGCCCCACCGTGATGTTGTCTTGCAAGTTTGGAACTATTTTTAAAAGTTGCTCTCTGTTTAAAATTTCAAGTCCCTTAACTTTGTTTACCTGCCCCCTGTCATACAGCGCTTTAACTTTGTTGTAATCATCTCCAACAACAAGCGCTCCACAGTTTTTAAGTGGAACAGATAGACGCTTGCAAAGTGCTGGAAAAATTCTGCTCCCCTCTACATTTAACTTTGCCTTTAATGTCCCTGGCTCTGGGTCGTGCCCTGCGTGAACGATTCCACTGTTTGCCTTGCTTGCTCCAGTCGCAACATCGCTTGCTTTGTCGATAAGTGCAACCCTCTTGCCTATTCTTGTAAGTTTGTTGAATATCGCCGCGCCAACAACTCCACCGCCAATCACCAAACAATCTACCTTCATTGACTCTCCTTTTCTTTCTGCCAACCGCAGTTCGTATAGATATATTCTAGAAAATAAAAAAAACTTTGTCAAATATTTCAAAAAGTTATAAAATGTTTTTGATATTTTTTTAATTATGTTACAATAATGCTAAGGAGATGATATGAGAAAATTTGTTATGGGAATTGACGAAGGGACAACAAGCACCCGCGCCGTTCTATATGATGTAGCAAAAAACAAAATTGTTGATATTGAAAGCAAAAAGTTTAAGCAGTTTTATCCGGCAAGTGGATATGTCGAACAAGACGCCGAAGAAATTTTAAAGGCGGTTGAATCCACTGCAAAAACTGTTTTGAAAAGAAATAATATAAAAGAAGGCGAACTTGTTGGCGTTGGCTTAACAAATCAGCGCGAAACGGTTGTTGGCTGGGATAAGAGAACTCTTAAACCAATCTATCACGCAATTGTTTGGCAGTGCCGCAGAACGACCGAATACATAAAGTCGTTGCCTAAAAATATTAAAACGAAAATCCACAAAAAAACCGGCTTAATCCCAGACCCATATTTTAGTGCGTCAAAAATTAAGTGGCTTATGGACAACGTGAAAGAGGCAAGCAAACTTGCAGCAGAGGGCAACCTTTGTTTTGGAACAATCGATTCCTACATTGCAACCGCACTCACTGGCAATCACGTAACCGACACAACCAACGCATCAAGAACTATGCTTATGAATCTTGACACGCTTGATTGGGACAAAGACTTGCTTACCTATTTCAACATTCCAAAAGAATCCTTGCCAAAGATACTTCCAAGCGATGCCGAATTTGGTAAGATTGAAAAATTTTTGAATGCCCCACTCTGCGCAATCATCGGCGACCAACAATCGAGTATGATTGGGCAAGGTGCAGTCGATTATGGCAGCACAAAAGTTACCTATGGAACTGGCTGCTTTATACTGACAAATATCGGTCAAAAGGCGGAGAAGCGTCCTGACAAACTGCTTGTAACTGTTGCAAGCACGCTTGGAAATAAAACTGAGTATGCAATAGAGGGAAGTATCTACAGTGCTTGCAGTGGACTTAACTACTTAAAGAACAACCTTTCAATGTATAGCGACGTTTCAAAAACAAGCGATATGGCAAAATCACTGAAAGACAACGAAGGCGTTTACTTTGTTCCTGCGTTCACCGGACTTGGCTCTCCTTATTGGAATAACGATGTAAGAGCGCAACTTTCCGGAATCACCTTTGCCACAACAAAATCGCATATCGTAAGAGCAATGCTTGAAAGTATGGTCTACAACACAAAGGCGGTTGTTGATGAGATGCGTGCCTGCGGACTGAGATTTTCAAAAATATCGGTTGACGGAGGCGGCAGCAATAACGACTTTATGATGCAATTCTTAGCAGATATGTTAAATCACGCAGTTGTAAGAAGTGTAAGTTCTGAAGCAACGGTTATGGGCGCAATATATGTTGCGATGATGTCGCGAAAACTTATCACCGAAGAAAAAGTTAAAGAACTCACCGCATCACAACAATCTTTTGAACCAAAACTAAACGAAAAACTTAGACAAAAATATTATGATGGCTGGCAAAATGCCATCGCGAAATTATAGAGGAGGAAATATGGAAAAGGGAAAGACAAAAAAGGTCGAAGAAGAAAAACAAACGACCAAGCAGCCTGCTAAAAAGGCAGCACCAAAAAGCGCAACAAAAACAGAAAGCGCAAAACAGACAAAAACAGCCGCAAAGCCTAAAGAGGTAAAAGAAACAAAAGAGGTTGTAAAGGCGGAAGAAAAATCGGCAGCAAAAACAACAAAAAAGGCTGCAACTAAGGCAACTGAGGAAAAGGCTCCAAAGGCTGTGAAAACAGAACAGCCTGCAAAAGCAGAAAAAGTAGAAAAAGTAGAAAAAACTACGAAAAAGGCAACAAAAAACACTGAAAAAGCAACAAAAACTGCTGAAACACCAGCAAAAACTAAAAAATCTGCTGCAAAGGCGTATGATGTAATACAAGTTGAAGGGTATCACAAACTCCCACTTTACACTTATATCTATGACAATGTAAAAGATCCTAAAGCGGTTGTATTGATTGTTCACGGAATGCAAGAACACGCCGGAAGATATGAAAACTTTGCAAAGTTTTTAAATGCCAACGGATATATCGTTGTTGCAAACGACCTTAGAGGACACGGACACAACTGCCCTACCGAAAAGCGTGGATTTGGCGAACGCGATATCTATGCAGAAACAGTTAAAGACGAAACAATCTTAATTGAAAAATTGCACGACGCCTACAAACTTCCAATTTACCTCCTTGGACATTCCTATGGTTCTATGGTTTCACAAGCGCTTGTTCAAAGCAGCGACTTAATCGAAAAGTGCGTTTTAAGTGGAACGGCAAATGGCTCAAGTGGAATTATGCAACTTGGTGGCACAACTGCCGGATTCTTATCCCTCTTCAAAGGTGCAAACTCTCCTGGCGGTATGATTGAAAATCTCTGTATCAAAAGTTATGGCAAGGGCTTTGAAAGAGGCAACTGGCTTACAAGAGATGAGTCTGTGTTTGATGCTTATGTTGCCGACGAAATGTGCGGCGGAAGTTTTCCATTTGGATTCTACCACAGTATGCTCCGCAATATGAAACGCATCAACAAAGGCATAAACAAAATCGGCACAAAAAAGATTTTACTCCTATCTGGCGACAAAGACCCTGTTGGTTCAAACGGCAAGCAAGTTAAATCACTCTGCAAACTTTACCTTGCAAACAACGTGAATGCAAGATATAAATTATATCCAGACGCAAGACACGAAATTTTGAATGAAACAAATAAGGAAGAAGTTTATAAAGATATCCTAGACTTCTTCAACGAATAAAAGGTAGGTGTGATATGATGGTTGCAACATATTTGTTCTTTGGATTATGTATCCTTTTAACTGTGGTGTTCTGCATCGTTCGAACAAAAAAGCCTGGCGCTGTTTCGCTGACATTAAAGACTCTCGCTTCGCTTTGCTTTGTTATGATTGCTGTTATTGGACTTTGCTTAAAGGGATTTTCAGTAACAAGATTGCTCTTTCTAATTGGTGGCTTGTTTGGGCTTGCCGGAGATGTCCTTCTTGACTTAAAAATTATGTATCCGGAAAAGAGTAACCCATACTTTATATCTGGAACATTGTCATTCTTTGCTGGGCACGTTTTCTATATGACAGCAAGCGTAATCTTGCTTGTTCAAGCAAACAGCATTTGGATGTTCTTCCTTGCACTTTTAATCGGCGTTCTGCTTACAGTTCTTATCACCCTTTCTTCTAAGAAGATGAAACTTGACTTTGGCGAACACAAAACACTTGTATATATGTATACTTACATTCTTACATCTATGCTTTGCGTTTCAGTTATGATTGCAATATTATCCCCTATTTTCTGGGTTTTCGCTGCCGGTATGTTGTTATTCCTTGTAAGCGATTTGGTGCTTTCAATGCAATATTTTGGCGGAAATACAAAGAAAATTATGGTGTATATCAACCACATTCTATACTACCTATCACAATGCTTAATCGCGCTTCTTGTTGTGATTGCACTTTAATTTGAATAAACAAAAAAATATCGCAAATCGCGATATTTTTTTATTTTCTAATCCAATGGTGTTCTGCAGATGTTTAGTGCAATATTGACTGAGTTTTCTTGTCCTTTGCGTTTTCGTGCTATGTAAATAATCCACTTTACAAACCCATAACAAGTGTTCATCATCATTGCAACCGTTGTGATAAGCATAATATAGTGCCCCGAGAAAATCCACAACAAGCCGTCTAAAATTAAATATGCAAACCACGCATACCACTGCTCATTATAGCGCAGGAGGAGTAAAATTCCGTTTGCCATACCAACCGCACTTACGCAAGCGTCAAGATAGGTGTCTTCGCAGCCTGGAATCAAACTTAAAATGTATCCAACCACAAATGAAAATACGGCGATTGCAAGCACAACCATCACGTCTTGCCACCAATTTAATTTTTTGACCTTAGTTAGTTCCTCTTTCTTTTCGTCCTTGTTCTTTGACCAGTTGACAAAACTTGCAATGTCAATAGGAACCCAAAAGACTAAACTTACAACCGCGCTTGCATACAACCCAAGCGAACCATAGATAATCATTTCGGTTATCTCGATAAACACAATCGAAACGATAAAGTTGTATCTGCTTTGCTTTGAAATCATAAGTTCGCAAATTGGATTTGCAACTATCGACAGAACTGAGCAGATAACAATAAGCGGACTTGTGTCTTCAAACATAACATCTGGAAGCCAAATCATTGCCACAGTGAGTATCACCACAACCGACAAAAGCCAGATAATTTCGTATAAATTAAAAGACTTAATAAAACTTATGAAACTGTTTTTCTTTTGCATTATTTCCCTCACAAAATATAGGTATAGTTTAAGCCAAACACCCCTCTTCTGTCAAGTAAATAAAAAGGCTGTATCGATGATACAGTCCTATATTTTAATATACTTCTTTTTCTTGTATTCTGTTTTTGTCTTCAACTTCAACAACAAGCGCTTCGGTTGTAAGCAAGGTTGCAGAAACTGATGCCGCGTTCACAAGAGCAGATCTTGTTACCTTTGTTGGATCTAAGATACCCTTTTTGATAAGATCGCCATATTCGTTCTTAAGCGCATCATATCCATACGCTGGCTTATCGAGGTTTTCGTATATCTTGTTTACCACAACTCCGCCGTCGATTCCGGCATTGATAGCGATTTGGCGGATAGGTTCTTCGATTGCTCTAAGCACAATCGCAGCACCCGTCTTTTCGTCGCCCTCAAGTTTGTTGACAAGCGCTTTGACTGCTGGCGTTGTTTTTAAAAGTGCAACTCCGCCGCCTGGAACAACTCCCTCTTCTGCAGCAGCCTTTGTAGCAGAAAGTGCGTCTTCAATGCGAAGTTTTTTCTCTTTCATTTCAACTTCTGTTGCAGCGCCAACTCTTATAACAGCCACTCCGCCAGAAAGTTTTGCAAGTCTTTCTTGCAATTTTTCTTTGTCATAGTCGCTCTTTGTGTCGGCAATTTGTTCCTTTATCGATTTAACTCTTGCTGCAATTTCCTTTGAATCGCCGTTTCCTTCGATAATTGTTGTGTTATCCTTGTCAACTCTCACCATCTTTGCTCTGCCAAGATTGTCAAGCGTAAGTGTTTTTAAGTCGATTCCAAGGTCTTCGCTGACAAATTCTCCGCCAGTGAGAATTGCAATGTCTTGCAACATCGCCTTACGTTTATCTCCAAAACTTGGTGCTTTTACCGCAACAACATTCAATGAACCGCGCAATTTGTTTAATATCAACGCAGTAAGTGCCTCGCCTTCAACATCGTCTGCAATGATAAGCATCTTGCCACCAACCTTTACAAGTTGTTCAAGAAGTGGCAAAAGGTCTGCCATAGTAGATATTTTTTTGTCGGTTATTAGCACAAAAGCGTTGTCAAGTTCCGCAATCATCTTTTCGGTGTTGGTGCACATATATGGAGAGAGGTATCCCCTTTCAAACTGCATTCCCTCAACAACATCAAGTTCGGTCTGCATCGTTTTGCTCTCTTCCACAGAGATAACTCCATCGTTGCCAACCTTTTCCATTGCCTTTGAAATGAGTTTTCCAACTTCTTCATCGCCGGCAGAAATGCTTGCAACTTGTTCGATATCTTTTGAACTTGAAATTGGATTGCTTATCTTTTTAAGTTCTTCAACGCAAACGTCAACCGCCTTAAAAATTCCCTTTTTCAAGATGATTGGATTTGCGCCAGCGCTAAAGTTTTTAAGCCCCTCACGGATTATTGCCTGAGCAAGCACGCACGCTGTTGTCGTTCCATCGCCGGCAACATCGTTGGTTTTTACGGAAACTTCTTTAATAAGTTCCGCGCCGATGTTTTCAAAAGCATCTTCAAGTTCAACTTCTTTTGCAATAGTAACTCCATCGTTTGTGATAAGTGGAGTAGCAAATTTCTTGCCCAAAACGACATTGCGTCCCTTTGGTCCAAGAGTGATTTTTACGACATTTGCAAGTTTATTTACCCCTGCTTCAAGGGATTTTCTTGCTAAGTCGCCCTCCAATATTTTCTTTGCCATATTTCCTCCTAATCAGTCAAAACTGCAAGAATATCAGTTTGCTTAACAACAATATATTTCTTGCCCTCATAGTTAAATTCAGTTCCGCTATATTTCGCATACAAAACTTCATCTCCAACCGAAACTTGCATCTTAACTTCTTGTCCATCGATGTTGCCACCTTCTCCAACAGCAACAACTGTGGCAATCTGTGATTTTTCAAGCGAAGCGGTAGGAAGAATGATGCCGCTTTTTGTTTCTTTGTCAGTTTCTTTTGGAAGTAAAACAACTCTGTCAAATATTGGTTTTATCTTCATAAAATAACTCCTTTTAATCACGATAAGTATAAAATTTAAAATATGAAATGTAAAGTAAATATGTCAAAAATTTATGTTTTAAATGCGGTAAAATTGTCAAATTTGCACTGCTTATAAAAGATCACAAATTTTTATATTCATTTTTTCGTCAACAAGTATACTCTTGTTTTTGTGTCCAAGTTTTATCTCTTTTGCTGCGGCGCTTGCAAATTTATCCGCCATAAGCAAATCCATTTTTGCCGGTTTTCCGCCACGTTGCGTTCTGCCGACAACTTGATATTTCACTGTGCCTTTTTCAACTCGCTCTTCAAGTGCTTCAACAAAATAGGTGCGATCTCTCATCTTTTCTTTCAAAACGATGCAAGTCCCTTTGCCGTTATTTACATTTTCTTTAACTTTCTTTGCAATCGTGTTGACCTTAAAGTCTTCCATCTTTGCAACAAGCACATCGGCGTTTGCATTTTTATAGGTTTCTTCTGCGATTCTGCCACTATCTCTTCCCATAACTTCAAAGAAACAAGTATAGCAGAAGGCGTTTATACTTGGCATACAGTTTTGAATTGTGTAAACGCATTGATCAACCGCCGATTGAAAGCCAAGACTATAGGAAGAATTGATGACATCGTTATCTATACTCCCTGGAATAAACAACATATTTGCACCTGCTTCCGCAAGTTCTTTTGCTCCTCTTTGCGAGCCGTTTCCACCGATAACTATTACATAGTCATAATTTAGTGCATTTTTAAGCCCTTTTTTGAAGTATTTTTCTTCCTTAAACTTTGGATAGCGCGAAGAATAAATCACAGCCCCTGCTTCGTCTTTGCTTTCTTTAACCGCTTTTAAATCGAGAGGGAAAATATCACCCTCCACAAGCCCCTTATAGCCCGCACGAGCGTAATCTAATTTCAAATATTTTGACAGAGAATAAACAACTCTGTTCATACCTGGCGCATCACCGCCACTACACAAAACTAAAACTTTCATTTCTTTTCCTGTATAACTAAATTTTCGTTGCCGATAATTCCGGACAACTCGTTTACTAGATAGTTGTTGATTGCAACCTTGCCGTTATAGTTAAACGCAGAGCCAGAGGAGGAGCATCTTATGATAACCTGACAGCTCCCCGGATATGCCATAAGCACTCTTTTAACCTTGCTGTAGACGTCGATATCTTTGGTGTCGAATCTTAAGAAAACTTTTCCATTTTGCATTTCCTTTTTCTCTTCGTCGTGCCAAACAAACGCATTGTCTGCAACAAGCGATATCGCGCCATCACGCACGTTTATGCGCCCTTTGATTGTAACTAGATTTTCTTCGACAAGAGCCTCTTTATATCTTGCATATATTGCTGGGAAGAAGACAACGTCCATCACTCCTGTGAGGTCTTCAAGACGAATATATGCCATATCTTTTCCGGATTTTGTTCTGTTCTTTCTAAATTCAACTATAATTCCACCACACACAAATGGTTGCCCATCAAGCGCTTCAACTTCGGCATCTTCTTCGCCACTTTCGTCGGTTACCATTTCAGCATCTTCGTCTTTCTTTGAAAGTGTGTTGATCGTTTCTGCATTTATGGTGAAATCTTTAAATTTTGAAATATAGTCTTCAAGTGGGTGCCCAGATAGGTAAACGCCCATAATATCTCTTTCGTTCTTTAAAAGAGTCTTCTTGCTATATTCTTTTATGTCTGGATATTCAACGCTGTCATCGATAGTGTTGTTATCAAAAAACGAGAATTGTCCATTTTGCTTTGACTTTTTGTCCTTTTGTGCCTTTTGCATTATCTTTTCGTAGATCGCAATGCAAGAAGAACGCGAGTGTCCAAATTCGTCAAACGCTCCGGTCAAAATCAAGCATTCAAGCATCTTTCTGTTGATGCTGTATTCACTCATTCTGTTGATGAAGTCTTCCAAACTTCTAAATGGACCATTTAAGTTGTGTTCTTCCTCGATTTTTTCGGTCATCGCAACTCCAACGTGTTTAAGTCCACCCATACCAAATCGAATGCCACCGTTTTCAACTTTAAAGTAAGAACCACTCTTGTTTACACTTGGTGGAAGAACCGGAATCCCCTCACTGCGTGCAAAGTTGATGTATTTGGAAATGTTGTCGGCGCTTGTGATACGGTTATTTAAAACTGCGGTCAAAAATTCGACTTCGTAGTAGCATTTTAAGTAAGCGGTTTGATAGGAAATAAATCCATAAGCGGCAGCGTGCGATTTGTTGAAAGCGTATTTAGCAAACTCCTTCATTTCGTCGAATATCTTTTCGGCAATCTCCTTGCTGCAACCAAGTTTGATAGCGCCCGGAATTGACGCTCTGCCGGTTGGATCTTCCCAACCATTGACAAACTTAACTTTCTCGTGTTCAATCTTGTCGGTCTGCTTTTTACCCATCATACGTCTAACGTTGTCCGCTTGTCCAAGGCTGTAACCTCCCATAACTTGGAAGATTTTCATAACTTGCTCTTGATAAACGATACAGCCGTAGGTTACGTCAAGTATGTTTTCAAGCAGTGGGTGGTCGTAAGTGATGTTTGATGGATCTTGCTTGTTTTTAACAAACATAGGAATAAAATCCATAGGCCCTGGACGATAAAGCGAAATTCCTGCGATAATATCGTCCATACAGGTTGGTTTTAAGTCCTTCATAAACTTACGCATACCGGCACTTTCAAGTTGGAAAATAGCCTCTGTTCTTCCTGCGGCGATAATTTCAAACACCTTAGGATCGTTATATTCCATATTATAGAAGTCGATCTTCACTCCGTGTTGCTCGTAGATGTAATCTAGCGCTTTTTTAATATCGGTAAGGGTGATGAGCCCCAAGAAGTCCATCTTCAAAAGGCCCAAGTGTTCAAGTTCGATCATATCGTATTGCGTTGCAATATCGTCGCCGTTTCTTGAAAGAGGAACGAAGTTGGAAACTGGTTCTGGCGAAATCAAAACCCCTGCTGCGTGAGTTGAGGTGTTTCTTGGCACGCCTTCAAGTTTAATGGCAATATCTGCAACACGCTTCACTTCTGGATTTGTGTCATACATTTCCTTAAGTTCTGGAATGATATACTTTGCATCTTCTTCCTTGCCTGTCGTTCCAAAATAGAATTTAAGGACAGGTGGTTTTTTGATGCCGTCTGGCAGTTTTGCCGGTATCAATTTGGTAATTTTGTCCACTTCGCTGTAAGGCATACGCAAAACTCTGCCCACGTCGCGAATGGCGTTTTTGGCTTGCATACGACCAAAAGTGGAGATAAGTGCCACGTGATCTTCGCCATATTTTCTTCTTACATATTCGATAACTTCTGGACGTCTATCCGTGCAGAAATCGACATCGATATCTGGCATAGATACACGCTCTTTGTTGATAAAGCGTTCAAAGAACAAACTATACTTAATTGGGTCAACACGCGTTACCCCAGACGTGTAGCACACAAGACTTCCTGCGCCGCTTCCACGTCCTGGCCCAACTGGAATCCCATTTTCGTTCGCCCAGTTTATGTAGTCCCAAACGATAAGAATATACTCAACAAAGCCTTGCTCTTTTATTGTGGTAAGTTCCATTTCAAGTCGGTCGATAAGTTCTTGCGTTACTTTTGGATACTTCTTTTCAAGCCCCTCATAGCATATTCTTCTTAAAAAGGCGTAAGGTTCTTCGCCGGTGCTGGTCTTAAAAACTGGAATGTAGTTTTTACTGCTTGGAAGTTTGTATTTTGCATCAACTTCGTTCACTTCTCCAAGAGATTTAGTTTTAAGAACAATATCGCACTTGTTTGCTATCTCTGTTGTTACGTCAAGCACCTCTGGCATATCTGGGAAAAGTTCTTCCATCTCTTCCCTTGTTTTAAGATAAAACTCGTTGGTGGAGAACTTCATTCTGTCTTGGTCTTCAAGGAATTTTCCCATCTGCACGCACATCAAAACGTCTTGTATCTCTGCATCATCTTTGTTGACATAGTGAACGTCGTTGGTGGCAACAAGTTTAACATCGATGCGTTTTGCCAATTCGATTAAATACGCATTAACCACCTTCTGTTCTTCAATGCCGTGGTCTTGAAGTTCCAAATAAAAGTCGTCTTTAAAAATCGACTTTAATCTTAAAGCAAGTTTGTCCGCCTCGTCATATCTTCTCTGCATAATAAATTGAGGTATATGCCCTGCAAGGCACGCAGATAGACATATAACACCCTCACTGTGTTTTTCTAGTGTTTCATAGTCGATTCTTGGCTTATAGTAGAATCCGTCAACATAGGCAATTTCATTTAGTTTGTAAAGATTATGAAGTCCATCGTTATTCTTTGCTAAAAGAACGATATGCCCAATGTCGTCTTTGCCTTGCTTTCTTTTTAGGTCATTACAGATGTAAAATTCGCAACCAAGGATTGGTTTTATGCCTGCTTTGATGCACTCTTCATAGAATTGCAAAGTTCCAAACATATTTCCGTGGTCGGTGATTGCGCACGCGCTGTAGCCACGCGCTTTTGTAAGTTCTACAACCTTTTTTATTCTCGCTACGCCATCAAGAAGAGAAAACTCTGAATGTAGGTGTAAATGCACAAAATCTTTACTCATTCGCCCAACTCCTTTGCAATCTTAAGTATCTTTCTAAATCTGTGATTAAGCCCAGATCTAGTCAGTTTGATAGTGGACAATTTCAAAAGTTCGTCCAAACTCTCTTCTGGGTTTGCAAGTCTTAAAAGGGCAACCTCTTGCAAATCTTCCGGCAAACAGTCGATGCCAATAGTGTCGTTTATCAAATTGATCGCCTCAACTTGACGCATACTTGCTTCAACAGTTTTGTTTATGTTGGCGTTTATGCAGTTTACTTGGCGATTTATTTTGTTTCTAAGTTCCCTCGTTGCAAGTTCGTTAGACAAACTTAACACGCTCTCATTTGCTCCAACAATCGCAAGCAAATCGGTGATAGCGTTGACATCTTTTAAATAATAAACATAATCGCCCTTTCTTTCAAAAATCTTTCCAAATATGTTGTAATTTGCAAGAATTGATGAAAAATCAAGCAAAAATTCGTGATTTTTTGACACAAATTCAAGGTGATAACCCGTTGTTTCGCTCTTTTGTGCCCCTTCGGAAAACTTTATACTTGAAGTTGACGAACCGATGTAAACACCTTTGATAAAGGTTCTTCGTGTGTCGTCATCTTGAATAATATTTTTGTCAAGTTCGAAGACAAAAGAAACTCCGTCTGAAAAATCGATAAGTCCAATATCTAAAAATAATTGTTGAAATTTCTCAAGGTCAAAGCGCAGTTCGTAATAGGTGTTTTTGCTAAGTTCCGACTTTTCGATTGCCTCTTCTTCGATTCTTTCGCCATACAATTTTTTTATTATCTGCTTAACAAATGGGAAGAGTTCTTGAATGTCGCTGACGATTGAAACAAACAACTTCGAACTGCTTTTTCCAATCTCTCCGCAAGAATGAAAAAGCCCAGACAAAAAAGATAGACACTGAGAATCGTCTTCGATCGGTGTTTTTAAAATTTCTATCTTTGATTGCCTTGAAAAACTCATTCACTACCCCTCTTTTTGTTGAATTTAGGAATTTTATCGACATTCGCAACAAGGTTCAAAGGAATGTTCAAGCGGTAAATCGTGTTCATTCCAAGGTTAACCTCGCCCACTCTGTCGGCACTGTGAGCATCGCTGTTAACAATGAACTTAACGCCCTCTGCTGCCATCGTCATAATTTCATCGTCAGTAAAGTTGATTCTCTTGCCGTTAAGTTCGATGTAAACGCCCTTCTGCTTTGCCATCTTTGCAACCGCAAGTGTGTCGGTAGGAAATCCGCCATAGTTAAGATGCGTTATCACATCGATTGGATACTTATCTAGCGCTTTCAAAAAGGCTGTGGTGTTTTTGTCAATTCGCTCCTGTGATGGTTTGAAGATATTAGAAAAGCAAGAGGCCAACGTCAAGTTAAAATACCCCTTAAACTCACTAGGTTTAATAAGTTTGTGATATCCCATCAAAAAGATATCCAAAAAATCAAGATCCTCTTCACAAATGTCAACCTGTCCATCAAGAGAGATTAGGTTTGCTTCCACTCCCAAAAGTATGTCAACACCCGTTATCTCTTTGGCGTTTAAAATATCTTCGTGAAGTTGTGGTATATCCTTTCTTCTTATCCCAAAGCCGTGATTAAAGCCGTGGTCGGTGATTGCAATTTGCTTCAAACCCTTGTTTGCTGCTGTAGATGCATTATCAAGTACACTATCCTTTCCGTGATTATGACGCGAATATGTTGTATGTGTATGATAGTCGCCATAAAGTAACATTCTGCACCTCCAAAATATAGATATATTTTAACATTTTAGAATCTAAAACACAACTAAATTATCACGCCTTAAGTTGAATTGTTACCGGCCCTTGATTTTCCTGCAAAATTCTCATATCTGCGCCAAACACGCCATATTTAACAGAAATTCCATTATTTTCTATCAATTTTCCCAATTTTTCGTATAAATTTTTCGCTCTTTGTGGTTCTTCTGCCGTAATAAAACTTGGACGATTTCCGTGTTCGCAGTCTCCGGCAAGGGTAAACTGTGAAACAAGCAGAACTTGTCCGCCAACATCTTTTAACGCCAGATTCATCTTGCCGTTTTCATCTTCGAAAATTCTCAATCCAGATATCTTCTTAGCAAAGTATTCGATAAGTTTTTCGTCATCTCCCTTTTCAACACAAAAGTAGACGACAAAGCCCCTGCCTATCTTAGATATCAATTTCCCTTCCACCGAAAGTTCTGCGCTGTTAACTCGTTGTATCACCGCTTTCATTTTTCACCTCACAATCTGTGTAATCGACAATTTCCAACTGAAAATTAAATCCCGTTTTTTGTCGTATCAGTGCAATCAATTCTTTCACATCGCTCGCCTTTGCATTGCCATTGTTAACAATAAATCCGGCGTGCTTTTTTGATACTTCTGCTCCATTTATTTTAACACCTTTAAGTCCCATATTGTCAATTATTTTTGCCGGTATGATATCGAGATTTCTTTTAAACACACTTCCTGCAGAAAATTCTTCGTAAGGTTGTGATGCCAATTTTCTATCAAAATATTTCTGCATATTTTCTGCCACATTTTCTCCATACTTTAAATTTAGTGTGCAACCCAAAATTATTCCGTCAATATTTGAATTTCGATAAGAAAATGCGATTTTTTTGCGTTTTTTTGATATAATTTTGCCATTTTTTAGTATTTTTACTTTATCAATAAATTCGCATATCTCGTGGCCAAACCCTCCGCCATTCATTTTCACAAAACCGCCCATCGTCCCCGGAATCCCAAAACTAAATTCAAGCCCGCTTAGATTCTTTTCGCTTAGCACTTTGTTTAGATAAAACAGATTTACCCCTGCACCGACGTACACCTTATTTTTCTTAATTTCAATGGAATTAAATTTGCTTAAACTTATAATTAAACAACTTAGTCTGCCGTCTGGAAATAAAACATTGCTTCCATTACCTAAAATTATGTATTTTATCTTATTTTTTTTACATATTTTCACTATCTTTTTTAATTCAAAAATATCTCGCGGATATATGATATCTCCCGTTCCACCTATTCTAAAGGTGCATAATTTTTTGAGGTTAACATTTTCTCTATAGTCATATAGTTTAAACAATTCTTTCATAGTATGAAATATGAAAGGGGTAAGATAAATGATAAAAGCGGATACAAAAATATCCGCTTTAAATATAAAAAGGCATCAGTTTAAAAAGTGATTAAATATAATGTTATGCAAAGATAGAAGCCTGTAAAGTTAAACTAACTCTACAACAGCCATCTCGGTTGCATCACCACGTCTTTTACCTAATTTGGTAATACGTGTGTAGCCACCTGCTTGACCTAAATCTTTTGCTCTTTGAGCATATTTAGGTGCATATACGTTAAATATTTTCTCGATAAGTGGGTGATTGATTCCTTCAATACGAGCCTTAAATGTTTCGATGGATTCTTTCTCTTTTCTCTGCTCTTGAAGGTCATAGACATAGCCCATAATTCTTCTTCTGGCAGCAAGTTTCTTTGGTCCATCATTAAGAACTTCTGTTTTGACCTTCTTTCCATCAGCGCCCTTAATATCTTTCGTAACCTTTACTGTATCTTCATAAGAATTTACAGCGAGAGTGATGATTTTTTCAGCGACACGTGCAGAACTCTTTGCTTTTGCAAGAGATGTTGTAAGTTTGCCGTTCCACAAAAGTGTAGAAACTTGTCCGCGAAGAAGTGCATTTCTCTCTTTGGTAGGTCTACCCAATTTTTCGTTAGCCATAATATTCTCCTTTTACAAATTATTCTTCGTCTTTACGGAGACTTAAACCGTAACTTTCAAGTTTATTTATAACTTCTTCAACAGACTTAGCACCAAGGTTACGAACTTTAAACATATCGCTTCTTGATTTCTTAAGTAAATCTTGAATAGTGTTAATCCCTGCTCTCTTCAAGCAGTTGTAAGACCTAACTGAAAGGTCCATTTCTTCTATAGGAAGTTCCATAAGTTTTACTTGTTGATCTTCTTCTTTAGAAACAAGAATAGATATATCTCCAATTTGAGCACACAATTCGATGAACAAATTAACGTGCTCGTTGATAATCTTTCCAGCAAGACTAACTATTTCACGTGCAGAGGTAGTTCCGTTTGTTGTTACTTCGAGAACTAACTTGTCGTAATCGATGCTGTTTCCTACACGGGTAGGTTCAACATTGAAATTAACCTTTTTAACTGGAGAGAAAATGCTATCCATTGCAATAAAGTCGATATTTTCAAACTTCTCTTTGTTCTCGTCCGAAGATACATATCCACGTCCGCCAGCAATCATAAGATCCATATCAAGCACAGCGCCATCGTCGAGTGTGCAGATATGAAGGTTTGGATTCAAAACTTCACATTCGTCGTTGTGTTCAAAATCCTTTGCTGTTACTTCTCCTGGAGTATTTTTTCTTAAGTGCAAGTAAGTAACAAAGTTCTTATCGTTGCTTGTGCATTTTACTGCAAGTCCTTTAAGATTAAGAATGATATCTACAACATCTTCAGAGATTCCTCTAATAGTTGAAAATTCGTGAGCAACTCCTGCAATTCTTACAGCAATTGGAGCAAAACCAGGCAAAGAACTTAAAAGTGTTCTTCTCATTGCGTTTCCAAGTGTAATACCATAGCCCTTTTCAAGTGGCTCTACTACAAATCTAGCAAAAACACCGCCATCAGTTTCTTCACAAGTAATTCTTGGTTTTTCCATTTCCATCATAAACTTTATCCCCCTAATTATTATCTAGAGTACAACTCGACAATAAGTTGTTCTTTGATATCGCTGTCAATATCTTCTCTTGTTGGATTTGCAACAATTTTACCCTTAAGTGTGTCAGAATTAAATTCAACCCACTTTGGCATTGTTGTATGAGTTCCTTTAAGAGATTTAAACATTTCAAGTTCTTGTTTGTTATCTTTAACAGCAATCTCATCGCCAACACTTACTCTGTAAGAAGCAATATCAACTCTCTTGCCGTTTACAGTGATGTGTCCGTGGTTAACTATTTGACGAGCAGCCGCTCTTGATTCACCAATACCCATTCTGTAAACAACGTTGTCAAGTCTTCTTTCAATAAGAGAAAGCATTTCTTCACCGGTAACCTTCTTAGATTTTACGGCATCTTCATAGTATTTTCTAAATTGACTCTCTAAAATACCATACATTCTCTTAACTTTTTGCTTTTCACGAAGTTGGGTTCCATATTCGGTAACTCTCTTTCTAGAAGCACCATGTTGTCCAGGGATAACAGGACGTCTTTCCATAGCGCATTTCTTACTTGTGCATCTTTCGCCTTTCAGAAAGAGTTTACGACCTTCACGGCGACATTGACGACAATCTGGTTCAATTTTTCTAGCCATTGACGTATCTCCTTTTAAATTCTTCTTCTCTTAGGAGGTCTGCAACCGTTATGTGCGATTGGAGAAACATCCTTAATTAATGTAACAGTAAGTCCAAGTGTTGAAAGAGCGCGAATAGCGTTTTCTCTTCCGCTGCCTGGTCCTTTAACGAATACTTCAACGCTTCTAAGTCCAGAGTTAAGAGCAGCCTCTCCTGCTTTTTCTACACAAGTTTGTGCAGCAAATGGAGTGCTCTTCTTAGACCCTTTAAGTCCAAGTCTGCCAGATGAGCATTGAGAAATTACATTACCCTCAGTATCAGTAAACGATACGATTGTATTGTTGAAAGATGTAGTTATATGACATTGACCTTTGTCAATTCTTCTAACAACTTTCTTTTTTGTTTTTCCAGTTTTTTTAGAAACATTAGTTTTTACGTTTGCCATACTCTACCTCTTACTTACCTTTCTTCGAACTTCCGCCCACGATCTTCTTAGGGCCCTTTCTTGTGCGAGCGTTGTTCTTTGTGCTTTGTCCGCGAACTGGAAGCCCTTTACGGTGGCGGATACCACGATAACAACCAATCTCACCAAGTTTTTTGATATTCATACTAACTTTTGATTTAAGTTCACCTTCAACAATAAGTTGGCTTTCGATGTAGTTTCTTAACTTAGCAACTTGATCTTCGCTTAAGTCTTTTACACGAATATCCATCGAGATACCGGTTTTTTCGCAGATTTCTCTTGCAGTTTTAACGCCGATACCATAGATGTATGTTAAGCCATATTCAAGTCTTTTGTCGTTTGGAAGGTCAACACCAGCAATTCTTGCCATTATTTAATTCTCCTTTTTAACCTTGTGTCTGTTTATGTTTTTTGCTTTTTGAACAAATAACCATAACTTTTCCATCTCTTTTGATAACTTTGCATTTATCACACATTGGTTTAACCGATGCTCTAACTTTCATAGTTTCTCCTTTTTAACCTTTGTCTCTCCAAGTGATTCTGCCTTTGGAAAGGTCATACGGACTCATCTCAATTTTAACCTTATCGCCTTCGATAATCCTGATAAAATTTTGTCTAAGTTTCCCCGAAATGTAAGCGGTGATAACATGCCCGTTTGAAAGTGTAACCTTAAAAGTCATACTAGGTAAAACTTCAGTAACAACCCCTTCAAATTCAATGACATCTTGTTTCGACATATAATTTCCTCTCTTTTATAAAATCTCGAATTTCCGCATTAAGTTTTTCTTGTCCATTTTGAAGTCTTTCCGCATTTGGAAAAGACTCTTTTGAAGCCTTTTGGACATGTTTAAGACTTTTTTTCTTCGGTTTGTTAAGTTTTAAGCGCTTTCCGTCAACTAAATAGCAGTATTTTTTGTCGACATCTTTCACTAAAAACAGACTATTTTTTTCTTTTCCAGCAGTTGCTATTACAAGATCACCTTGAATAATATTCATCATCTTTCTCCAAGGTCAAGATCTCGATTCCACGGTTTGTAAACAAAACAGTGTTTTCGTAATGCGCAGATGGTTTGTTATCTCTTGTGATAACTCCCCACCCATCTGGAAGCAACCATATATCTTTTTTGCCTGCGTTTATCATAGGCTCGATACATATAGTCATATTTTCCTTGATTACAGCACCATCAGTTTCTTTTCCATAGTTTAGCACTTCTGGAGGCTCGTGCATTTTGCGACCTATTCCGTGCCCTGCGAGTTCTCGGACAACCGAAAATCCATTCGACTCAGCGTGTTGTTGAACGGCGTGAGAAATTTTTCCAATCCTATCACCAATTCTTACATTTTCAATTCCCTTGAAAAAGCATTCTTTGGTAACTCGAACAAGTTTTTTCTTCTCTTCGTCAACTTCTCCCACGAAATAAGTTCTTGCTGCATCGCCACAAAAACCTTTATAACTTACTACTAAGTCGACAGAAACAATGTCTCCATCTTTAAGTATAATGTCTTTGCTTGGGATACCGTGCACAACCATACTGTTGACAGATATGCACGTAGCCGCTGGATACCCCATATAGCCGATGCAAGGAGCCTTGCCACCACTATCTATTATAAACTTTTCAATCGATTTGTCAATATCGTAAGTCGATTTTCCTGCAACACATAGTGTTTTTGCATAGACAAGAGCGTCTCTTGTGATTTCACACGCCTTACGCATCAAGACAAGATCTGCAGGAGTCTTTTCTAACATTAAAGCCTCCTTAAAAAGTCTTTTGCTTGCTTATAAGTTTCTTCTGGTGTGCCCATACCCTTAACAGCAAACAACTTGTCAGCGTAGAAGTTTATGAGTGGTGCAGTAGTTTTTTCATAAACTTCCAGACGAGCAGTAATTGTTTCAAGATTATCGTCATCTCTTTGGAACAATGGTGAACCGCACTTTGCGCAAGTGCTTTTATCATAAGTAGACGTATTGTAAATTTCACCACATTTAGAACACGTTCTTCTACCTACGCAACGACGCTTGATTTCGTCAAGCGGAACGTCCAAAAGAATTACTGCGTCAACATCTGTAATAGTTTTCAAAGCCTCCGCTTGAGGTATCGTTCTTGGAAAACCATCTAAGATGAATCCATTTTTGCAGTCTGGTTTTGAAATTCTTTCTTTTAGCATCGAAACGGTTACCTCATCTGGAACAAGGTTGCCCTTATCCATATAAGACTTTGCCAAAAGACCAATTTCTGTTTGATTTTTAATATTTTCGCGGAAAAGGTCGCCGGTTGAAATTTGAACGACATCAAAGTCGTTTACAATATTTCTAGCAAGCGTGCCCTTTCCTGAAAATGGAGCGCCGAGTAATATGATTTTCATATATCCCCCTCTTTAAGAATTATCCTTAATCTAAGAATCCTTTATAATTTCTCATAAACATTTGCGCTTCAAGATTTTTGTCAAATTCAAGAGCGACAGATACCATAATCATAAGACCGGTAGTGCTAAATGCATTGATAAGCATATTTAATGTTGAATAATCACCGATAGCCTTGAACGCTAAACTTGGAATCAAAGCAATAAATGCTAAGAAAACTGCTCCAAACAGTGTTATTCTGTGAGATATCTTTTTAAGATAATCAGCCGTTTCTCTTCCTGGTCTAATTCCCTTAACAAATCCACCTTGTTGTTGTAGTCTTCTCGATATATCCGCTGTGTCGAACGTAATAAGCGAATAGAAGAACGAGAACGCAAAGATGAGAAGTGCAAGCACAACAATGTAGAGCCAAGATCCAGAACCAAGATAAGTGTTATACCAGTCTGCTGCGCCAGATTTTGGCCAGAAGATGCTTATAACAAGTTGAGGAAGTGTGAGAAGTGATGTGGCAAAGATGATTGGCATAACTCCAGAACTGTTAAGTTTTACTGGAATGTATGTGTCTTGCCCACCATACATCTTTCTACCTTTAATTTGCTTAGCATAACTTACTGGTATTCTTCTTTCAGCCGAATCCATAAATACGATAAGTCCAAAAATTAAGATAATTGCAACAACATAAACAATGATTGACCAAAGGTTGTTTAAGTCGTTTGCTACTTGAACAACAGAAGAAGAGATTGCGCTGGCACTTGATGCGATGATACCAACAAAGATGAGAATGCTCATACCACTTCCAACCACGTTAAGTTGTGTGATTTTTTCTCCAAGCCAAACGGTAAACATTGCACCAGCAGTGAGGAGTAAAACGACTCCTGTTCCAATAACCCAAGTTGGAAGTCCAAGCACTGTTGTGTCTATTGCTTCACGGAAGGAAACAACAATTCCAATTGCTTGAGCAAGAGCAAGAACAAGTGCAGTTATTCTTGTGTAGAACTGCATCTTCTTCTTTCCATCTTCACCCTGCTTAGAAAGTTTTTCTAAGGAAGGGATTGCAACAGTCAACAATTGAATAACAATTGATGCTGTGATGTATGGAGAAACTCCAAGTGCAAGTATCGAGCCGTTGGAAAGAGCATTACCAGACAACATATTCATAAGTCCAAAGAATGTCGTCCCGCCTGTGTCGATATAATTTTTAAGGTTCAGCCCTGGACATACGATAGCGCAGCCAATTCTGTAAATAATGATAATGCCTAAAACAATCAGCAACTTGTTGCGAATATCTTTAACTTTTAAAGCATTTGAAAGAGTTTTAAACATAAAATTACTCTCCTATAATTATTTTTCCACCCGCTTTTTCTACTTTTTCTATTGCAGATTTAGTTGCTTTTGCCGCTTTAATTGTAAGAGGCTTTGTAAGAGTTCCATTTCCAAGAACTTTAAGTCCATAAGGTTGTCTCTTACCTACAACTCTATTTTCGTATAAGAATTCTTCGTCAATTTCGGTGTTAGCGTCAAAGATTTCTAAGTCGCCAACATTAACTGTTGAATAAACTTTACGATAGTCAGCGTTGTTGAATCCACGAATTGGAAGTTTTCTAATCATTGGAATGTTTCCGCCTTCAAATCCGGCCTTAACACCGCCGCCACTTCTAGCCCATTGACCTTTTGAGCCACGTCCGCTAGTTTTTCCGTTTCCGGAACCTATTCCACGGCCAACTCTATATTTTTTTGTAGTTGAACCATCAGCAGGTTTAAGATTTTCTAGTTTCATACCCAACTCCTTATTCTTCAACAACTTCAACAAGATGCTTTACGTGGAACAAACTTCCTCTAACAGAAGGATTGTCTGGTAAAACTCTTGTTTGATTTAGTTTAGTAAATCCAAGTGCTTCAATGATTTTTGCTTGTTTCTTGTCAAAACCAATAGCACTTCTAACATAAGTTACTTTAAGTGTTTTTTGCTTAGCCATAGCGTTACCTCCATTAAATTTCTTCTGGCTTCTTGCCACGACGAGCCGCAATTTCTTCTCTTGTTCTAAGAGAGAGAATTCCATTCATAGTTGCCTTAACAACGTTTGTTCTGTTTGTTGAGCCAAATATCTTTGTAACGATATCCTTAACTCCTGCAACTTCAAGAATCGCTCTGGCAGCACCACCAGCGATAACTCCATGTCCTTCTTCAGCAGGCATCATAATAACTTTTGTTGAGCCGAACTTTCCAACAGTTTCGTGTGGGATTGTATTTCCGTCCAAAGAAACTTTTGTCATATTCTTCTTTGCGTCAGCAGTAGCCTTGTCGATTGCGTTTGGAACTTCAGCCGCTTTTCCAAGACCGATACCAACGTTACCTTTTCCATCACCTACAGCAACAAGAGCAGAGAAGTGCATTCTTCTTCCACCCTTAACAGTCTTACTTACTCTGCGAACGGCAACAAGTCTTTTATCAAGACCGTCGTCTTCCTTTTTAACAGGGCGTTCTCTGCGAGGTGCTTTTTGAGGTCTATCAGTTTTTTCTGCTTGTTTGATATTCTTTTCTTCTTCAGCCATACTTCCCTCCTAAAACTTCAGCCCGGCTTCTCTAGCGCCGTCTGCAACTGCTTGAACGCGACCTGTGTAAAGATATCCACCTCTATCGAAAACAACTTCAGTAATACCCTTTGCAAGTGTTCTAGCAGCAACAACTTCGCCAACGACCTTGCTTGCTTCAGTTTTTGTTTTGTTTGCTATTTTTGCTGCAACTTCCTTATCAAGAGTGGAAGCAGAAGCAATTGTAACTCCAAGAACATCGTCAATAACTTGAGCAGTGATGTTGTTTAAACTTCTGTGAACACAGAGTCTTGGACGACTTGCAGTTCCAGATACTTTGTTTCTTACTCTGGCATGACGAACTTTTCTAGTTTTGTTTTTGTCATTTACTGTAAACATTTATCTTTCCTCCTACTTCTTACCCTTACCAGCAGCCTTACCTACTTTTCTAACTAGGCGGTCGCCTTCGGCATGGATTCCATAGCCGTGGTATGGTTCATAAGGTCTTTGTCTCATAATTACAGCACAGAATTGACCAACTTGTTGTCTGTCAGCACCAGAAACAACAACTTCAAGCGCTGCTGGACAAGTAACTGTGAGGCCTTCTGGAATATCGAGGTTAACTTGGTGAGATAATCCAAGTCCAAGTTGAAGTTTCTTTCCAGAAACGCTGGCTTTGTAACCAACTCCGGAAATAATAAGTTTTTTACTCCAACCCTTTGTAACTCCAACAATCATATTGTGGATAAGAGCCCTGTAAAGCCCTTGTTTTGCGTTGTATTCTGCACCTTCGTATTTTACGTGAACAGCGCCATCAACAACTTCGGTTGCGATATTTCTATCGATTTCTTGAGTGAGAGTTCCTTTTGGACCTTTTACAGTAACAAGGTTGTTTTCTCTTTCAAAAGTAGCACCTTCAAGTGCGATAGGTTTATTACCAATTCTTGACATAACAACCTCCTTACCACACATAAGCGAGCACTTCGCCACCAACATTCAAAGAACGAGCAACTTTGTCAGTTACGATTCCCTTGTTTGTTGAGATGATAGCGATGCCAAGTCCGCTTATAACTTTTGGAAGATTTTCTTTTGTAGAGTAAACACGAAGTCCTGGTTTAGATATTCTTTTAAGTCCTTGAATAACACTCTGTCCTTCCTCGTCATACTTAAGAGTAACGAGAATATCTTTGAAATTGCCATTATCAACAAGTTCATAAGAAACGATATATCCTTCTTCCAACAATATTTTAGCAATTTCTACTTTTTCTTTCGATGCAGGAACGGTAACAGTCTTATGTTTTGCTTGAATAGCATTACGAAGACGAGTCAACATATCTGCGATTGGATCAGTTAATAACATAATTTCCTCCTTACCAACTTGTTTTCTTTACGCCAGGGATTTCCCCACGGTTAGCCATTTCCCTAAAACAAATTCTGCAAATACCATACTTTCTAAGGACTGCGTGTGGTCTGCCACAAATAGAACAACGAGTGTATTCTCTTGTCTTGTATTTAGGTGTTCTTTTTTGTTTTGCAATCAATGATTTCTTTGCCATAACAACTCCTTATTATCTGCTAAAAGGCAAACCAAGTGCCTTTAAGAGAGACTTAGATTCAGCATCAGTTTTTGCAGTAGTGATAAATGAAATATCGAATCCTCTGATCTTTTCGACTTTATCATAAGCGATTTCTGGGAAAATAAGTTGTTCTTTAATGCCCATAGAATAATTTCCACGTCCATCAAACGACTTATCAGATATTCCACGGAAGTCTCTAACTCTTGGAAGAGCAATTGCTACAAGTTTGTCGAAGAATTCATACATTCTCTTTCCACGCAATGTAACTTTTGCACCAATTTTCAAACCTTCTCTAATTTTGAAGTTTGAAATTGCTTTCTTAGCCTTTACAACGATTGGCTTCTGTCCAGAAATAAGAGCGAGTTCATCAACAGCAGTGTTAAAACTCTTTGAGTTATCTTTAACATCGCCAAGTCTCATATTAAGAACGATTTTGTCAAGTTTTGGAACTTCGTTCACATTCTTGTAACCAAATTCTTTAATGAGAGCAGGAACGATTTCTTCTTTATAACGCTTTTGTGTTTGATTTTGTTCTTTCATTCCATACCACCTTAGTCTTCTTTAGCCTTTTTTACGGTCGACTTTTGTGTTTTTGCGGTTGTTGTTCCGCTTGCAGTTTTCTTAGCAGGAGTTTTTGTTGTTGTCTCCTTCTTTTCAGTTGCTTTTGTTGCTTTTTTAGGAGCAGCAGTAGCAGCCTTTTCTGCATTTTCTTTTACGTTTTTCTTTGCTTCTTTCTTAGTTGCCTTTACGTATTCTTTATCAAGTGAAGCAGAGCACTTTTTGCAAACACGAACCTTTTTGCCATCGATTTCTTTGTGAGCAACTCTTGTTGGTTTTCCGCATACACTGCAAACAACCATAACGTTTGATGCATCGAATGGAGCAGGTTTCTTAATGATTTCGCTTTGTTCGCCTTGCTTTCTTGCTTTTTTGTGTTTAGACACAATGTTTACACCTTCAACGGTAACCTTGTTTGTCTTAGGAGAAACTTCTAAAACTTTTCCAGTTAAACCTTTGTCTTTTCCTGCGATAACGATAACGTTATCACCTTTCTTAACGTTCATACTCATTTAGCCGTTCTCCTTTTAAATAACCTCAGAAGCGAGAGAGATGATTTTCATATAGCCTTTATCACGCAATTCTCTAGCAATAGGTCCAAACACACGAGTTCCCTTAGGTTGTTTTTGGTTATCGATAATAACTGCTGCGTTATCATCAAAACGAACGTGAGAACCATCGTTACGATTTATTCCTTTAGTAGTTCTTACAATAACTGCCTTAACAACATCGCCTTTCTTTACGCTTCCACCAGGGTTTGCGCTCTTAACAGACGCAACGATAACATCACCGATATTACCTGTTCTTCTGAAAGATCCGCCAAGGACTCTGATACACATAATTTCTTTAGCACCTGTGTTGTCGGCAACTTTAAGTCTAGTTTGAGGTTGTACCATATCTCTCCTCCTTACTCTGCTTTCTTGATGATCTTAACAACTCTGTGGTATTTCTCTTTTGAAAGAGGACGAGTTTCCATAATAAGAACGGTGTCGCCAACTCCACATTCATTGTTTTCATCGTGAACTTTAAATTTTTTAGATTTCTTTACAATTTTACCAAATCTCTTACTCTTTACTGTGTATGGAACTTTAACAACAACAGTTTTGTCCATACTTGTGCTTACAACTTCGCCCTGACGAGTAATTCTTGCATTTCTATTTGTTTCCATCGTTTCCTCCGTTTGCAATTTCTTTTTCTCTAATTGCGGTTTTAACTCTTGCGATTTCACGTCTTACATTTCTTAGGGCAAGTGGATTTGCAAGATTTCTTGTAGCGTGTGAAAAACGAAGATTAAAGAGTTCGGATTTTAAATCTTTGAGTCTAGCATTCAATTGATCGATTGACAATGCCTTAATTTCTTCATTCTTCATTCTTCTCACCACCTTCTACAGCGTCAACTTCTACAGCAACGTCCTTCTTTACAAATTTAACTTTGCAAGGAAGTTTACGTCCAGCAAGACGAAGTGCTTCTTTTGCTACCTCTTCAGATACCCCTTCGATTTCAAAGAGGATTCTTCCAGGTTTAACAACTGCAACCCAAAATTCTGGATTTCCTTTTCCGGAACCCATACGAGAACCTGCAGCCTTTTTTGTTACTGGCTTGTCTGGGAAGATTTTAATCCAAACTTTACCAGTTCTTTTAATGTATCTAGTAAGCGCAACTCTGGCTGCTTCTATTTGGTTAGACTTAATCCAGCAAGGCTCAGTAGCAATAATTCCATAAGTTCCATAAGCAAGAGTGTTACCTCTTGTAGCAACACCAGTCATTCTTCCGCGCATTACTCTTCTTCTTTTAACTCTTTTAGGCATTAACATTATTCTTGTCCTCCTTTAGGAGATTTTAATATTTCACCCTTATAAATCCAAACTTTGATTCCCAGTTTGCCGTAATTTGTGTAAGCAGCATCAGTAGCGTAATCAATGTCTGCTCTAAGAGTTTGAAGAGGAATCGAACCTTCCATATATCTTTCGGTTCTTCCAATTGTGTTTGCTCCGTCAATAACACCGCTAAGTTGAACTTTGCACCCCTTAGCGCCAGCCTTCATAACGCGTTGCATTGCTTGCTTTAAGCATCTTCTCCATTGAACACGTTTTTCAAGTTGTTGTGCGATTGATTTTGCAACAAGTTGAGCGTCAAGATCAGGCTTTTTAACTTCTTTAACATTGATTACAAGTGCCTTAACTGGTCTTATAACTTTGTTCAAGTCTTTTTTAATTACTTCAATTCCTGTTCCCTTTGCTCCGATAATCATACCAGGCTTGCCTGTGTAGATATCGATTGTAAGTTTGTTTTCTGTTCTTTTGATTTCGATTTTAGAAATACCAGAAGCGGCTTGTTTCTTTTCAAAGTATTTTCTAATATCATAGTCTTCTTTTAAATTAGCGGCAAAATCGTTTTTGTTGGCATACCAACTAGAAGACCAATCTTTGTTGTAGCCTACTCTATATCCAATAGGATTAACTTTCTGTCCCATTATTTTGCCTCCTTTACAGTGTCAAGCACAAATGTGATGTGGCACGTATTTTTTGCAATTCTATCTGCTCTGCCTCTTGCTCTAAATGATATTCTCTTCATTATTGGGCCTGGAGTTGTGTAGCATTCAGCAACATACAAATCATCGGCAGACATTCCTTTGTTGTTTTCTGCGTTTGCTATCGCACTCTTGAGAACTTTAAGGCTTTCTGCTGCTCCAGATTGTGGCATATATGTCAAGATTGCAACCGCTTCATTCGCTTTCTTTCCTCTTACGTTGTCTAAAACAATTCTAACCTTAGATGAACTCATACGAATATTTTTAGCAACAGCATAAGGACGGTTATCTTTATTTGCGTTTCTTTTTTCCGCTTTTTGTCTAATTCTTGTAGCCATCTTTTACCTCACTTACTTTTTCTTATCCGCAGCAACTTTCTTTCCTGCGTGTCCCTTAAAAGTTCTAGTTAAAGAGAATTCCCCAAGTTTATGTCCTACCATATCGGCAGTGCAGTAAACAGGAGTATGCTTTTTTCCGTTATGAACTGCGAATGTAAAGCCAACAAATTCTGGATAGATTGTAGAACTTCTAGACCAAGTTTTGATAGGTTTTTTAACACCGCTTTCTGTCATCTCCTGAACTTTTTTCATAAGTCTTGGACTAACATATGGTTGTTTAACTTCTTTTTCCATTGTTCACTCCTTAATTGATTCTCTTAACCATTAAACGGTTAGATTTATTTTTCTTCTTTCTTGTCTTATAACCAAGTGCTGGTTTGCCCCAAGGTGTAACTGGTGTAGCCATACCAACTGGGCTCTTTCCTTCACCACCGCCGTGTGGGTGATCGTTAGGGTTCATCGCAACACCACGAACTGATGGACGAACACCCATATGTCTAACTCTTCCAGCCTTTCCTAAAGAAACAAGTTCGTGATCTACATTACCTACAGTTCCAATAGTTGCTCTGCAAGTAAGAAGAACTTTTCTCATTTCTCCACTTGGAAGTCTAAGAGTTGCATACTTTCCTTCTTTTGCCATAAGTTGAACTTCAGCACCAGCGGAACGAGCAAGTTGCGCTCCGTGTTTTGGTTCAAGTTCGATGTTGTGAACAGTTGAACCAACTGGAATGTTTGCAAGTGGAAGTGAATTTCCAACTTTGATTTCTGCGTTTTCACCGCTCATTACAGTGTCGCCAACTTTAAGTCCTACTGGAGCAAGAATGTATCTCTTTTCTCCGTCAGCGTATGAAAGGAGTGCGATATATGCGGTTCTGTTTGGATCGTATTCAATTGCAGTTACCTTTGCTGGAACGCCATCTTTTGTTCTCTTAAAGTCAATGATACGATATTTCTTTCTGTTTCCGCCACCTTGATTACGAACGGTTACCTTTCCTTGAGCATTTCTGCCTGCGTGTTTTTTCTTAACTGCAAGAAGAGATTTCTCAGGTTCTTTCTTTGTCAACTCTTCGCCAGAAAGTTTGCTATAGAATCTTCTTCCGGCTGAAGTAGGATTACTTTTTACGATTCCCATTTTCTCCTCCTAATTAAGACAAACTTTCAAAGAAGGCAATTGGTTTTGAATCTGCAGTCAATGTAACAACGGCTTTTTTATAATCACTTGTCATACCGGTTGTTCTGCCTTGCTTTGTGTTTTGCGACTTTTTGTGTCCTCTAACGTTTACTGTGTTAACTTTTGCAACTTTTACGTTGAACATTTTTTCAACTGCTTGAGCAATTTCAACTTTGTTAGAGTTTTTGTTAACTACAAATGTGTAGGTTTTGTTTTGTATTCCACTATAACTCTTCTCCGTAAGTAGTGGTCTTACGATAACTTCTGTTGCTTCCATTATTCTTCCTCTCCTTCAAGATATTTGATTGCTGATTCAGTCAAAACGAGATTTTTGTTTGCAACAACATCATATACGTTTAATAACTCTGCACTTACAAGGTTGAGGTCTTTAATGTTTGCTGCTGCACGGAGTTCGTTTTCAGTTGCATCTCCGTAAACAACAAGCACACTGCCGTTAAACTTGAAAGCATCAACAAAGTTTTGAGCCTCTTTTGTTTTTGCTGTAGGAGTAACAAACTTATCAAGAACGGTAACATTGTTGTCAGCGAGTTTTGCGCTGAGAGCACTGCAAAGTGCAAGTCTTTTTGCTTGTTTGTTAACTTTCTTAGAAAAATCTCTTGGCTTTGGAGCAAAAGCAACTCCACCACCTATAAATTGTGGTCCTTTTGTAGAACCTTGTCTAGCACGACCTGTTCCCTTTTGTCTATAAGGTTTTGCAGCGTGCCCTCTAACTTCACTTCTAGTCAAAGTGCTTTTTGTTCCTTGTCTTTGGTTAGCATTGTAAGCAACTACGACTTGATGAATAAGAGGTTCATTGTATTCAACGCCAAAAACTTCGTCGCTTAATTTTTTAGTTCCAACTTGTTTGGCGCTCATATTATAAACTTTAACTTCTGCCATCTTCTCGCTCCTTATTTAGCCTTCACAGATTCTTTGATAACTAGGAGTGCACCCTTAGGACCAGGAACATTACCCTTAATTAAAAGAAGATTCTTTTCTGCGTCAACTTTTACTATGTCTAAGTTTTGAATTGTAACTTTTTCAACGCCGTATTGTCCAGGCATATGTTTGTTCTTGAACACTCTAGATGGAGTTGAATTTGCGCTCATTGAACCAACTTCTCTGTGAACAGGACCAGTTCCGTGAGTCATCTTTAATCTGTGTTGATTCCATCTCTTAATAACGCCTGTGAAACCATGACCTTTTGTTGTTCCAGAAACGTCAACTCTGTCGCCTTCTGCAAACACATCAGCCTTAACAACAGTTCCAAGTTCAAGTTCGCCGTCGAGGTTAAGTTCCTTCAAAACTTTGAACGCTTCAGTCTTTGCTTTATCAAAGACACCCTTTTGAGGTTTTGTTACATTTTTTGCTTTCTTTTCGTATGCTACAACATAAGTGTCGTAACCATCGTTTTCAACTGTCTTCTTTTGAACGACAGTGATTGGACCAGCCTCTACAACGGTAACTGGAATAACTTTTCCGTCATCGGCAAAGACTTGTGTCATACCAACTTTCTTTCCTAATATAGCCTTACTCATTGCTTTGCCTCCCGTTATAGACTTATCTTAATCTCAACACCGGCAGGGAGTTCAAGTTTCATTAAAGCGTCGATTGCCTTGTTTGTTGGATTATAAATGTCTATTAATCTTTTGTGGGTTTTACTTTCAAATTGTTCTCTCGAATCTTTGTCTTTGTGTGGAGAACGGATTACGGTTACCACCTCTTTGTCTGTAGGAAGTGGAATAGGTCCAGAAACTTTTGCACCATTCTTAGCGGCAGTTTCGATGATTCTCTTGCACGCTTGATCAATGAGTGAATGTTCGTAGGCCTTAAGTTTAATTCTCATTTTGTTTTGCATTAATTTTATTACCTCCTGTTAACGCTTTCCGAAAAGTCGCATTTTTAATACCAACAAGGTTTTGCTGTTCGTTCCCACAAACTCCCAAACACTACCCCGTGTGTATCGCGCTGTCAAACTTAAAAAAATGTCATTTCGGTCACCCGGCATCACGGCCAGGCTTGGTCCATACAAATTTTCTTCCAACTGCTTGTTTAAGTTGAAGTAACCTTGTATTTCACCCCTTAATAACAGCGAAATTATTATAACAAATATAAATTTATATGTCAACGGTTTTTCAAAAGAAAAATAATTATTTCAAAAAAAACTTTTTTAGCGGTATTTACGCACCTTTAGATAGCCACACACTTAAAGCACTCAGCGCCTAAAAACACAATAATATGTAATGCACACGTGCGTGCGCCCTTGCGCGCGTGAGAGAAAAAAGAGATTGCCTCTTTTGGCAACCTCTTATTTCTTGTTTTTGCAGCAGCATTTTTTCTTTTCAGTTGTTTTGCCGCAGCAAGTTTTTGATTTTTCTTCTTTGATTATCTGATCAATTTTCTCAGAACACTCTTTTTTATTCATTTTTTCCTCCTACTTTTAAAGATTACAACTCCATTTTATCATATTTTGAGCCAATAATCAACGATTCTTTAACAACATCTTTCATATTTATTGGTTGATAGTTCATTGCTTCGTGAACATAGTTGTTGATCATTTTTGCGTGAGCGCTTGTTGCTTTAACGAGTTCTTCTCTTTGATAAGTAGCGTTGCAAGGAATGTGTCTGTTGAATTCCTGCATAATATCGCCAAATCTGTCAAGAATCTTTTCGCGGAGATCTGGGTTCTTTTGGAAAACTGGTGGTTCGATTTCTTTGATAACTTCTGGGTCGTAAGCAATTCTGTTAACGATTGCACTTTCGATGTCGTTTGGAGTTAACATAGATTTCTTTTTCATTCCAGTTTGAACATCGTAGTCTGTAAGGCTTGCAACAACAACGCCATCTGGAGCGCAAAGGTAATAGTTGTTTCCAACAGTTATAGGAGCAAGATTTGGATTTTTAACATCAAAAACTTCTCCAATAACAAAGAAGTAATCTCTAAATCCCATATTTCTTACAACATTTGTAAGGATATTGCGTTGCTCGTTTGTGTCGCTGACAATGTTTGCAGCACCTTTATTTACACGAACGTCTTGCGAAACAACTCCAACAAAATCGATGTATCTGCCTGGAGTCATAACTTCGCCAGTATAGTTCCAAGTTCCCTTGTTAAAAGGTTGAGCCTCTATGTCTACGATAACTTTGTTTTTTTCATCATAATGATCAAAATAATCTCTTTGAATCTTTGCGTTTTCCATAACTTTTCCTCCCTTAGTTACTTACACTAATATGATACCACAAAAGCACTTTAAAGTCAATACCCAATCTCTGCTTAGCGCCTAAAATCGCCCGATTTTTCGATTTTTTCACAAAAATTCGCATTTTTATTGATTTTCAGCGGTTTTTTCTGCGTTTTTACTATCTTCCACTCTTTTTTGATGTTGGTAGAGTGCAAGGAATTTTGGCCTTAAATATCTCTGTGTTGCAAATGGTAAAAAGTTAAACAGAAGATTCATAAACGCCGCCGGAAGCCCTATCGACAGCCAATAGCGGATTGGCAAGAAGAAGATGAGCAAACTTGCAAACATTGAGATTATATGCACAAGTTCCGCAAGGCAATTTTCTTGCAAAAATTTATACAAATAATCGGCATTTAGGTTGTCAATTTTCTTTTTTTCAAATCCGCCAAGTTTTCCAAGTTCTGGAATGAGGTCCTTCCAAGTTTTAACTCCAATTTTAAGATAAAACTTGTTTTCCCATTTGTAAGTTCTAAAAAACTTTGAATTTGGATTGTATATCTTTTTTGGCAAAATTCTGCATAAAACAACCGCAAAAACATTTCCGGCAAAAAGAATCAAAAAGGCAAGTCCGCACCAAAGCAGTGCATTCCAAAAACTAAATCCGGCAGCAACGGCATAGACACCATTTATCTCCAAAATAACCGCCACTGCAATCGAAAGCAACAACAAATAAAACTTCATTCAGTCCCCCATCGGTGTGAGTATGTAACACAAATATAAATATAGCATATATTCTAGCATCAAATAATATTCTTGTCAATTAAAGACGAAAACTCGCATAACAATTTAAAATTTTAAAAAAATTTTTCATTTTTTATTGACAAACACTTGTAACATTTGTTAGAATTAGCACGTATCCAATAAATATGGAATCACCGCGATCCTCAGTAGCTCAGCGGTGGAGCAGGCGGCTGTTAACCGCAAGGTCGTAGGTTCAAATCCTACCTGGGGAGCCAAAAAAGAACACCACTCGGTGTTCTTTTTTTTACAAAATTCACTGACAAATAGTGAAGACTGTGTTGGCAGTTTTTACTGTTTTTTATTATTGATTGCATTTGCTAAATCTCGTTTATATTTGCGATAAATCAAAATTCCTAAACCAATGGATTCAAAAAATGCTGTTCCTGCAAAAAGAAAAATACATATTGGAGACATTATAAATGCTAAATTTATCATTATACCAATCGCGCTTGGAATTTTTTGCAAGATACTTGAAACAATATACCAAACTATTTGAAAGCCAAATGTTATAATTGGGACTATAATCATGGCTTTTGCAAGTTTTGAGAGCCTTGCCCATCGTCCCTTTTTTGTTGCTTGCCCTTCAGCCTTTTTCACTTCATTGCCTATACTGTTTTGTTGTGATAATTTTTCCTCTTCAAGTTGCTTTATTTTCTCTTTTGTTGCATTTTGTTGGCTGTTTAAAAGCAGCGTTGATGGGGCTTCTTGAATTAAAAGGCTTATCGCTTCTTTAACGTTTTCCACTCTCTGATCGATTATGTAATCTAAGATGTCTTGTGCATATGGAAGATATTTGAAAGATAATATATCTAAATCCTCAACCTGTTTTCTTAAGGCATAAACCTGTTTGTTGATTTCATTTGTTTTTATTAAGAATGTTTTTGTATATTCTGCTCTTTTTTCTTCATATTCTTGTAAAAGTTTGGGATATACTTCAGCGTTATATTTTTCTATTTCTGCGTCTTTAAATTTTGATCTTTTATTTTTGCTTACATTACTAATTATAAAGTAAGTAATCACAATGAGCACTATAACTAAAAAAAGAATTTTAAAAACAACACTAACACCATCAGTTCCCATAAAAAATACAATAATGCTTGGAGAAATAACTATACACGCAATAATTCCTAAGATAATAAAAAGGATAAGCCTACCGAAATTTATTTTTTTAGGTTGTTCACCATCTAGTATTATACTTTTTTCTTTCGGTATTTTATCTTTCCATTCCGTATCTATAAAAGAAGCAACGTCTTCCGCAGTAACTTCTTTTCCCCAATCAACAGTTGAATCAAAGACATTGTAAACACATTTTGGTTGGAGAAGTTCAAGTTCTTTCTTTAACTCTATTGCTTTTTTTAATTTTTCTTTTTCTTCTTTTAAATTATTACTTCTTTTTTCGCTCATACGCACCATTCACCTGTTAGCAAGAGTGAGTTGAAACCACGCCTCCTCTTTCGTTGTAAACATAAAGAGAATTTCCTTTCTTAACAGAAACAGTCGAGCCCGTAAATCCCATCAAAGTTCCTGTTGTTGTAAATGCTACTCCGTTTCTTTCGTTGTAGACATAAACACTGCTACCTTTTTGTAATGCTGTTGATATCATATTTAACCTCCTATAATGAAATTACCCTCAGTTTAACAGAGATGCATAAAAAAGTCAAACGATTTTAATAATATGAACAAAAAAGTCTATATTTCGTATACAAATATGTCATATTTGACATAAACCGTCCTATTAGCAAACTTCGTATACATAGTAAACTATTAAGTGAGAGAAGGTGCATTATGGAGTTAAATGAAATTATCAACAGAATCAGTTTACTAAGGACCAAGGCTGGATTGTCAGCAAGGGAGTTATCTATGAGAATTGGCAAGAATGAGGCTTACATCAACAGGCTGGAATCTCGAAAAAACTTTGAGCCTTCCGTCTCTGTCATCAATGATATCGCTGAGGCTTGTGGCTCAAATCTTGAAGAATTTTTCTACTATGATGTAAATCAATATAAAGCAGACAAAAAAATTATTGAACTTTTAAAAACAGTTCCAGAATCAAAAAAATCCGCCTGGATAGAACTACTTTCCAATCAAAGATAAGCAATATATTAACTAACTAGCACTTAACTTTTTCCTTTTGGCGTTCCTTTTTACAAAATTCAGTTATAAATAAAAAGTTGCAGAATGATTCTTCCGCAACTTTTTTTACTTAGCATATTATGATTTTATAAGCAATCAGCCAGTTTATCAAAGTTCTTTTCTTTTGCTCTTTTGTTGCAATAAAGAATGTCGATAATAGGCCAAATAAACATCGTAGGCAGTCCTAAAAATAATTTTAAAATACCTATGCGAATATCCCCGATATAAAATCTATCTATACCCGCCCAACCTAAAAAGACAGACAACAAAAAAACGGTCAGCGGTTTATACAATCTGCATTCTCGAATGGTTTCGCACGCGCCCTCGTCTGCTTTGGCAAGTGCTGATTTAAAACGTGTAACTTTTCCTCGTGGAATATACCCTTTATATTCCGTCAACATTTCTTGGACTTTTTCTTTTGTCATATCTCTCTCCTTTCATCGAATAATAATTCTATTCTCAAACATATTATATAGGAACAAAATGTTCCACGTCAAGTCTTTTTGAACATTTTGTTCTATAATTTTTCTTATGAGTTTATTTGGACAAAGACTTAAAGAACTTCGCGAAGAAAAGGGAATATCAAGAAAACAACTTGCAGACGCAATGATTGTTAGCGTTAGGCTCGTTTCCTATTGGGAAAATGGTCAGCGCGAGTGCGATTTTGAAACTTTAATTAAATTATCCAAATATTTTAACGAAAGCATAGATTATTTGCTCGGAAATTCGCCGTTTTAATAGATTTACTTAGAATAAAAGTATACTTTTTGCAAAAATACTTATGTTCGTTTTTGAAAATAAGCCTGTTTGATGATAAATTTGATGGACTTATTTTTTTATTTGTGTTAAAAATTTGATAAGGAGTTTAATGTGGCAGGCAGAATTTACGTTGTTGGCGATACGCACGGCATTCTTGACAGCAAAAAGGTTACGACGCTAAAGGAAAGTGAAAATTTAGATTATGAAGACTACGTCATAATCTGTGGCGATGCCGGAATCGTTTGGGACAAAGACCTATTGGAAGAGTCTATTTTGCATTACGAGAATTTAAAAACGAACATTCTGTTTGTCGATGGCAATCACGAAAATTTTGATATGCTTAATGCCTATCCACAGGTGCAGTTTATGGGCGGAAAAGTCCACAAAATTTTTAATCATATCACCCACCTTATGCGCGGACAAGTTTTTACGATTTTTGGAAAGAAATTTTTGACAATCGGAGGAGCAAGTTCGCACGACAAAAATAGCAGAATTAAAAATGTTTCGTGGTGGGAAGAGGAAGAAATTTCCTACAGCGATATTCTTGAAGCCTTTTCAAATTTGGAGCGCTGCAACTTTGAAGTTGACTATGTGATTTCTCACGCGCAACCAACAAGCACACTAAAAGAACTCGTCGAAGTTTTAACTGCCTGTGGAGAGGACATTCCCTACTTTTTAAAACCAAAACTAGAAATCACGTTGTCAAACGAACTGCTTGAAGAGGTAAAAAACAAAGTCAAATTTAAACACTGGTTCTCTGGACATCTGCACATCGACGAGGAACTTACAGACCACTCGATTTTATATACATCAACCCGAAAAATATATGACAATAAATAACGCAAAATTATTAAAAACGATAAATTTTTGCGTTTTTTGACGAAAAACTGCTCACAAAACTAAATTTTCGCTGTTTTTTACAAATTTTTGCCCATATTCAAAACTTGTTCTTATCGATTTAGCGCTTATTTTTTCACAGTCTATACCATCTGCAATCACCTCGTTTGCCTTAATTTTTTCGCAACACAAATGGTGGCAAAACACCTCTTCTGTCGCGGTCAAATTTTTCAATCGTAGATTTCTTCCTTTTAGCCGTGTCGCCTTAATTGAAAGTGTTGGATCATCGATGTCGAAGTCTAAAATTGTGTCATCTTTGAATCTCAATGTGTTTGTCGCGACATCAAGTTTATCTTTGCACTCTTCAAGTGAATAATAGGTGGTTGTTTTCCAACAATCTGGGTAGCGCTTGTTATATTCTTCGTCCGCTCTATTTCTAAACACCATCGCTTTAGCATAAAAACTCGAGTATCCCATTATGCCTGCCCATTTTATAAATCTCCCCAAAAGCACCTTATCTTCGTTTAAGTCTATTATCTTTTTGAAGTCCCTTAGCGTGCCAAATTCACGCATTGATGCCGGCGTTACTCTGTAAATTACATCGCCTTCAAAGTTGCAAGCATAAAAGCCATCTATATTGAATCGGTTGCAGAGGATTCTTAGCCCATCAAAAAATCCATAAGGCGAAATTTGGCAACAGTTAATTAGCATTTTGTAGGTGTGCAGAACCTCCTTGGCCTTGTCAAAAACATACAAATTGAAGGTCATTGTGTTTGTAAATGCGCTGTTTCCTTTTTTAATAAATGTTTGCAAATTCAAAAAATTGGTGCTATTTGTATATTTTTCGTCAAAAATTGCGCAACCGTGCTCACTAAAATTGTCGATGTAATAATTTTTGTATTCAAGTGGAACAAACGTTTTTCCTTCTATATTCATACCCTTAATCTCCTTACAACAAAAAAATAACTCCACAATTTCTATGCGGAGTTAAATTTTCTATATTTTCGTCCACATAGTCTTGGCATTTTGCCAATCCCTCGTTACCACCTTACCCCTAAGGCAGGTTGGTCGAACTTCATAGAGAGGGTCTCTCAGTTCCGTCTTTATGTGTTATTTAATTGTGTTTCCATTATACAAAAATTGTTATTGCAAGTCAATCCGTTTTACTTTAAAATTTGAAATTTGCAGTAAATTTACCAAAAATTTGCGATTTTTATAGTGTTTTTCGATAAAAAAGAACCAAATTGCCTTCGTCTTCCACACTTGAAAGAAAGGCCGTGTATCCAAAGTGCAGATAGATTGCAAGATTTCTGCTTTCCCTTGCCTCACTGCCAATTGTCAAATATGAAAAGCCATTTTGTTTTGCATACTCCTCTGTAAGTTTAACAACCTTTGAAATATGCCCTTGCCCCTCATACTTCTTTTCGATTCTCAGTGTCGAAACGTATGCAACATTTTTTCCATCGCACAGCAAATCTCTGCAATCGACTTTGATGTTGTTTTTGTTTACCACAAGTGAGCATTGCCCAATTGGATCGTCGTCGTTTAAAACAACAAATGTGATGATGTTGCCCTTGCGGTTTGCATCGATAAATTCCTCTTTCCACCTTATATACCTGTTGTCGTTTGGATTGTCTTTGATATCTTTATCCCAAATTTTGTCTAAATCTTCAAGCGTCGCTTTTCTATATATAAACATTTCGTTCTCCTTACAATTAGGATATCGTTTTTGCGAAAATTTGTCAACTTTGGTTGTATTTTTCTTTTATTTTTTCGCGATTTATTGTATACTAACTCAGAAACACTTAAAATGAGGATTTTGTGGAGATATTTTTAAACATACTTTTTTTAATAGTCGGCTTTATACTGCTTATAAAAGGAGCAGATTTTTTTGTAAGCGGTGCTAGTTCGGTTGCCAAAAAGATGCGAATCTCCTCCTTGATTATCGGGCTTACTATCGTTGCGATTGGAACAAGTTTGCCGGAATTTACCGTCAGTGTTATCGGCGCAATCAAGGGTGTGCCAGAGATGTCGCTTGGAAACATCGTTGGCTCGAATATGTTTAACACCTTTATGTGCTTGGGCGTGGTTGCACTTATCTCTCCGCTGTATCTTAAAAAATCGACACGCCAAATTGACCTCCCATATATGTTGCTAGTTACCTTTCTGCTCCTGTTCTTCAGTTTGGACATCTACATAAACGGCGAGGCAGACAACATTATCTCGCGCACGGAAGGAATCTTGTTCCTTGGTTCACTTGTGGTGTATATGTGGATAACGATTGCAAATGTAAAACGAAAGCCTATGACTCCTACGCCAGAGAGATTATCGATAAACGAAGCGCCTGCCGAAGAAAACTCCAAAGCAGCAGAAACAACAGCGGAAAATTTGAAGAGCGAAAGCAGCGAAAATACTCAAACAGAGCCAAAGAAAGAAAAAAATGAGGAAATGAAACTCTGGAAAACGATACTATTCTTAATTTTAGGATTTATTGGCATAATCTTTGGCGGCGAATGTGTTTCATCAACTTCACAATTTTTGGCACTTAAAATTGGAATGAGCGAATCGCTGGTTGGACTTACAATTGTTGCAATCGGCACAAGCCTGCCAGAACTTGTAACCTCAATCGTTGCAGTAAAGAAAGGCGAAAAAGAATTGGCGCTTGGTAACGTTATCGGTTCAAACATCATAAACATTTCGCTGATACTTGGTATGGTTGCAAGCATAAACCCAATCTACATATCTCTGTATACCCTCATCGATTTTGCAATCCTTTTTGTAACCTCTCTCATCTTCCTTTTTATGTGTTTGCACAAGGGCAGATTAAAGATGGTTCACGGGTTGATTTTTGTTGGAATTTATTTTGCATATATGGCGTTTGAAATTATTAGAAATTATTTCTTTTAAATTTATTTAAAAAATAAATAAAAATGGGGCAAAACCCCATTTTTTCGTATTTTAAAATATTTTTTTAAATTATTTTTTATTTTCAATATTTTTATTTTTTTCTGTATTTTTTGCTCCTTTTTCTGCAGGAGTATTTTTACTATCTTTCACAACTTCGGAAAGGCTTGCAAGAAGGCCTGTTACATTTTGAATCTCGCTAGGAACGATAAGTTTTGTTGCATTGCCATCTGCAAGCGCTTTAAGTGCTTCAAATCCTTGAAGAGTTACATACGATGGCGATGGATTTGCCTTATTTATAAGATCAATCGCCTTGCTCTCTGCCTCCGCTCTTGCAATGGTTGCCGCTTTCTCTGCCTCCGCGCTTAATATCTTTGTTTCTTTTTCTGCTTCTGCGCGAAGTATCTGTGCTTGCTTTTCGCCCTCTGCAACAAGAATGTTTGAATGCTTCTCCCCTTCTGCCTTTAAAATCTGTTCACGACGCTCTCTTTCTGCACGCATCTGCTTTTCCATCGCGTCTTGAATATCTTTTGGAGGAAGAATGTTCTTAAGTTCCACACGGTTTATCTTAATTCCCCAAGGGTCGGTTGCTTCGTCGATGATGTTTCTCATTTTGGTGTTTACGATATCTCTCGATGTAAGCGTTTCATCGAGTTCAAGTTCACCAACGATGTTACGCAAAGTTGTTGCAGTTAGGTTTTCGATAGCGCGAATTGGGCTGTCTACACCGTAACTAAACAACTTTGGATCTGTTACTTGAAAATATACAACTGTGTCAATCTGCATTGTTACGTTATCTTTTGTGATAACTGGCTGTGGCTTAAAGTCTGCCACAATCTCTTTCAGCGAGATTGGTCGACTGCATTTATCGAATATAGGTATAACAAAGTGCAGCCCGGTTTCAAGAGTTCTGTGATATTTTCCAAGCCTTTCAACAACAACCGCTGTCGCCTGCCTTACCACTCTTATCGAGCAAATTAAAAGTGCAACTACCAATAATCCTACAACTAAAATAACTATACCAAAGGCTTCCATTATTTCTTCTCCTCTTTTGATTTGGATTTCTTTGCTGGTTCTTCCGTTTCTTGCATAGGAACGACAACCTCATCAACCTTTTTCACAACCATCTTGTTGCCACTTACATTGACGATTTCAACGATGTCGTCCTTTTCAATTGTCTGGCGGTCAAGCCCTACTGCCGCCCAAACAACTCCGTTGATTTTGATGCTTCCAATCGTTTCAAAATCCGTTCGTTCAAGCATTCTAAACTTTTGCCCAATAAGTGCATTTAGGTTCGTTTTTTCGGTTGCGTTTTTCAACAAAAACTTCTTTGTAACCTTTCTTAACGAAACAATCAAAACTGTTGACACAACAAAGAACACAACAAGTTGTATCAACCAATTAACCTTTCCGGTTGCAGCCAAGATAAGCGGAATAATTGCGCCGAAAGTGAGCCAAATCGAAACAATTTCCATTGTGAACACTTCGATTATTATCGACAAAACAATGACTGCCACCCAAATCCATAACATAAGCATTGTTTTTTACCTCTCTCTGTTTAAGTTTATCATAACGCAGTTTTTTATGTCAAATTTTTGCAATATTTTGCATCAAACGACAACACTATATTGCTTTATAATCATTATTAAGAAAAAAGTTGACAGAAAGAAGAAAATATGCTATTATTCTAGCGTGATTTTAAGATAAAGTCGCACATAGAAAACGGCCTATGCTGATGTGGCTCAGGGGTAGAGCACCACCTTGGTAAGGTGGTGGTCGCGGGTCCGATTCCCGCCATCAGCTCCAACAAAAAGACTTGCAGTTTTGCAAGTCCTTTTTGTTTTTGTTGTTTTATATTTTTTCGTAATGTTCTTCGCCTTGAAAATAACTTGGTCTTGGTGGTTCAACTTTGTATAGATCAAACGCTCTGTTTGACGGCTTTACTATATTGCTGATAGCAACAAATAAATCTTTTAAACAATCAGTGTCTAATTCTTTAAATTTAAACACTTTTTCAATTATATTTGCATCTAAGCAAAATTTTCCCCAACTTCCATTGTTTTTCATAATCAATGTGGATATGTCTAACTCTTTAGGCAATTTCTCAACATCACTTTTAGTTATATTATGTATCAGCAAAATTCTTTCATCAAGCCTTAACTTGTTGTCTTTTCCACATACAAGTTCGGTATATCCATATTTAAGCATTTTAATTTTATTTCTTGCTGTTAAATAGTTTGAAGATACCGATATAATTGCGCAAGTTTGATCTTCGCTCAATATTTTACATAACTCATTACTTTTTGCGTTTGCACTAAAATTTTTCCAACTTGGAAATGAAACTATGTTTTCAAATTTCTTATGTTCAAGTTTGATATATTCGGCTTCAGCAGTTTCAAGTTGGTCAAGCATATTTTGCAATTCTCCTTTAACAAATAAAAAAGTTAAAACCGCCCTTTGGAAGTTTTTGTTTACTCCACTCTCATCTAGTTTAAAAGCAAGCATTTCTTCGATGCTTGCTATCCCATCTCTTATAAACTTTTCGACTTGCAAAAGTTTTTCTTTTAATTCATCTTTCATAACAGTCTCGATTTAACAAAAAATCAAAGTTTTTCGATTTTAATATGCCTAATAATAGCCTTTTCTAATAATCGATTTTGTTGAACTGTTATACCACAGTCAACACATGCTCGTGGGAAAGCATATTCTTTATCAAGAACAATATTGTTTCCATTAAGTTTGTAAATAGTGTTGTTGCCACACAATTGTATGTAGCGATGAACAGCCTTTACATAAGGCACAAATGGAGAATCAAAGGATATTTTCCATAAATCAATATCGAAAGAACCATTCACAGAACTTGTGTTTGGGGCTACAAAATAATTTATATTTAACTCCTTGAAATGTTTTTTGTAGAGTTCAAACGCTTTTTGTCCGTTAAAGACGATTAAATCAATTTTGGTTTTTTCTAAAAATTTAGCCAATGCATTGAATTGAGGATTTTTGATAGAACTATCCTTCGAACCTTGAATTTCACAAGACTCTATCAAATCCCAAAGAGCAATGCAATTTTGGTTTAATAATTTTACTTTATCCTCATATTTTTGTGGAATAGAAACATTGTTACAATCACAAAAAACTTTCCAAAATCTATTACGATTATCAGCGTAATACTCCTGTTTTTCTCTACTTTTTGCAGAAGGAATCGTTCCAAGTATTAATACCTTACTTTTTTCGTTATAGATAGGCAACAATCCTTTTACTCGCATATTATTCTCCTTTAAGCATTGATATTCCTTATCAAATACATGCCTAGTGTAACATGCAATGTGATTTTAGTCAAATAAAAATTCTGCTATCAAATCAAAATACCATTTGGTTTAGAAAAAGCGGGCTGCGATTATGTCCTCTAAAGCCTATCTGTGGTGATGGCGGAATTGCGTGCGGAAAGTAGGGTATCTTTCCAGACGTCGGCATCAAAATGTCCGTTTGCACTGCTGGTGCTTTGCAAAACGACGTAGTTTATGTTTAGCCCTCTAAAGTTGTCGCCATACTTTTCAAAAATCGTCTTGCCGTTGAAGACTATTAGTTCGATTTGCGAATTTTCTAGCACGCGTTTTAAGTCGTTGAACTTTGGATCTCTTATCGATTTATCGCTTGAGCCGTTTATCACGCACGAAGAAATCATATCCCAAAGGGCAACATCATTATCGCGCAAAATTTTAAGGCGGTCGGCATAGGTATCTAAGGGCTTTTGCGCATTAAAAACGCTTCCAATCACCTTCCAAAATCTGTTCGTTTTGTTTGCGTAATATTCTTTTTTCTGGCGGCTTATCTCAGACGGAAACGTTCCTAAAATTAAAACTTTGCTCGTGTTTGAGTAAATCGGCTCTAGTCCGTAAACTCTGTCTGTTTTTTGCATAAACATCTCCTCTGCATTGTCAGTTGCTGTGCTTTTTGCTATACTCTGGGTCGTATTTCATACCCGCACCGATGCCATCATAAGGGCGCGCAACAAAGCCGAATTTTTCGTAAACTCCCTCTCTCCCTTTCGATGCGCCAAGATACATATATGTGTCGTTGTCTTCTATGGTTTTATACCACTTAACAACCTCTTCCATAAGCAATCTGCCAACACCCTTGCCTTGATAATCCTTTGCAACCACAACGTCATAGACGGTGTAATAAGAGCCATCTCCAACAACGCGCACCATTCCAACAATCCTGTCGCCGTCATAGATTGAAACGGCAAAAACATTGCTTTGTCTGTGCATATTTATTTTATCTTCATCGCGCCCGCCCCAACCGACAGATTCAAACAACTCGTTAAACTCCGCATTGCTTGGGAACTTTTTTTCTATTCTAAAATTCATAGTTTTCCTCTGTTTTTGTATATCTTTAAATTCGTTAACTGCGCTAAGTAAATCCGCGTCCAGAAAAGCAAGCGCCTGCTTTTCAACTTGCTCTGGCACGCCATAATACGCCCCTGCAATTGCCCCACAAATAGCGCCTGTGGTGTCGCAATCTCCACCGATAGAAACGGCATTTCGAATCGCGTCCTCGAAATCGGTTGAAATCAAAAAGCAGAAAATCGCCTGCGGAACGGTGTCTTGGCATTTAAGAGTGTATTTGTAAGTCTGCTGCAAGGTTTTGAAGTCGAAGTCTAAGGAGTAATAGTTCTTTTCGATATACTCCTTAATCTCCTCTTTTTTCTTCCCGTTTAGCGCAAGCCAAACAGCAACCGCAGTCGCCTCTGCACCCTTTAACCCTTCCTCGTGATTATGCGTAACCTCAGTAACCTTTTTTGAAAGCGACTTCACTTCGTCTAAACTGTTTGCAAAATACGCAACCGAAGAAACGCGCATCGCCGCACCATTGCCAAGAGAGTTATATGGCTTTGGATTTTTACTTTCAATCCACAAGAAGAAGTTTTTTCCATATCCTGCGTTTAGGTATCTTTCGCCATACTCTCGCATACACCTAACCGCGCAATTTGACAAATCGGCATAGTTTCCATTGCAGTCGGCAAGTGCCTTAAACAAAGCAATCGTCATCACAGTGTCGTCTGTAAATCTGCACCCCTCACTAAAAAGTGGAAAGTCTTTTGTTTTTATGTTGTGAAATTCATATTTCGAGCCGACAATATCTCCAACAATCGCACCTATCATTGCACTTCTCCTTTACACAAAGTTATTTTAGCATACTGCAAAATTAAATCAAATTTATTTTAAGAGAATTTTTGCTTGCCGGCAATTTGACAAAAATCGATATTATTTTTTCTTAATTTTTGTGAATTTATTGACAAATGAAAAATATAGTAGTAATATATCGATTAGTTCAAAAATGAACAATTCAATTTAGGACAAACAGAGGAATTATGAAAGACGAAAATTCACTTATTGGTTTTGCTAGAAATGCCTTTTTGCTTAAACACAAAATCGATGAAAAAGTTGGAAAAGAGTTTGGTATTCACCCAATCGAAGTGAATATCATAACTTTTGTGTATAAGTTTGGCGACAACGCTACCGCAACACACATCGAAAAGGAACACAACTTTAAGAAAAACACGATATCCGTGCATATCGACAACCTCGTAAAGCAAGGATATTTAAAACGCGAGGAAAGAGAGAACGATAGGCGCGCAATAAATCTTTCTCTCACCGAAAAGTCAACCATTATCGCTCGCCGATGCATAAAAGAAAATAATGCTTTAAAGAGTAAACTTTTTGAAGGGCTAAGCGAGGACGAACTTGAAGAGATTTTTCGTTTCTTTGCAATCATCAACAACAACGCGCAAAAATTGCTTAACTAGGAGTGGATATGTTTAAGATATTTAGATATTTAAAAAAGAAAGATTGGTTTTATATTTTGATTGGAGTCGCCCTTATCGTCTTCCAAGTTTGGCTGGAAATTACAATGACAAGGCAAAACGGAAAATTAACCGGTGCGATTTCGATTGACCCAGTGGATATGTCAAGTGTGTGGATTCACGGCGGAATTATGCTTGCGTGCGCTGCCGGAAGTTTGATAGGCTCGATTATCTGCGGCTATTTTATCTCTACCGTTGCGGCAAACTTTGCAAAGAATCTTCGCCTTGCGCTGTTTGACAAAGTGGCAAGTTTTGGAAACAGAGAAATCAACTCCTTTTCAACTCCAAGTCTTATCACAAGAACGACAAACGACGTTGTGCAGATGCAAATGATGATTGCTATGGGGCTTCAAGTTGCCATCAAAGCGCCTGTAACTGCCATTTGGGCAATCTGCGACATCTCCGGCACAAACCTAGAGTGGACGACGGCAGTTGTGCTGACAATTATCACTATTGTTGTGATGTTTGCGATAATAATTGGCCTATGCTATCCAAGATTTAAAAAGATACAAAAACTCACCGACGACCTCAACGAAATCACTCGTGAAAATATAAGCGGTGTAAGAGTTATCCGTGCATACAACGCTGACGAATATCAAGCAAAGAAGTTTGAAAAAGTCAACGACGCCGTAACAAAAAATCACCTTTTCACTGCACGCGTTATGGGACTTATGATGCCGGTTATCAACCTCTGTATGAACGGACTAAGACTTGCGATATATTGGATTTCCGCTCTGCTTATGAACGGAATAGTTGCCGAATCTCCACAAGATATAAGTTTTATAGCGGAGAGATTAGCACTTATCGAACAAATGACGCAATTTTTGCAACAAGCATCGCTTGTGGTTGGTGCTTTTATGATGCTTATTATGATTTTTGTTATGCTGCCAAGAACACTTGTATCAGCAAAGCGTATCAACGAAGTTCTAGACACCGTTCCATCGATAACCTACCCAGATGCAGACCCAACAACCGACAAACGAGGCGAAATTGAATTTAAAGACGTTTCGTTTGCCTATCCAGACGGAAAAGAGGCGTGCATCGAAAATATCAACTTTAAGATTAAGCAAGGCGAAACGTTTGCCATTATCGGCGCAACTGGTTCTGGTAAATCGACGATTATCAACCTTATCCCTCGTTTCTTTGATGCCACACAAGGCGAGATTTTACTTGACGGCGTGAACATTAAAAACTATAAAAAAGACACCCTTCAAAAGATGGTTTCAATCGCCCCTCAAAAAGCGGCTTTGTTTAAGGGCAGCATAAAGTCGAATGTAACCTATGGTGCAGACGGCGATGCTGCAAACAACGAGGAGAGAATTATGCGCGCTTTGAAGATTGCAAAAGCGGACTTTGTGGACGATTTGAAAGACGGCGTAGATTCTGCCGTTGCGCAAGGCGGAACAAACTTTTCTGGCGGGCAGAAACAGAGATTGTCGATTGCGCGTGCCGTTTTTAAAGATGCAGAGATAATGATTTTTGATGACACCTTTTCGGCGCTAGATTACAAAACAGATATGCTTGTAAGAAAAGCCGTAAAAGAAAATTTGCAAGGCACAACCGTCATAATCGTTGCACAACGAATTGGAACAATCAAAAATGCCGACCAAATTCTCGTGCTAGACAAAGGGCAAGTTGTTGGACTTGGAAAGCACGAAGATTTGCTTAAAAATTGTCCAACTTACAATCAAATTGCGCTGTCGCAACTAAGCAAGGAGGAATTGTAATATGCCAGGGCCAATGAGAAGAATGGCAAATATGCCAAAAGAAAAAACAGATTTTAAATCACTCAAAAAACTTGCCGTCTTTTGCAAAAAATACCTTCCTTTTATCATTATTTCGGTTGTTTTAGCAATCGGCGGAGCAATTTGCTCGATAATAGGGCCAGAAAAACTTGGTTCTTTAAGTGAGGAATTAAAAAGCGGAATAATGAATCCTGAGGGAATAAATGTGTCTACCTTTGGCAACATCTGCATCTCCCTTATCGTGATATATGGAATCGGCTTGGTTGTTGGATATGTCAGTCAGTTTATTATGGCAACAGTTACACAACGCATTTCAAAACGACTTCGCACTTCTATCAACGAAAAGATAAGCAAAGTTCCATTAAACTATTTTGACACAACCACCAAAGGCGACCTTTTGTCGAGAGTTACAAACGACGTCGACATCATAAGTCAAACGCTTGGGCAAAGTGTTGCAAACTTTGTAAGTGCATTCACGCTTGTTATTGGAGTGCTTGTCAAGATGTTTTCAAAGAACTGGATTTTCGCTCTGCTTGCCATTGCAACTTCCCTTTTAGGATTTTTGTTTATGGGAATCATCTTGCGCAAATCACAAAAACACTTTAACAAAAAACAAGTTGACCTTGGCATTATGGACGGACAAATTGAAGAAGTCTTCACAAATCACAATATCGTGCTTTCGTTTGGCGCACAAAACTATGAACTTGAAAAGTTTAGCAAGGTAAACGACGACCTATATGTCGACAACAAAAAATCACAATTTTTATCTGGAATGATGATGCCAATTGTGAATTTTGTAGGAAATCTATCTAATATCATTATGTTTGTTGTCGGCGCTCTGTTTATCTCGATGGGCAATCCAATGTTTTCGTATGGAAACATCATTGAATTTGCCATCTACGCAAGTTTGTTCTCTCAATCGCTGTCAACTTTAGCGCAATCGCTCACCTCCTTCCAACAAGCATCTGCCGCATCGCGAAGAGTGTTTGAATTTTTGGAAGTTAAGGAGATGGAAAGCGAAGAAAACAAAACAATCAAACTTGAAAGGGTTGCCGGAAACATCGAATTTAAGGATGTAAATTTTGGCTATCTCCCTGACAAGACAATCATTCACGATTTCTCTGTCAACCTCCACGCCGGACAAAAAGTGGCAATTGTTGGTCCAACCGGAGCAGGAAAAACCACCATCGTCAACCTTTTGATGCGTTTCTATGAATGCAACGGCGACATCACTATTGACGGCGTATCGACAAAAGATATGAAGAGAGATGATGTGCAAGCGCTGTTTGATATGATTTTGCAAGATACGTGGCTGTTTAACGGAACGATAAGAGAAAACCTTATCTTCAATCAAAAAGATGTTCCAGATTCAAAACTTGACGAGGTGTGCGAGGCTGTGGGGCTTAAACACTTTATAAGCACA
>CANQIX010000005.1 GCA_947624105.1 uncultured Clostridia bacterium
GGATAAAGGGTTGTTGTTCCAACTGCGTGTGCAGTGATTTCGTTTTTAACGATGCTCGCATTGGTCATAACACCGATAAGTTTTCTTGCACTCCCCGTTGTGCCGACCGAAACAATTTGGACGTCCTTTCCTTCAAGTTGTTTTTCAAGCACTTTTAACAAACGCTTAACTGCGTTCATTGGATCTCCCTCTGTCCAAAGATATTCACTCGCCAAAAAGTTGTTATCTTCATCGATAACCACACCTTTTGTCGAAATCGAACCTATATCTATGCCTAAATATCCCTTAATCATATCGCTTTTTCCTTTTCTAAATTGTTATCTTTTCGCCTTGCTTCAACCATATCATAGAATGCCTCTAACCTAGTTTTTACACCTGTTTCACTTGTTTGGCTGTCGAAACTAAAGTGTAGTATTGGAATTTGATAGTCTTTGCTGACATTTTGCAAAATTGGCATCGCGTCAAGTTCCGGCGTGCAACCAAAGCACTTAACCTGAATAACTCCGTCCATACCCTGTTTAGCAAAATTCAACGCTTCTGCGATGGTGAAGTTGGCAGTTGCGCCGATATTATATTTTGCATACCTTTTTGCCACTTTGCGGCGCTTTTTCCACTGATTATGTATTATTGTGTTCGTCAAATTCATATCTCTAAACACTTCCATTCCCATCTTTGCAAGTTCCTTCTCCATAAAGTAGTTTGAAAATGGCTCTTGCACGGTGTAATAGTCGCCAACCATTCCCACCTTTATCGTCTTTTGTGGCTTGTTTATTGGTATTGCCTTGAATTTTTTTGCATATTCCTTTTTTAGTTTTTTGAATTGGCGCATCGAATTTACTTCGTCTAACTTCTCGTTAAACTCTTTGTATGTTCTATCGAAATCGCCCTCATTCACTTCAAAACCGACGTTATGGCGGACAAAATCATCAAATTCGTCAATCGTTTCGATGATTGCTATCGTTGTTGGCAATGCTTTGACTATCTTAAACAGCGATGCATTTGGATTTACCACTCGCAAATTTTCCATTATCGATTTAGGGCTTGTCCATTTGACATTTGCCATATTAAAGAAGTGGAATTTATACCCCATATCCTTTAAAATCTGTTCGGCAAGTTCGCCATAATAGTTCAATCTGCACGCACCAAAAATTTGCATCAAGCAATTTGCCCCACTGCTAAGCGCCTCCAAATAGCACCCAAGGCAGTATTTAAACGGCGTGCACACATAGTCAGGACTGTTTTTTGAACCTAATTCAAGCGTCTTTTTTGTGATTGGTGGAGGTGTCATATACTTGACATCAAAGCCGTTTTCAAACAAATATCTAAAAGCGTGGCTGTAGTTTGCCCACTGAGGAAAACACGCAATAATTTCATTATTCATTTGCTCGCTCCTTTTTAAAGTTGATGATGTCGACGTAACTTTCTAGTCGAGTTTCAATTCCGGCAGTGGCGTCCTGTGCGTCCATCGTTAAAAGCAGAATTGGTAAGTTTTTGACTTTATGTAAAATCATCTCGTTGACCATACTGTCTGGCCCGCAAGGAAAGGTTGTTAAAATAACGATGCCGTCAACTTTGTCTTTATATAGTTCAACTGCGCCAACAAGGTGTCTGTTGTATGCCCAAGGCAGTGTTTTTGTTAGGTTGTAACTTGCCTTAATGCACTCTTTTTCGTCAAAATACTCTGCAATAATTGGCTCGCAATCTAATTCCTTTAGCGCGCGAATAATAGGCTGTCCAACAAATTGGTCGCCGACATTATATGCGTGTGCGACAACCAAAACTTTGTTCTTTTTTGTTTCTTTAAAGATTTTTTCTTGCGCCTCTTGTCTTTGCTTATTAAAGGAGTCTTGCACCGCCCTTGCCTTAAGGTAAGCAGCCTTAATATCCTTTGGCTTCAAGTTTAAAAACTTGCCCATCTTCAAAAACGCTTTATATTCACTTTTCTTTTTGTCCTTTTCTTGATTGTAGAAAAGGTAGTTTAAATTGTCATCTCTAAAGGTGTTTTTTACAAGGTCTACTTGCGCCAAAAACTTAGTGCACATTCCGCACCCATTCACCCTTGCAACTCTTGGCAGAAAAACATAGTCGCACTTATCTTTTAAGTAGTCTATATGCCCCAGCAGTATCTTTGTTGGAAGGCAAGTTTCGTCGATTGCCAGATTTGCTCCGTTTGCAACGATCTCCTTGTTCGTTTGAGGGCTTATCAAATATTCAATTCCTAATTCGCTAAAAAAGGTCGTCCATAATTTTTCGTTTTTGTAATATAGCAACGCACGAGGTATTCCAATTTTCATAAATCTTTACCTTTTTATTTACTTTTGTTTCGTTTTGTGATATATTCATCTTAAGTGATACATTTATCACAGTAGTGATTATATTCATATCTTTTTGAATAGTCAACAAAAAAGTTTTAAATAAACATCAACTGTTACAAAGGGGGCAAAAGTGTATCAATTAAGCGAGCAAAATGGCAATAAGCGTGTAAGTCAAAGCAATATCTTTGTTAAGCAGTGCATCGTTGATGGACTGTTTGACCTAATGGAGCATAAAAAATTTGATGACATAACTATCACCGAAGTTATAAAGCACGCCGGTGTCAGCAGAATGGGGTTTTATCGAAATTACAATTCAAAAGAGGACATCATAGAAAAATACATATTAAAATGCTTCAACGAAACGATAGAAGAAATCTTAAAGCATCGAAGCCTAAATTTTTCGATAAGCGCCATTATGACAACCACGCTTGAAGTCTTTCAAAAATATGTTAAGTATATCAAAATTTTGCTAAATCAAAATATGGAAATGTTGATGCTTAACTCCTATCAAAAGGCCTTTTACGAGTTATATAGCAGCAAGCGCCCTTCCCGCCTGCGCGATTATTCCACCAGAATGTTTATTGGAGAGTTGTTTATGCTGGAAATTGCCTGGGTAAGAAACGGAATGATTGAAACGCCAAAGCAGATGGCAGAAATTTATTATCACATCTTAAAACTCCGCATAAATCAACAGAGAATAGATTTTTAGCAAAAAATTATCAAAAAAATAGCGCAAAAGAGCCTTTTTGTGCCTATTTTTTTCTTTTTATTTAATTGGCAAAAAAGTTGTCGAAATATGTTTGTCTTTTTTTGTGCGTTGTGCTACAATTAACTTCGTAAAAGGAGCAAATTATGAAACAATTTTGGCAAGATTTTAAGAAGTTTATTTCTAGAGGCAATGTTGTTGATATGGCAGTTGCTGTTATCGTTGGCGGCGCTTTCACTGCAATCGTTACAGCCTTAACATCACACATCATTCAACCACTCATAAACTGGATTATCTCCCTCTGCCTTGGCAACAACGGACTTGAATCGGCTTACACAATTCTCAGCCCTGGATATGACGAACTTGGCAACTTCAGTTTAAGTGCGTCAATTTACATCGACTGGGGTGCGTTAATTTCCGCTGTTATCAACTTCTTCATTATCGCTCTTGTTCTCTTCTCAATTTTAAGAGTGATAACAAAGACAACCGGTGCAATTTCTCAAAGTGTAAAAGAAATGCCTACACGTGAAGAGAAGAAGGAACTTAAAAAACAAGGTGTTGATTTCAAAAATCGTGAAGCCGTTGTAAAAGCAACTGCAGAACTTAGAGAGAAAAACAAACCAGTTCCACCTCCACCAAAGCCAACACAAGAGGAACTTCTTACACAGATTTTGGAAGAACTTAAAAAGTCAAACAAAACAGACGAAGTAACAGAGTAAGGTAATAAAAAAGAAGTGTTAATTTACACTTCTTTTTTGTTGTATGCTAGTTCTTCCTCGGCGTCGTTTTGAACTTCCAGCATCTCTGCTTCGTCAAGTGTTGCGGTGTGTTCGATTGGCACCCACTCAACAGTCTTAGAGAAGAATGCTGTTAAAAAGATTGGCACATACGCTATCATAAATATTGGATTAAACAATCCCGTTTTAATTGCCGTCCAAAATGTTGGGTGGCATCTTTTATTTTCTGCAATAATTGTTATGTATGTATACAGCACAAGCACAAGATAAAGCGCAAGAAGCATAATCACCATCGCCCTCAACTCGCTTATCCAAAGTGGATTTTTGGTTGCGACATTTATTATTAAAAGCACAAGGTTTGCAAGTTCAAAATATGCAAAAGTTACTATTGCCAAAACTAATGGGAAGATTGTTAAATAGTTTTCATACACCGAATAAATCTTCTTGCCGGTCGCCTTTGCACGTGCCTCCCTTATCTCCTTCTTATGCACCTTCCCAACCTGCAAAAAGCCCTTACACCATCTTATGCGTTGCTTAAACGAAACGGAAAATTTTGCTGGTTGCTCGTCATAGAATTTTGCTCGCTCGTTATAGGTGTTTTTTACATTGTTGTTCAATATGTATTGGCTAAATTCATAGTCCTCTGTGATTGTGTGGAATGGCCAACCGCCAAGTTCATCAATCACATTTGCATCGACATAAAATCCTGTTCCGCACACTTGAATGTCAAGCCCTGCCATCGCCTTTGGTTTGTTTTTAAAGGTCGAAAACATCGTAAAGTAATATCCACTGCAAGCGGCAACGGCAGAATCGTTTACATTTTTAATAGCACGATATCCAACCGCAACCTTATAGCCTTGGTCGTATACTTTGTTCATCTCGCTGATATAGTTTTTCGCTAACACATTGTCTGCGTCAAAAATGTAATATGCTTCATACTTCTCTGTGGCATCTTTCTGCTTTTTCTTGATATATTTAAAGCATTCATCAAGCGCATAACCTTTTCCCTTAAGTTCCAGATGTTCCCTACAAAAAACAAAGACGTTTTTATATTCTTCACATATCTGGCACGTTGGATCGTCAAGCGATTCCACAATCACGTAGGTGTCTATTTTATCTTCATCATAGTCCTGTGCTTTGATGCTTTCTAGTAATTGTCTTATCACCTTTGATTCGTTTCGTGCTGGTATCAAAATTGCAAATTTGTGTTGTTTTTCTGCCTCTTTAAAAGGTTTTTGAGGCTTTAACCCCATACATATCATCACAATTCTTGGTATCGTCAACAAAACTGTAAGGACGAGTAACGAATAAAAAATCACATTAACAATATAAATCGCTTCAGTCATTTCTCCCTCTTGCTAAGATTATAATAGCGTGCGCAACTTATGTCAAATATATTTATAAAATTTAGTCTAACCCAAGCGCCTTACAAGTTTTGGCAAGAGTTTGCCTTGCAACGCGTCTTGCACGTTTTGCGCCGTCTGTTGTTATTGCGTCCAGCATCTCACTGCTAAGCCCCTTATATCGCGTTTGAATTTCGCTTAAAAGTTCACAAACTCTGTCTGCAACCTCTCTCTTAAATTCCCCGTATCCTTTTCCGCTAAATCGCCTTTCAATCGACGCTATTTCTTCGCCGGTAATTTTGGCTAAGATGCTGATTAAATTTGAAATCCCCGGCTGATTTTCTTCGTCAAAGCGAACGCAGTTAAGGTTGTCGGTAACGGCGGACATAATCTTTTTTCTTGCAACATTTATATCTTCCATCAAAAAGATCGTTCCTCTGTTATCTCCGCTGTCCGACTTATTCATTTTTTCAAGAGGATTTTGCAAGTTTAGAATTTTGTTCCCGATTGGCGCAATATACACATCTGGCATAACAAAGGTTTCGCCATACCTTTTGTTGAACCTCTCCGCCAAATCGCGCGTAAGTTCAACGTGCTGTTGTTGGTCCTTTCCAACCGGAACGATGTTGGTGTTATACAGCAAAATATCTCCCACCATAAGCGTTGGATAGACAAACAGCCCTGTATCCACTCCTTCCTTTCCAAGGCCCTGTGATTTGTGTTTAAACTGCGTCATTCTGCTAAGTTCTCCCATTTTGGTTTGGAAGGTCATAATAAATCCCATAGTTCCGTGCTCCAAAACATCACTTTGTTTAAAGATAATCGTCTTTTTTGGATCAACCCCGCAAGCAAGATACATTGCAATGCAGTTTTCCACCGATTCTTTTAATAGTTTTGGGTCTTTTGGACTTGTAATTGCGTGCAAATCCGCAATAAAAATATAACTTTTGCATTTGTCCTGTCTATCAACAAAATTTTTGATAGCGCCTAAATAATTTCCTAATGTCAAATTTCCGCTAGGTCTAACCCCAGTAAGCATAACTTTTTTCATAATAAAATCTCCTTAAAATAAAAATTACCCGTTGATATATCTTCCAAAACATACCAACGGGCTTAGATTTTATATGAAATAATTTAATCCATTTATATGTTTTGTGGTGCTGTAAAAGAAGCATTCACAAAACATAGGTCTTGCAAACGCTTAAACTATACGCGCCACCAAATAAATGAATTAAACATAATTTTTCTCCTTTTATGCAGACATTTTAAAACATATTTTCAAAAATGTCAACACTATTCTTCTGTTTCTTCTTCGTCGTTAGGCTCTTCTTGTTCTTCCTCTTCCGTTCCAAAGCCCTCATAAAAACCATACACAAGGGTTGTAAGTTCATCAACAGAGTGTCTTATTGCTTTCAACTTTTTTGCAACGTAACTTAAACCAACAATAAGTCCGTTTATCACGGTTAAGTCTTTAAGTTCGCACGCCCTTATTATAGAATTTACAACAAACTCCGCATCGTCAACTTCCTTTTTCTTTTCAAACTTGAGTTGTGATAGAATCGAAACGCAAACTTTTTTAATCTCCTCACAAAGTTCGCTAAGCCCTGGAAGTTCTGGTTCTTCTTCCTCTTCCTCCACCTTTGTTTCCTTTTGATGCCCGGCAATATCTTCTTCAGTTATCCTTACATCGACATCAAAATATTTTGCGATAGCATCTCTAAAAGGCTTAATAACAAGGTTCAAAAAGTTTTGCATTGGCGTAGCATTTTCGTCTTTGAAGTATGTTTCAAGGAATTTGGTCAAATTAAGTTTTCCGCTGTCGATATCATTGAATATACTCACAGTAAGAGCAAGCCTTTGCTTGTCGTCTTTAGGCAATTTAACTTTTGTTTTTTCTGTTGCGTTTTCTGGAAATGCCGCGCTAAAACCTGCGTCAGCATCATATTCGTCAAGCGCGTCAGCAAGATATGTCATAATAGCATCACTCTTTATGATGTCCTGCATCAAGAGGTCAAGTTTTTGAGTTAAGTCTAAAAACCTGCCGCCAAGAAGTTCGTTACATCTAAGCACAAATCTTTCAACAGAAAGTAGATCAAGTTCGTCCATAGTGCCCTCCTAACAACTTTAATTTTAGCATAATTTAAGAAAAAATCAAATGAAAATTACTATATAAATTGATTTTTTCGTCCAATGATGTTAAAATTCTTTATGGAGTTATTATGAATTACGACGCAATTAACAACAAACTCATAATATTGTTTGTCTTAGACAAGATAGAGATGCCCCTCACCGAGATATCGCTTATCGAGATGTGTTCGGTTAAAAACAACTGGCTAAACTATATGGATTGCATCGAACTTCTTTCGCAACTTGTAGATTCAAAACTTATCTACAAAACGGAGTGCAAGGAGGGCGAAATGCGCTATACCCTTACAGTTGATGGCAGATCTTGTCTGTCGTATTTTTATAGGCGCATTCCTTATGAACTTCGCGAAGAAATAACCGAATATACCAAAGCAAACAGAATGAACATCAAGATGTCGCAAGAATATTATGCTACCTACACCGATGCAGAAGACGGGTCCTACCTCATAACCCTGCGCATCTACGAAAATTTGATTGCAACTCCACTGTTTGAACTTAAAGTAAAAGCCCCAACAAGGCAGAGCGCTGAGGAGTGTTGCAAGAAGTGGAGGCAGAAAGCCCCAGCGCTGTATGAATATGTTTTTGACAACCTAATAAACACCGATTAAACAAAAAAACTTGCTTTTTAGCAAGTTTTTTCTGTATTTTTGCCTATTTTTTTGCATTTTTTAATGTTCTGCCATTTTTTGCTTTTTATTTTTCTCTTTTGTCTTGCTGTAAACAACAATAATAACCACAGCAATAATTATAAGCATATTTGCAACAATCGCCCAAATTCAAAATATTATGGTAATTGTTCCATTAAAATTTGATGGTAAAATTTTGAGAAATTGCCTTTACATAAAGGCATTATTTTGTTATAATATATAAGTATGAAGAACAGCCAACCAAAAGAAGAGTTACTTAGAGTAGAAAACCTATCCGTTCTAGTTAACAAAAAATTCTTGGTTCAAGATGTCTCTCTTAGTTTAAACAAGGGAGAAATACTAGGCATCGTAGGCAAAAACTCATCTGGAAAAACAAGTCTTATTAAGGCTATTGTCCGCGCACTTCCTATCTCCGAAGGCGAGGTATATTTTGATGGCAAGGTTGTTTACAAAGACAAGCAAGAGATTGACAGCAGTTACGTTGCAGACATAAACACCGCACTCGACCCACCTATGTTCTATAAGTGGCAAACTGTGCTTGAAAATATCAAATTTATCGCAAATTTTAAAACAAATTACAGTCAAGAAGAAGTTTACGAACTTTTGAAAGAGTTTGACTTATTCAAAAAAAGACACACAAGAGTTATGAAATTGACATACTTTGAAAAGAAAAAGATGTCGCTTTTGTTGTGCCTTATTTCCTCGCCAAAACTTATCATTCTTGACGAACCATTTAGAGGATTAGACGACGACACAATCACCAAATTTAAGCACAAACTTCAAGCACTTGTCGCCCACGGAACTGGAGTCCTTATCGTGTCGAACGACTTTAAGAATATGAAAGCGATGTGCTCGAACGTTTTGTTTATGGAAAACAGACAAATAAAAGCGTCGCTCGATGCAAAAGAGATAAGCAAATTTAAACGACTTGACAACTACACATATATTCGAACAAAATATCCTCATTACGCCGCACAACTCATAAAAAACTGCTACAGAATCGGCGTAAAAATTATGGGTAACAGAGTTCTGCTTATGAACGCAACCGAAGAGCAAGTTTCCAGCATAATTAGGTTTTTAACTGACAAAAAATTTATAATCTACGATATTGGGCAGTTAACAAACGAAGCAGAAGAAATCTTCGCCTCACTGACTCCTAACTTTAGGGAGGAAGAAAAATGAAAACTTTAAAGATTGCCTTCCAAGATTTCAAACGTTTAATATTCAACCCAATAACACTGATTTCCCTTGCTATTTCGGCAGTAATCTTCATTTCAATGGGTTTCTTTTTCAAACCAGTAATAGTTGAAGGCGTATCTTTAAGTTATCAAAGTGCAGCAAGCACAACCGAACTTTACAAAAACTTCACTGCGTCTGCAACTGTTGAAGATTCAAAAGCAAACCTTGATGCCCTAATATCCGAAAACTCCCGCATCTTGGCAGCACACCGCTCAACTACTTTGGCAGAAGAGTATGAAGATTTGCAAGTAAACATCAACAAACTTCTGGGAAGAATAGACTTATCTCAATCGAGTAGCAGCAGAATCCCTCAGTCTACCTTTAACATTGATGTAAACACAGTAAATAACCTTGGACAGTTTATCGAAGAGATAAAAAACTATCCAATGTATGAAATGAATTTCTACATATCAAATGTCGACTTTAAGATTGCCGAAGATTTGTATGCCGGCTTGTCGGCAGAGTTTTATGCGCGCACCGACTATATGCAAGCCTATAAGAATTGCTTAAAATATGTCGACCTTTGTGAGAGATTTGACAGCACACAAGGCCAAACGCTTTTGAATGCCCCAGCAATGAATAGATTGCAAACTCTTTATGTAACCAACGTTCAAACAAAACTTGACAACATTTTAAGTAAGATAAACGAGTTAAACTCGCAGCCTCAAAGCGCGTCAACTTTTAAAGATATGACAAGCCTTATTCTCAACTATAAATACCAAACAAAGATGGCAAACGACGGACTTAAAGCGGAACTTCATTTGATATTTGCAGATGCCCTTAGAAACTATGGAAATATCTACAACTTCACAAAGCAAAACAGCAGCGAGGCAGAAAACACTACTATTCTTGCTAAGTATGTTTTGGCAGAGGAAAGTTTGTATTATGCCGACTATCAAACTGCAATGAGTTTCAATCGCGTAACCGGAAAAATAAGCGCCTATGATGTAACCTACACCCTTATGTGCATCGTTGGACTTATCACAATCTGCATCGGCATTTACTTTGCATACCGCCTATATGGTGAAGACAGAGTAAATGGTAAGATGGATATGGTTTTGACGCAAAACGTATCATTTAACAACGTGTTCACCGGAAAGTTTATCGCAATTCTTCTAAGCACGCTTTTGCTTCTTGTTGTCTTCTTTGCGCTGTTCTTAGGCTCTGGCTTTATGATGTATGGCGGAACTTTCTCAAACATTCTCGCCGTTTATAACCTTAGTTCTGCGTATAAGATAAATCCAATCGCCTACCTACTTTTGAAACTTGCGTGCGTGGAACTTGAAGTGCTGTTCTATGTGATTCTTACAATCTTCCTTATGAACATCACGCGTCATTTCAAAATTATGCTTATCGTCGGTTACAGCGTCGCCCTTATTGCGTTTTTATGCAATATGTTCTTAAGCGGAATATTTGTTTACACCTTACTTCCATTTGTTCACACCAATTTGTTCTCATTCTTTGGCGGTGCAACAAGTTCGATAGGATTTTTAAACACAATGTTCATCGCAAACGGAAACATCTACATTTCGATGCTATATTACCTAATCATCACAGTCGCCTTCTACAACTTCACAAAGCAGTTGTTTAGAAGAAACTAATATCTTTGTGCAATTTCACGGCGTGGCATATAATGATATGTGCTTGCTGTGAAATTGTTTATTTTATTTGCAATAAGCACGCGCAAGTGATATAATTTTTAAGAGAAAGGACGTAAATATGAAATATAAAATTGTAACTGACGCATCTGTAGATATCGATGAAGAAATTGTAAAAAAATATGATATATCCATACTTCCAATCGAAGTGAATTTTGATGGTGAGTTGTTCCCAGAGGGACTCCCTCACGACGAGTTTTATGCCAAACTTAAATCGACCAACATAATTCCAAAAACTTGTCAACCAAATCAATTCAAATTTGAAACCGCCCTAACACCTTACTGCAACAAAGCAGATTGGTTTGTTATCACGGTTGTTATTTCATCAAATCTTGCCGGAACTATCTCCCAAGCAAACAACGCGGTTGAAGCACTTAAAATGAAAAACGTTTATATCTGCGACTCACAACTTACAACCTTTGCGCAAGGTGCTTTGATTACCGCCCTATTAAAATATATCGACGATGGCGATAGAACACCTGAAGAGGTAATAAACGAAGTTGAAAGATTAAAGGGCAAGATAAAACTCTACGCCGCAATCGACGACCTAAAATTTTTAAAGCACGGTGGAAGAATAAATGCCGCCCAAGCAGTTATTGGAACTGTGCTTGGAGTTAAGCCAATTGTAACAATTGAAAACGGAAAAGTTGCCAACTGTGCAAAAAAGCGTGGCGAACAAGTAAACTTGTTTATGCTTGAAAAAGCACAAGAGCGCGACAAGAATTACCCAATCTATTTTGGATATACTGACGACAAATCAAAGGCACAAAAGTTTGTCGAAAAATATGCTGACAAACTTAAAGTTGACCCAAATAATGTCGAATATCACGGAATCGGTTGTGTTGTTGGAACACACGTTGGGCCTGGCGTTTATGGAATCGTTTATTTTGAAAAATAACAAAAAATAAGCAAAAAACACGATTTTTTAAGAAAAAACATTAAAAAATAAGCAAAAAGAGGGTTTTAATCGCCCTCTTTTTTATTTTTGTTCTCTAACTTTTTCAAGATATTTTCTCGCTCTGCCTTTTCACTTCGCTTAAAATACCACAACTCGCACATCTTTTTAAACATACTGACAACGCACTCCCATCGGCTTTATTCTGCTTGCAACCACCTCGATGTTAAAGACAAAAAACTCGCCGTCCTTTCTATATCTTATGACAACTCCATCGTCGATTATTAAATAATTTTTTAAGACGGCAGTTATCTCGCTTTTTAACATATTCGTTACCACGTTGATGTTTTGAAATTTATCTCTTACCAAAACTTCGCTTAAAATTTCCATACTCCTCCTAAACGTGCTTTTTGATGCTACGCTTGATGTAGCCCAAAAGTCCACGATACTTATAGGTGCAATCGTATATCTTTCTGCTGCCGTTATGTATGTTTTCGGCAAGCAAAGTAAACGCCCTTGCACTTTCGCTGTCGGTGAGTATTCTTCCGTTTGATTTGCAAATCGAATCGTCCTCTGGCACAATCCCAACAAGTGGAATATGCATCGCCTTCACAATGCTTTCGATGTTTATCATTTCGCCAGAGAGCAAAAGATCTCCTCTCATTCGGTTTATCACAAGCGATTTGCTTTCGATGTTGTAAGAATTTAAGATAGATAAAACCTTGTCTGCATCACGCAAACTTGAAAGGTGCGGAGTAACAACAACAATCGCCTCATTTGCCGGAAAAACTGCCCTTTGAAAGCCAAGTTCCACCCCAGCCGGACAATCGAGCAGAATATAATCAAACGAGTGATCTATGATGTCTGTGATGTTTTTAATATGCTCGCCGGTAATTTTGTTTGACGAATAGGAATGAGAGGACGGCAAAAGATAGAGCGACGGATAGTTTAAGTCTTGCACAAACGCTTGCCTAACGCGGCACTTTCCACTTACAACGTCGACAATGTCAAACACAACCTGTTTTTCAACACCCATAACGACATCTAAGTTGTTTAGTCCAATATCAACATCAATCATCGCAACGCGGAAGCCAAGCCTAGACAAATAGACTCCAAGATTAGCACAAACGGTCGTCTTTCCAACGCCACCTTTTCCACTTGTTATAACGATTTTTCTTGCCATTTCAAACCTCAAATAAAGTTTAAATCAATTTGTGGCGTTTGTTATAAAAAAATAATGTTAGATTTTATCGAAAAAAATCTAACATTGTTGAATTTGTTGTCTTTAATTTATCTTTACAACTTGTTGATGATTCCAGAAAGAAGCAAATGATCGGACAAAAGTTTCCCTGCGCCCAAAATTGTTGCATAATCCATATCCGAAGCAAGTTGAACTGGATAATTTAGGTGCTTTTTAAGGTAATTTTCAAGGCCTTGCATCTTTGCTGCACCGCCGGTTATTAAAATTTTGTTGTTGATTATGTCGGTAACAATTTCTGGAGGAAGAGTGTTTATTGTCGTTTCAATTCCTTTAATTATCTCGTCATAAAATGGTCTTATTGCCGATTTTAAGTTTTCGGAGTAAATTATCATTGTTTTTGGCGATTTTGTTTTGACGTCTACCCCTGTAACTTCCATATTAAGCATATCATTGTCGAACAAACTTCCAACTTCGTTCTTCAAAGTTTCTGCGGTTGGCAATCCAATCAAAAGTTCCTCGCTATAAGCCATATAGTTCACAATCGACGCATCGATGGACTTGCCACCAACTGAAAGGGTTGCACCCTTTATGATGTTGGACATATTGATAACTGCAATATCTGTGTATGCGCCACCGATGTCCACCACCATATTGACGGTTGATCCATCAATCTTTCTCCCTTCGCCTACGCAAGAGCAGATTATCGCTGGAATGAGTTCTACATATCCCATATTTGCGCCTTCGCAAGCACGCAAGATGTTTTCTTTTTCGCGTGCAGTAAGCCCACAAGGAGTGAGGAAAAGCACGTCATCTTCATACTCTTTATAGCCAACTTTCGACAAGAAGTATTTTAGCAAAACAACGCTGTATTCATAGTTTGAATGTTCTCCATAGATGCAAGGGGTAAAAGTTTCGATGTTTTCCTTTGTTTTTCCAACTAATTTTCTTGCTTCAGAGCCAAGCGCAATAACTTTATATCCATCTTCTGTTGGTTCAGCGGCAACAAGAGTAGGTTCTTTTAATGCAAGCCCCTGCCCTTTAATATATATGTTTGTGTAGCCTCCGCCAACTTCAATTGCATACTTAAACTTTTTCATATCTCACCTCACTCGACCACAAAAGTGGTTTCGTTTACATTAGTATCTGGATTTTCTATGTCAAAATCACTCATATTATACGAAAAAATCTTAAAAGTAGAGCCGGAAGAGAGTCCATAGAAAAAGTTGACAAGTTCGTAAACAGTTGTAATCGTCTTTCTATCTCCGTTGCAAGACACACTTGTAATCAAATTTGCTTTTTCAATCGTTTGCCCGCCATAACTAAAGTCGTCAAGCAGATATACGCCGCTTAACGAAGAGTAGATGTCAATAAACTCGTCAGGCACTTGTTTTCCGTTGTAATAGTAAACTTCGCCAACCACTCTCGATGCAATATCGCTTTCAAGTTGAATCATATCTAATCCGTTTAAGTTTTCTACAAGTTCGCTCTTGTAACCATCGGTGCTTTTAACTATGTTGCCAATAACGCTATTTAAAAAGTCAACCGAAATTGCTGCTGGGAAATATTCGTCAAGCACACTGTTTAAGTTGACATATATGCCAAGGAGTTCTCCTTTTTTGTTCAAAATAGCACCATTTACATTTTGTTTAGACTTATAATAAAAAGCGTTCTCAAAGACTCTACTAACTATTTGTTGTCCATCTATTTTTTCGTAATATGCCACCGTTTCAAGTCCGTCAGAAAGCAATTCAACGCTGTCATAACTTTTTGTTGTTCCGGAAAGATTGACAGAAATCAAACTTCCAAAGCCCCTATTATTAAAAGAGGACACCTTTACATAAGGCAAAGCAATCTTCTCGTTTTCTTCGTTAAGGCTGCTTACTTTTATCACTGCCAAATTGTAATATTCGTCAGCAAAAACGACGTTTCCGTTGTAAATTGAACCATTATTTGCGTAAAGTAATATCTTTTTCTCTTGATAGTCGCCTAACTCGGTCAAAGCGGTTACAACATATCCATCTTCCCTTACGTTTATGCCGTAAGAGTGCTGCTCTTCGCCCACACCGATGCTGAAAGAGGCGTCAAGATACATATTGCCGATGTCTTCTGTCGAACAGAATCCCCAAACGCCAAGTTTTCCGCTTATGTTGTTGCTGTCAAAAAGAAAGAAATAGCACACCACCCCAAGGTAGCCTACAATTGCCAAAAGTATCACCGACACAATGGCAAATATTAAGATGCTTTTCTTTTTTCTTTCCATTATCTATCCTAAAATCACATTTAATGGTGTTTTTATATAATTTGCAAACTTTTCTTAAATATTTTCTTGAAATCTTCTGCAATTTTCATACTTTGCATAATTTCAAAGGAAGGGTCGCCCTTGACAACCGTTTTCATAATTATCGAGTCGCCCAGAATATCGCAAACGATATCTGTGATAACGCCCTTTCTTGATGCGTTAAGTGTTGCTGCAAGTTTAACAAGAAGCCCAATCTTTCTTATCGCTTCAACATCTTCTTCGCTTAAAAGGTCTTTATATTTCATAATCTCAGCAAGGCTGAAGTTGTCAGGATTTTGGCACTCACAAGCAAGGGCAGCAATAAGAATCTCTTTTTGCGATGCTCCAACAAGTTGTGCGCTTAAAATAGTGTAATAGCCGTGCTTTTCATATTCTTTAAAGTCGATATACTTTCCGCAATCAAACATATATGATGCAATTTTAAGAGGTTTAACGTAAATTCTAGAAAGTTTATGCACCACTTTAAGTTGTTTGAAGAGCAAAACAGCCATATTGTATACGCTGTCATTTATCGACAAGCCCTCCTTCTTAAACTCGTAGTAGTTATCCAAACTGTTAAGAAGTAAGTCGGTGTATTTTTCTGTTGGAGAGCCAACTAAGTTTTGAAGAATCTTGCCATCGATACATTCTGCATCGCTGACACAAATCTTCTCCGTTTTAAAGGCATCATACAGCGCGCAAACGATTGCAAGTCCGCCATTCAAACTTTCGCCACTCTCTGGGCTTAAGCCCTTTATCTTCTTTATCTTATCTACATCAAGGTCCTTTGTAAACTCAAGGAGTTTGTTAACTCCATCTCTGCCCATAATGTAGTTGTTATCGATGTCAAGTGGATAGCGAAGAAGTTTCTTTGCAACTCTCGACAAATCGATAAATGGAGTTCCAACCCCAACAATGTCTTCTTCGGCATCTTTCACGATTGCAAGGTCTTTTAACTCTTTCTTAAACAAAGCAACCTTGTCTGCAAAAGACTTCTTTGAACTTGAAAGGTTGATATATCCATAAGGAATAACAGCGTGGTCAAGCACACTGCGTCTGTTATATCTAAACAAATAGGTATTGTAGCCCGAAACATAAACTGCGGTTGCCTTAGAAAACTCAACCTTCGACACAGTTGCCTCATAGATGTCCTTTATCACTTCGTCGTTGCCAACAAGCACAAAATTCATTCCGGTGTTTGTGTAAATCTCGTCAAGCAGTCCGCGATAGTTTCTTGCCTTAACAATGATGTTAGATGCAAAAGCAATCATCTTTGTAACAGAGAAAGTTTCTACCGTATAACGATAGATGTTCAATATCTTTAAAATATCTGCTTTTGACTTTGGTGAAAACAAGCAATCAACGGTCAAATCTTTTGTAAGGTCATAATAGTTTTCAACCTGCTCTAAGATACGAAATCTCCCCGAGCGACTTTGAATAATTTTAAGTTCAATCTTTCTTTCGGTAATTTGTATAAAAGCAATATTTTCCATAAATTCCCCTTTAAGTTATTTGTCAATATCGATAGCGCTAACAGGACAACTAGCCTGACACGATCCGCAACGAATGCAGATGTTTTTGTCTATCTGTGCCTTGCCATCTTCCCCAAAAGAGATTGCTCCAACTGGGCAAATAGCAACACAAGTTCCGCAAGAAATACAAGTCTTTTTATCTACCATAATTACTCTCCTAAATTGATAGTAATATCATATCATAAAAAACCCATTTTGTAAACTATTTTTTTTAAAATAATATTGCTTTTAATCAATTTGTTTTTTTACTAAAAACATCATAATATGGGAAGAATATTATTTTTTCTTTTTCGAAAAAATTATTTTAAAAATTTCAATAATCGCAAGCACGCACAGAAATACCCCAAAAATTATTTTTAACAACTTTGATGGCACAAAATTCACTAAAAATGCCCCAAAAATCGAAAATAACATACCAAAAAATATTATCCAGCCGATATGTTTTGTAACTATGTATCCATTTTTGTAGTGTATCACTATCGAAAAAAGCGCCATAAGAAGAAAACTTAAAAGGTTTATCCCTTGACTTAGTTTTTGCTCGAACGAAAAGAAGATTGTAAGGATTGGAATAAGCAACGTTCCGCCTCCCATTCCAAGCCCTCCAAACACTCCCGAAACAACTCCCGCTAAGATGTAGAAAAAGTAAATCATAACGACCTATCTAAAACAAAAGCCTTATGCCGCCAGCCAACATAATAAGCGAAAATATGATGCGGATAATCTTTGATGGCAACACCTTTAAAAACAGCGACCCAACAACTCCGCCAAGCACCGTTCCAAACGTGATTGTTAAAAGCGGTATGTTTTCGATGACGCCCGAAAAGGTGTAAACTGCCGCACTAATGAGTGAAATTGGAAATATTATGACGATTGCTGTCGCATGAGAATATTTACTTGGAATTTTAAGCACATTTTCTAATAACGGAACGCATATCATTCCGCCACCGCCTCCCAAAAAGCCATTTAAAAAACCGATTGCCGAGCCACAAAAGATAAGCAGCAAGCACTGTTTTGCTGTAAGTTTGGCATCGCTGCCTTTAGATGAGAATGATATGTTGTTACTATATTTATAAGACATATTATCTATTATAAATAATTTCTGTAAAAATATTTGTTTTTCTTGATTTTCGAGAGTGAATGTATTATAATAATTGAGTTAATACACAAATTTAGATTTATAGGTGGTTTATGAAAAAACTTAAATTGATTAGCACTAAGATTTTACTTCTTATTTTAGCCTTTATAATGCCAATTACAATGACCGGCTTTGTTGGTTTCTTTTTCCAACCTAAAGATGCACTTGCTGATGTTGCAGTAAATTACATAGAGCCTGTTACCTTTACAAACTCGAACTTTAACTACACCACAACAACAACGCTCTCACAAAATCCAACAAACTGGACAAGGCAACAAGCAACCACAAATACAACTGCTGGTGTTATCAACACAGATGCAAACTATTTTAATAACAGAAAGAATTCAACCTATTATTTGGCAAATAATCCAGGTGCTCACGCAAGTGATACACAGATTCTTATGATCAACTCTAAGACAAGCAAGGATAATTCCGACGAGAACACAAACACTTATGGTAATCAAAGTTACAAATCTGGCTCGATAACCTTGAACGAAAACTCTTACTATTCTTTCGAAGTTGCATTTAAGAGTGATTCTATTTATAAGACAAGAAATGAATATACCCTAAGAGGAACAGATTTAAATGCCCCTGTTAACGTTTCTAAGTCAGAATTTAACTCAGTAAATTTCTCAGATGACGAACCATACATCTCATTTACAAGTGGCGGAAGATCATACTACGTTAAGAAAGTTTTAGTAGAAGATGCTGAACCTCTTGCAAGCGACTTCACATCAAACCTTTCCTTCTACGCAGATGACGAATATGTTGGTGTGGTAATTGACCAAACAACCGGCAATTCAAAATTCATTAAGTTGGAAGATGCATCTGCTATCGAAATTGGCACAAAAACAAACCTTTACACCGACGAAAAGTTTGAAACAACCGAAACGCTCGAATCTCTTTTGGAGGAAACAGATCCTGCTATCACTGCTGGAAAATTAGTTCTTGAAAAACCAAACTTTGAAGTATACGAAGATGCACCTGAATATTTCACCTTCCAATACGATGGTTTGACTTGCTACATTTCTAAATCAAATGTAAACTATGTTTTCCCTTCAAACACAACAACCTATAAGTGCGAATCTATCGAATTTACACCATCAACAATCACAAGCGGAAGTGCCGAAGAACAAACAACAAGATACAGCACAACAAGCGGACAATATCAAATTTCACAAACTGTTAACTATTACTCACGCACAACAACTTCCGACAACTTAAATCAATATGGACTTGGTTCAATTTACCTTGACTTAAACAACTCTGAAACAAACTTTACAGATGGACTTGCATTTGAACCTGTTATTTCAAAGGAGTGGACATCTTTCTACTTCTTTGTAGCAACCGGAAACACCTCCCTCTCTGCAAACTTAGAACTTACTCTTGGTGAAAGAAGTGGAAATGGCTCGTCTGGCGTTGTCTTCTTTGATAACGTTGAAGTTTGGAAGTATAGCCCAGTTGACTTCTACGCAAGATATCAAGAATATTTGGAATCGAAGAAACTTGAACTTGATATGTCCACCCCAGGTCTTGAAGAAGAACCTGACACCAACATTGGAACAAAAACAATGTCAACAGTTAAGTTCGTTAGTTATGTAGAAGACAAATCTCTTACCCTTCCAGAATCCTTGAACTTTGACTTTGAAAAGAACGATGCAGATAACAGAATCAACGGCTGGACAAGATCTCAAGAAAGCACCGGAAGAGCAAAGATTGTCAATGTTAACTCTGCAGAGGAGTTTAATTCATCAAACTTAGGTGCAAACTACACAAGCGTTGGTTCAAATTACCTTGCAAAAGCAACCTTAAATGGCGATGGTTCGCTTGGCAAAGTAACCTCTGGCGAAAAGGCTATGGCTCTTGCAGCACAGAACCAATTCATAGAAGTTACATCTGGCGACATCAACATCAGCGCTAGACAATACTACAAAATCAAAGCATACTACAAAATCTCTTCCCTTGACGGAACTGCATACTTCAAAGTTGTTGAAAAGATGACCGACTCTGTTCCTGCTGACAAGTATACCCTCTCCCAACAAAGTGCATCAATCACAAGCAACGTAACAAACAACTTCACAAACAATTATGGCACAGTTGAATTTTATGTAAAAGGCTCAAGTTTCTATAACTCTTGCATCAACATTGTGCTTTCTGTTGGAAGTAGCGATGCCCCAGCAACCGGCTGCGTTGTGTTCGACGATATCACAATCGAATATTCAAACTATGCTGATTATACTGCTGGCGGAAACAAACTTGCTCTTGACCCATTTAGCCCACAACACTCAATTACCAATGCAAAATTTGATGATGCACAAAACGAAAACGAAAATTACCCACTTGCTCCTGCTGACTGGACAATCGAAAAAGAAGGATTCACCTTTGGCGGAATAATAAACGTTAAAGAAAGCGAATATGAAAAATATTACGAGTCTTACTTAGCAAATCAAGATTTAGGCAACGAAAACCCATACTTGTGGGCACAAGGCAGAGGAAATCCAAATAGCCCAGGCAACAAGATTGACAGAAACAACAACATTCTTATGCTTGCAAATATGAACGAACGTGCTTATCAAAGCGTAAAATCCTCCACCTTTACTATGACGGCGAACAGTTACTATAACCTTACATTTGATTACACAACAATCACAAGAGGAACTTCAGACGAACACGTTTCATTCAAAGTTTCAATATACAACGAAAGCAATATCCTTTTATATCAAGCCGAAGATGTATATTCCGAACTTGACTGGAAAACATATTCAATTTACTTCCAAACATCAACCGCTGCTGAAAATGTGTTCATTCAAATTGAATTTGGAACAAAGAATGGCGTTGGAGTAGCCGGATATAGTTACTTTGACAACTTTGCAATCGAGCAACTTGAACTCACAGCAGACGAATTTGCAACAATCAAAGAAACGAACAATGTTTCCGATTTAACAAATTATTATCTCAACCTTGGTTCAAATGTAATCACAAACAACGAAAAAGACTTCTATTCAAGCGCTTATACAACATCAACAAACACAAATGATAACTATGGCGGAATTGTAACTTCTTCTTACATCGAAACAAGAGATGATGAAACAGAGCACGTAGCCCCAACATTTAGTGAAGATTCCCCATTCTACCTTGAAGATACAGACAAATACCTCTTCAAGATAACCAACAACAAAGCAGGCACTTACACAATTCAAAGTAACTACTCATTTGACCTTGCCGAAGAAAGTTATTATGTTCTTACATTCAAACTTAAAACACACTTTAGATACCAAAATACCTCTTTCGACAAAGACTTTGACCCAACAAAATATACCTATGGTGCAAATGTTGGCATCAACGCAGACAACTCATTTAAGTTTATGTCAAACCTTGTATCAAACGATGACTACGAAACCTACACCCTTTACCTTCACAGCACCAATGAGATTTCTGGTAACCTATATATCTCCCTCACAAGTGCAAACGAAGGAACTTGCGGAACAATAGTTCTCTACGATTTAACTTTCGACAAGTTTGACGAATCGAACAACGAGGATATCTGGGAAGCATATCAAGCAGCAATCACATCAGTAAACGGCGACAACTTCGACGTAAACAGCAGCAAAGTGTATGTAGCAACCCAAGAAACTCCAGAAGACGTTGAAAGTCCTGATGACTCAACAGACAGCGAAACAAACACAATCGGTTGGGAATGGCTTATGTATGTAGGTTCAATCATATTTGCACTTGCAATGATAGTTGCCATTGTTGGATACTTCTTAAGAAAGATTAAGATTAAGAAGATTGAAAGAAAACGTAAAGAAACATACGACAGAAAAGGTTCGCTCCACAGAGACGTTCTTAGAAAAGAAGCCGAAGAAGAAAGAGACAAGCAGGCTAAAGATGTTGAAGACGTAATTAAGAAATTTGAAACCGAACTTGAAAGTCTTGAAAAAGAACACAAAGAGAAAGTAGTCTCCCTTAGAAAAGAAAATGATGCTAAAGCAACTGAGAAAGAATTTAAGCAATTCGCTCAAAAACGTAGTGTAATTTCAGAAAAACTTAATGCACTTAACTCACAACTTGAAAACATCAAATCTCCTGAGTATCTGCTTAACATCGAAAGAAGAAAATATCTTGAAGCCGATGCAAAGCAAAAGCTCTTGAAAAAGGAATCAAAAAAGAGTGCAAAAACAACAACTAAGAAAGACGAAAAATAAATAACTTTCAAATAAGTTGAAAATTAAATAAAAATGGTTAGATATTTAATCTAGCCATTTTTCTTTTTATTTTTTAATCCCTATTTTAGGTATTTTTCCGCCTTTTTATTTTAATTTATTTAAAATTAAGATAAATTATCATAAAAATAAACAATTTGACAAAAAGGCGTGTTTTTTGCTGTATTTTTAGATGTTTTACGTATAATTTATAATAAAAAAAGACTTTATCAATTTGATAAAGTCTTTTTGTTTAATCTAATCTTATAATGCCTCTTCTTTTTCAACTTTTACAGGCACTACAGAACGATATTTCTTAAGTCCAGAACCTGCAGGTATAAGTTTTCCAATGATAACGTTTTCTTTAATACCAACAAGGTTATCAACCTTACCTTTAAGAGCGGCATCAGTAAGAACTCTTGATGTCTCTTGGAAGGAAGATGCAGATAGGAAGGATTCTGTTGAAAGAGCGGCTCTTGTGATTCCAAGAAGCATTCTTCTTGCAATGGCAGGTTTTCCGCCCGCTTGAAGAACTCTTTCGTTCTCTTCTTCGCATCTTGAAATATCAACGATTTCGCCAGTAAGAAGATCGGTGTCGCCAGCATCTTCAATCTTAACTTTCTTAAGCATTTGACGAATGATAATTTCGATGTGCTTATCGTTAACTTTAACATCTTGTCCACGATAAACCTTAATAACTTCAGAAAGCAGATATTGTTCAAGTCCTTTAAGACCTCTTGTTCTAAGAAGATCGGCTGGATTGATAGGTCCGGCATTAAGTTGTGTTCCTGGCTCTACGTGATCGCCATCTTTAACTTTAAGCACAACTGGTTTTCTAAGTTCATAGTCAACATCGCCATCGCTTGTAGCAACAGTGATTGTGTATGTTCTTGCGTCTTCTTTGATTTTAACTTTTCCGTCAACTTCACAAAGCACGCATTGTCCTTTTGGAACTCTAGCCTCGAAGATTTCTTCGACTCTAGGCAAACCTTGTGTAATATCGGCAGCAACTGCAGAACCACCAGTGTGGAAGGTTCTCATTGTAAGTTGTGTTCCTGGTTCACCGATTGACTGAGCAGCGATAATACCAACTGCTTCGCCGTGTGTAACCATATCTTTTCCAGAAAGGTCTCTTCCATAGCACTTTGCGCAAACTCCGTGTTTGCAACGGCAAGTGATAAGTGATCTAATTTCAACTTCTTTGATTCCTGCATCTACAACGGCTTTTGCCTTTTCTTTTGTAATCATTTCGTTTGCAGGAACGATAACTTCTTTAGTCTTTGGATTGATAATATCGTTTACTGTAACACGTCCATAGATTCTTTCTTCAAGAGTTTCGATAACTAATCCGTCCGAAACTAAGTCGCCAACAACAACTCCCTTAGGTTTTTCGCCAAGATCTGCAAAGCAGTCTTCGGTTGTAACAACAACTTCTTGTGAAATATCAACAAGTCTTCTTGTTAAGTAACCAGAGTCAGCGGTTTTAAGAGCGGTATCTGACAGACCTTTTCTCGAACCACGTGAGTTAATGAAGTATTCGATAGGTGTAAGTCCTTGTCTAAAGGAAGATTTAATTGCAATATCGTTCTTTGTAGCAGATGCGGTCGCCTTAATACCAATCATACCGCAGTCGCTGTTCAACTGCACGTTGTTACCACGCGCACCAGAAAGCACCATAAGGCTGAATGGGTTGAACTCGTCTAACGATTGAACAACTGCCTGTTGAACTTTGTTAACAGTCTTGTTCCAGATGTCAATGTTGGCATCAAGTTTTTCGTTAAGAGTGATAAGTCCACGACGAAGCAATTTTTCGTTCTCGAGAACTTGATCTTCTGCTTCTTTAACTATTTGTGCTTTCTCTTTTGGTTCTTCAATATCAAAGATGTTAACTGATATAGAAGCGAGAGTAGAATATTTATATCCAAGTGCTTTCAAATCGTCGACAAAGTTTGCGCATCTTGTTGTGCCATACTTTTCATAAACATCGCCAACAAGTTTTTTAAGTTCCTTTTTCATAACTGGCTTGTTTACTTCAAGTTCACAAACGTTTTCTTCGACAGATCTGTCAACATATCCCAAATCTTGTGGGACAATCTCGTTAAATAAGATTCTTCCCATTGTTGTTGTAATTCTCTTTGTGTAAACTTTTCCGTTATATTCTTTCGAAACACGAACGGCACATTCTGCTTGAAGAGCAAGGTGTTTGGTTTGATATGCATAGTTCATTTCGTCTACTGATGCAAATATCTCGCCCTCACCCTTAGCGCCTGGACGAACAAGGGTAAGATAATAGCAACCAAGCACAATATCCTGAGATGGAACAACGATTGGTTCGCCATCACTAAGTTTTAAGATGTTATTTGATGCAAGCATCAAAGTTCTTGATTCTGTTCTAGCATCGATTGAAAGTGGAACGTGAACTGGCATTTGGTCGCCATCGAAATCAGCGTTGAACGCAGGACAAGCAGATGGGTGAAGTTTGATTGCTCTACCTTCTACAAGCACTGGTTCAAAGGCCTGAACTGAAAGTCTGTGAAGAGTTGGAGCACGGTTAAGGATAACTGGGTGATCTTTAATGACATCTGCTAGTATATCCCAAACAACTGGCTTTTCTCTTTCAATCATACGCTTAGCAGTTTTGATGTTGTTTGTAAGGTTCATTTCAACAAGTCTGTTCATAATGAAAGGCTTGAAGAGTTCAAGAGCCATTTCCTTAGGAAGTCCGCATTGATAGATTTTAAGTTCTGGCCCAACAACGATAACTGAACGTCCAGAATAGTCAACACGCTTACCAAGAAGGTTCTGTCTAAATCTACCTTGTTTTCCGCCAAGCATAGCAGAAAGTGATTTCAAATCTCTTTGCTTCGAGCCTTGAACTGCCTTTCCTCTCTTACCGTTATCGATAAGGTTGTCGACAGCCTCTTGAAGCATTCTCTTTTCGTTTCTAATAATAACATCAGGAGCGCCAAGTTCCATAAGTTTCTTCAAACGATTGTTTCTGTTTATAACTCTTCTGTAAAGATCGTTCAAATCGCTTGTGGCATATCGCCCACCATCAAGTGGAACCATAGGACGCAAATCTGGTGGAAGAACTGGAATAACGTCAAGCACCATCCAAGTAGGATTGTTTCCGCTCTTTCTAAAAGATTCAACAACGTCAAGTTTTTTAGATGCCTTAATCTTGTTTTGGCCTTTAGATTTTTTAAGTTCGGCTTTAAGCACTTCCGATTCCTTTTCAAGATCTACGTGAGAAAGCAAAACTTTGATTGCTTCTGCTCCCATACCAGCGCTAAAACTTCCAACACCATACTTTTCAATAGCATCGCGATATTCTTTATCTGTAAGGATTTGCTTGTAAGCAAGGTCGGTGCTCTTAGGGTCAGTTACAATGTAGTTGATGTAATATACAACCTGTTCAAGAGTCTTTGGTGTGAGGTCAAGAAGAGTTCCAATTCTTGATGGAACGGTTCTAAAATACCAAAGGTGAGTAACAGGGCAAGCAAGTTCAATGTGCCCCATTCTCTCTCTACGAACTTTGCTTCTTGTAACTTCAACTCCGCACTTGTCGCAAACTACTCCACGATAGCGAATCTTTTTATACTTTCCGCAATGACATTCCCAGTCTTTTTTAGGTCCAAAGATTCTTTCGCAGAAAAGACCGTCTTTTTCAGGTTTTTGCGTGCGATAGTTTATGGTTTCAGGCTTTGTAACTTCGCCGTGAGACCACTCTCTAATCTTTTCTGGAGATGCAAGTCCAATTTTGATTTTTTCAAAGTTGTTAAGTTCAAACATAATTTACCTCTTAAATATTTTTCTATCTTAAAAATACTATACAAAACTTCCTAAAATTACTCGTCGTCTAAATCTCCAAAGTCGTCAAATATGTCGATATCATTAAGTCCGTCTATGGTTGATTGTTCGTTGATAAGTTCTTCAAACTCGTCTTTCTTTTCTTCTTCCTCGTTAGACTCTAACATTTCGTCAATATCGAGTGTAACATTCTTAAGGTCGTTTTCTACTTCATTTTCAAGTGAAGGTCTTGTGTGTTCATCTTGTGATAATTCTGGTAAGTCAATTTCTTCATCGTTTTCTGTGAGTATCTTAACATCAAGTGCAAGGGCTTGAAGTTCTTTTACAAGCACCTTAAACGATTCTGGAATGCCAGGTTCTGAAATTGGTTCACCCTTAACAATCGCTTCAAAGGTTTTAACTCTTCCAACAACGTCATCAGACTTAACAGTAAGCATTTCCTGAAGAACGTGAGAAGCGCCATAAGCCTCAAGAGCCCAAACTTCCATTTCACCAAATCTTTGTCCACCAAAGAGGGCTTTACCACCAAGAGGTTGTTGTGTGATAAGTGAGTAAGGTCCAATCGAACGAGCGTGAATCTTACTGTCAACCATGTGGTTAAGTTTAAGCATATATTTAATACCAATACTGGTCTTATTTTCAAAAGGTTCGCCGGTTCTTCCGTCATAAAGTTGAACTTTTCCGTCTTCTGGGAAGTTGTTTTCAACCAGCAACTCTTTAATTTTGTTTACATCAGCGCCGTCAAATGCTGGAGTAGCAACCTTCCAGCCAAGTGAGCCGGCAACAAGTCCAAGGTGGAGTTCAAGCACCTGACCTAAGTTCATACGTGCAGGAACACCAAGTGGGTTAAGCATAATGTCAAGAGGACGGCCGTTTGCCATAAATGGCATATCTGCTTCTGGAAGCACGATTGAAACAACACCCTTGTTTCCGTAACGTCCGCTCATCTTATCGCCGACAGAGATCTTTCTCTTTTGAGCGATAAACACTTTAACAAGTTCATTTACGCCAGGTTCAAGTTCGTCTTTGTTCTTTCTTGAGAATACTTGAACGTTGACAACAACACCGCCTTTACCGTGTTGAACACGCAGTGATGTATCTCTAACTTCTCTTGCCTTTTCACCAAAGATTGCACGGAGAAGTCTTTCTTCTGGAGAAAGTTCTGTTTCGCCCTTAGGAGAAACTTTACCAACAAGGATATCCCCTGGTTTAACCTCAGCACCGATTCTTACGATACCATTTTCGTCGAGGTTTTTAAGTGCATCTTCGCCAAGGTTTGGTATATCACGAGTGATTTGCTCGTCGCCAAGTTTGGTTGAACGGCACTTAAGTTCTTCAACTTTCAAGCAGATTGATGTAAATACATCATCTCTAACAAGTTTTTCGTTGATAAGAATAGCGTCCTCGAAGTTGTATCCTTCCCAGTTCATATAGCCAACAAGCACGTTTTTACCAAGTGCAAGTTCGCCGTTCTGGCAAGAGTATCCATCGATAATAACTTCGCCAGCCTTAACCTTGTTACCTTTCTTAACGCAAGGTTTTTGGTTCATACAAGTTTCATCGTTGGTCTTTTCAAATTTAATAAGTGGATAGATGTCTTCTTCGCCTTCTGGAGTTTGAATTCTAACTTCATCAGCGCTTACATAACTTACAACACCATCTCTCTTAGCAAGCACGCAATACCCACAATCGCGAGCAACAATTTCTTCCATACCTGTTCCAACAACTGGAGAATCTGCTTGAAGAAGTGGAACTGCCTGACGTTGCATATTTGCGCCCATCAGTGCACGGTTAGCCTCGTTAGAGTTAAGGAATGGAATAAGTGATGTAGCAACTGAAATAAATTGACGAGGAGATGCGTCCATATAGTCAACCTGACTTGCAGGGATTTCGGTTACGAAGTCTTTGTGTCTGCAGATAATTCTCTTATTTACAAATCTTCCGTTTTCATCGAGAGGTTCTGTAGCCTGAGCGATGTATGCGGTGTCTTCGATATCTGCCATATAATATTCGCATTTGCTTGAAACAACGCCGGTCTCTTTGTCAACCTTTCTGTATGGCGTTTCAAGGAAGCCATATTCGTTTATCTTTGCGTAACTTGTAAGTGTGTTAACAAGTCCAATAGCCTGGCCTTCTGGGGTTTCGATAGGGCAAATACGTCCATAGTTTGTGTAGTGAATATCACGAACTTCTGTGTCGGCTCTTTCCTTCTTAATTCCTCCAGGTCCAACAGCCGAAATACGACGTTTTTGAGTAACGCCAGAAAGTGGGTTAACCTGATCCATAAGTTGTGATAACTGAGAAGATGCAATAAAATCTCTAAGTGCTCTATTTACTGCCTTAGGATTTACAATCTGTCTTGGAGTAACTTCGCTAAGTTCCTTACCTTGAAGGGTTTCTCTTACGTTTGTAACAAGTTTTGTAATTCCAGAACGGAAGTGGTCATAAAGAAGTTCGCCAACAGAAACGACTCTCTTGTTTGACAAGTGTTCAATCTTATCTGTCTTTGCGATTCCTTCCATAACATCAAGATACATAGAAATTGAAGCCAAAATATCGTCCATTGTAAGAGTTGTGATCATAAGATCCTTTGCTCTTTCGCGGATTGCTTGCATTCTCTTTTCTTTGGTCTTGTTTTCTTTTAAGATTTCTTTAAGAACTGGGTAATAAACTTCTTCAAGTATACCAAGTTCTCTTTCGTTGCAAGGGAAAACGTCGCTTAATCTAACGCGATTGTTTCCACGAACCATATATTCTTTTGTAGGGAGTTGAAGCCAAACTTCGTTGATTCCTGCGTTCTTAACTTTAAGAGCGGTTGCCTCGTCAATCTCCTCTCCTGCTTTAACAAGAATCTCGCCATCTTCTGTTACTATATCTCTTGATGCAACTTGTCCTTTAATACGCTTTGCAATGGAAAGTTTTTTGTTTAAGTTGTATCTTCCTACGCGAGAAAGGTTGTAATATTGATCTGAGAAGAACCAAAGGTTCAAATAACTTCTTGTTGTTTCAGCAGATGGAACATCGGCTGGTCTTGTTTTTCTTGCAAATTCAAGAAGTGCTTCCTCTTGAGTTTGTTGAGTTTCTTTTTCAAGAGCGTGTTTAATTAAGCGGTGATCGCCAAAGAGTTTGCATATCTCGTCTGCGCTGTAACCAAAGCATTTAAGGAACAAGCCAAGTCCAATTCTGTTCTTACGGTCAAGCACGATGTTAAGCATTTCGTTTGAAGTCTGCTTAACTTCGATATACATACCACGTTTTGGTATAATCTGTCCAACTAATGTGCTTAAATCGCGATTTTTGTCGCAAAGTAGGTAATAGTTTGGTGATTTTACGATTTGATTAACGACAACTCTTTCAACTCCATTAAAAATAAAAGAGCACTCGTTTGTCATAAATGGTATATCGCCAAGGAATACTTCATCTTCAACAGCCTGACCTGTTTCTTCAACAACAAAACGAGTTCTTACGTTTAATGGTATAGAATATGTTGCGCTTCTGCGTTTACATTCTTTTGGACTATATTTAGGTTGTTTGTCCATAGAAATATCAAGCAAATATAACTTTGCTTTTCCACTGTAGTCCACGATAGGAGAAAATTCATCAAGAACTTCTCTAATTCCTGTTGTAAGGAAGTTGTCATAAGAATCTCTTTGAATTTGAAGTAGTGAAGGAATATCGATATAATCCTTGATTTGAGAGAAAGTATATCTCTCGTTTTTTCCAAACTTTTGTTTTCTAAGTGAAACTGACATAATTACACACTCCTAATTTTCTGCAAAAAAGAAACAGGATAGGCAATAAAATTGCCACCCTGTTATTTTTTTCAGTTAAATACAGTTTTTTCCATCCACATTGCGATAATAATTCAATTAATTATACCAAACATCGATGTCAATGTCAACAGATACACAAAAAAAATATAAATTTTTTTGTCAAACTTAGTTATATATTAACAGATTATTTCAAAAAAGACAACTAAAATACGCCGTTTGCAAAAAATTTTTAAAAAATCCCCTCTAGGTTTTGCGCCTAGAGAGGAAATTTTAAGCAGTTTTAGAAGTGAAGAATTCTTCTCCAACTCCGTATCCAAGGTTGAACACTTGCACGCTGAAGCCTAAGCTGCTTTCTCCTGAACCGCTGCTTGTTTCTTCGTAGCAACTAAATGTCGCCCTAATAGAATATACAGGTCGCATAATAAGGTAGCCATCGCTGTTACTGAAGTAAACGTATGTTTCGGCGTCTTTGTTCTCTCTGACCGGAGAGTAAGATAAGCCCGATATAACTGTTATTCTGCTGCCCGTCTTATTTTGAGCATATCCGGTAACGCTGTAGGTGTATGTTGTTGTATCATCATCAACGTTAGTTTCTACTTTGCCTTCGCCGAACCCTTCTGGATTCGTAGTAGAAACTATTTCAAACTCTCTCGTTTCAACTGAGTAACTTTCGCTTTGGATATTTCTGCTGTTAGCACTTATGTTAAAGACGCTGACGTCTGCGCTGATGTTTGCGAAAATGTTGTATGCATTTACAACTCCGTTTTCCATACGGCCGACAACTCCGCCGATGTATGGATAGAACGCTGTTCCATAGATGTAACTTACAACTTTTATCTGTGCATCGATGGTTATTGCGTCATCTTTTACATCTTCGTAAGGCACAAACTTATCATCTAAACTTACAAGGTCTGGAATTTCTTTCAATTTTTCTTCGTCATATCTTAATTTGGTTATGTCTGCTGCTTTCTTAATATTTGTCGATATGCTTAAATTTACTATTCCACGGCTTAAGCCTACAAGTCCGCCAACATAGGCGTTTATACCTCTCATCGAAAGTGAACCTAACGTTACGCCTTCAACTTTTGTTCTGCCGATGTTTACTGTAACATTGTCTGCCTCGATTGTTCCAATAAATCCGCCAACCGATGTGTAACCTATTAAGTCGCCGGTTATTGTGTTGTCGTCAAATCTTGCAGCGCCAACAAGATATCCAACTGCACCTCCAAGGTAAATCAACTTGTTAAAGGTTGATGTTTCAGTGCTTATGCTTATGCCTTGCGACATAGTTGAATTTCTTATCACTCCGGCGCGCATTTCACCAACCAAACCGCCAAGGTATGCAGGTGTGTATGGCTTAAATGAGAATATGTTAAGTTGTTCACCTGTTCCAACGACATTTACGTTGTCGATTGTTCCAATGTTTTCGCCAACTGCCAAACCGCCGGCAATGTGTGCATTAAGTGTCAATCCGTTGCTAACGGTCAGTGTGCTGTTCTTTAGCGTTGCATTAGCACCCAAATATCCGGTTATTGCACCAATTGTGCTCCCTCTAACAATAATAGGCGCATCAACATACGCTCTGTCTATCGTTCCTGTTCCACTTGCAACTCCAACTATACCTCCGGCATACGAATATGTGTCGAAGATATTTCCAGATGGCAAGTATTGATTCGACAATTCGTCCGAAACATAGTTTGCCTTTACAGAAAGTTCACTTCTTACATTATAAAGTTTGTAATTTCCGTCCGCCAAACCAACCACAGAACCTACGATGTTGTTCCCTGTTACAACAAGGGCGTCTTGAGTTGAAAGAATTACATCGACATTTACGATCGTTCCCTTGTCTAACTTGCCGGCAATCGCGCCAACAACTCTTGTGTTGCTGAACGAAACTTCAACCGGCTTAAACTTAAAGTTAAGCAAAGTTCCAATAGCGGTCGATCTAAGCGAACTTCCAAGTTCGGCAAACAGACCTGCATAAGTAAGTTTGTCGGAAGATACCAAGTGAATACCTGAAATTTCTAGGTTATTTCCTTCGATATACCCCATAAATCTTGTGTCGTAAATCTGGCTGTAGCCTGCATATTCTGTGTAATCAATATTGTTTATAAGTCTATAATATGATGTGTTATATCCATTTACATTTTCATTTAAGATATATCTTTCCATCGTTTGAGCAGAACTAATCAAAATTGGGTTGTAAAGTGTTCCCGATCTGCCTGCGCGTGTGGAGTTTACATACTTATATGTCGTTCTGGAGATGCCACTAACTGGATCTACAACCTCTTCAACATCGTCAAGTTCCATCTGCGAGAACGCTTTGATGTTTGGAGCAACAAGTTCCAATCTTGTGTTGAAGACTTCGTTGTTGAACTTATCACTGCTGTTTGAGTTGTTGTAGAACCAAATTGAATCGTAGCCTCTTGTGTCTGAGTAGTTATAGTTGATAAATCTATCTCTAAACTTCTGTGCACTTTCGCCGTCTGGCGAGGTTGTGTTAAGCATAAATTCGTCTACTGTAAGAGCGAGAATTGAGTTTGTTTCGTTGTTTGTATCTGGTCCAATACTTACATTGATATTCTCTGTGGCGTCGCTTAAATAGTATGCGTCTTCAATCGTTCCAAAACTATACTTCGCAAACCCATAACTTAACGCATTGTTACTTCTTAGTGCGCTTGTCGAGAAGGAAGTTTTGATAATTCCATCTTCGGCATTTCCGTTTACAAATCCGGCAGACGAAGCACCTGAAGAAACTCTTAAACTGATGTTTGAATAGCAGTTTTCGATTTCTTTTGAATTTTCGTATACAAATCCGGCAATGTTGTAGTATGCGTCGATGTAGTCGGTGATGCCGTCATAGTAAACGTTTCTTTCTTCGTTAGCAAGTCTTTGGTCGATTTCCCCAGAAACATAAGAGGTAAAGATATAGCCAGAGTTGTTTAAAACAAATCCTGCTGTTGGCAAAGAGGTTGCTCTGTTTATAAGACTTCCGCCCATAAAGTATGAAGACGAAATGTAGCCCGCGTTGTTTCCTACAAAACCCGACAAACTTACACTCGCGTATATGTCAAGTGAGGATCTTGAATGTGTGATAATTCCGGAAGATGCGTTGCTTCCAACAAGCCCTGCAACAACACCCTGCGAGGCATCAGTTGGCGAGGTAACAGAAAGACTGTAATTATACGACGAACCAACTTCGCAGTTTGTGATGATTCCGTTGTTTTCGCCGGCAATAAGTCCAACATAAACTTCTCCGCCACTAATTATGAAGTTTGTTGTAGACACAAGTTCAATCGTTATATTCTTCAAAACGGCATTCTCTTTAAGCGAAGCAAATAGGCCAATCCTTGTGTTGTCGGTGCTTGTTTCTCCCTCTGTTTCTTCAGTGCTGCCAGAGAAGTCATATGTGCCTGACATATAAATTGTGTAGCCATTTCCATCGAAACTGTTTATCGCCTTTGTGATAGGCATAAATTGTTCGCTGTTAATATCATAAGCGTTTGGAAGAGTTATATCATTTAACAAGATGTAATAGCCATCATCTTCGAGTTTTGTCATTAAGTCTTCGTAAGATTCGATTGGTATTGGGCTTTCATCGGAACTTTGTTGATGCACGCTGAAGTCAAATTCGGTGTAGATTTCATAATTTTCATACGCCGAACTTGCCGATTTTTGTCCGTAAGATTTTCCTGCAACAGAGTAGTAACTTCCGCTTAAAGCAAAGTGGTATACCCCAAGCGGTGGTTCGTATAGTGCCGTTCCAACAAAGTTAAGTCCGTTGATGTTGTAGTAATCCGACCTATAAACTAAGTCTTCTCTAAGTTCAACTCCACGGCGGTTTGTCGAGGTGTCGTAAAGGGTAAATGTCGAATTTTGTGTCAAAGAATCGACAAATTCGTTTACACTGGCGATTGCGCTTTCGTGGTATTCCATATAATCCCAAACATTTATCTTAAGTTCATAAGAACTTCCAATAGCGGTTGAAATTACGCCGTTTTCCATACCATCAACAATATCTTCGTTTTCGCCTGCTCTGTAAACATAGTTGAAGACATATTCCATAATATAGATTGTGATTGAATCTTCAAATCTAATTGGAACATCATCTACAACTCTTTCGGCATATATGTTGATTGTTACTGGATAACCTATGCTGTTTGTTGGATAGTTGATGTTTTCGGCATCTTCACTAACTTTTAATTCGTATCTAGCCCCTGTGTGCTCAAATCTTTCGATAGCCTTGTCGTCTGTGATGCTGATTGTGATGTCGTCAAGCGAGAATCCGTAATAACTTATGCTTGCTGTATAAGTTAAGCCACGTGCAAGATAGTAGATTTCCGCCTCATCACGATTATCAAAGTTGAATTTTACGTAGTTAGCAAGTTTTGTAACAAGTTCAACAGAGGTTTCAACAAGTTCTCCGTCCTTTCTCATTGCAGAAATGTTGAACTTAATAGGTATTGCATCTTGAACAGAATTTGATGCCAAGAAATATCTTATATACACCTTTCCTTGATATTTAATCTTGTTGTTTTCTGCTGGAATGTTTGCATTTAGCGAGTCGAAGAGTTGCATCATTTCGCGATATGTAAGTTTAAACACGCCGTTCTTAAACGAACCAGCATTGACGTTGTGTTCAAGTTTAACAACTCCGTCAGTCTTTGTTTCGTAAGCAAAAGTAAATTGAACCTCTCCTGCGCCTTCGTTATAGTTTATTGCATCATTTGCAATTTGGATATATTCAAATTCCGATTCGATAGGCTCTAAGTTGATTTCAAGCAAGCCATATTGCGAGGTAACAATGATGTTGTCTGCAACAGACTTATCTTGCTCGTTTGAATAGTTTTCAACCGTAACACTGCTAAGTTGTGCCTCAGTTAAGTGGATTCTATACTTATCTGTTACTCCCGCTTTAAGTTCATTTCCGTAGAAGATTATATAATAATCGCCATAGATGTCTTCGCCGTTTATGAATTTTGAATATAATCTGTTGATTGCGATGTTGAAACTATATCCAATAGAACCTGTTTTAATATCATATTCTTTACTAAATATAATCTTAAACAAATTATCTGTGTTTCCATAGTCGTCTTCGTCGGAGTTGATGTATGTTTCCCACTCCTCAGTTGTTTCTTTAACTCTCATCTTGCTTTGAACAAGGGTTGAAAGTCCATCTTGATCTCGGAAAATTTCGTAGTAAACGTGGTCTTCGTTTTTAGTTTCGATTGTAACCTTTTCATCAAAGTCCTCGTTTGTTTCCATTGCGATTGACGAAGAGCCAACATAGATATTTGTTGCAGTTTCGCGATAGTTTACGTTGAGTTTAACTGTATCGCCATTGCCTATCTCTGTTTTATACAAACTGCCATTTGCATACACTCCAAGATATACCCCTAATTCGTAAACATCTGGCGAATCGCTGTCTTCGTTTCTTCCGTTGCTGTAGAAAGTTATAGTCTGTCCGTTTACGTAATAGTCAGTGTATTGTCCCTCTTCGGCGTTCGCTTTCACTATGGTAAGGTCGGTGTTTCTTGCAAGTCTAAGAGTTGCGTTGTTCAATCTCATATTTCCGTAGAAATCGATTGTTACGTCCTTGTGCCCTGCAATATTAGAGTTGATTTCGCCTTCATAAGATGGAACGGCATAAACTTCAACTTGATTGTTGCCGTAAACTGTTACCATTGTGTCTTGTGTGATATTTGAACTTGTCAAACTGTCCGAAGCATAAAGCATAGAGCCTGTGTAAGTGGTGTCAAAGTAATTAGTTACAAATATGCTCATTTCAACACTCTTTTGGGTGTTCAAAATACTCTGCCACATAAGTGTTGCACGGCCTGTGCCAAGCGTTGTTATGTTGTTTGAAACGTCAATATCTAGCAAGGTAGATGTATATGAAACAATTTGCGCATCGTTTGAATTAAGTTTAAATGGATAATACTTGCTTGAAGTTAAAAATTTGTTTAACCCTTCATTTTCAATCCACTCTTGTGCTGTGCCCTGGTCTGCTACATCATTCATAAAACCAACCGCGTTAAAGTAGAACATATAGAAGATGTTTTCGCCGGCATCATTAGTAAGCACCAAAGAATGTTCTTCATCGACACCTAAATTTACTGTCTTTGATTCAAACACTCCGTCATAAACAATTATCTCTGTTCGCGAGCCACCTATCATCTCACGCACTTCAAGTCTTAAATAGTCGCCGTAATACGAATTTGTGTCGTCTGCTGAGATAACCGCATCGTGATCTAATTTTGTTCTTATCAAATATGAAGAAAGGGTAAATGCAACCTTTTCGCTATTTCCATCTCTATGATATTCTCTAGGAATTCTGGTGTTGTCGCTCGCCGTTGCGACATTTCCAATCGCAACATAGGTTGAATAGTCTTCATCGTTTTCAATCTTTCTTTCTGCAGTTTCTCTTATCACGATCATAGCGGCTTCAATTCCAGAACGTCCGTCATCAACCGCTTCAATCGAGTTGTTGTTAAAGGTTGTTGCTGTGTTGTTGTTTTGCGAGAAACCATCTCCACCAACAACTCCACCAACATAATCTTGCCCTCTTAAGAAGGTTCTTATTATGTTGTTTTCAATTTTTATATTTGCTACTGAAGTGCTTCCAGATTGAGCCGTAACATACGACATTCCGGCAATTCCGCCAACATAAGAAGTTCCAACCATTATCTTGCTGTCAACTTCTCCACCAACTGTAAGGTTAGAGAATTTTAACGCAATATCATCTTCTTTATCACTTGATACAACATAATTTACTGGCAAAGATTTTATATATCCAGCAATTCCGCCTGCATAGATGCTTGGCTGTGCACCGGCAGAGATATTTCCGTCAATCACAATGTCAACAAATGCCGAATATGATGCATAACCATAGAGATTTAGATTTTCATCAGCACCTTGCTTATTGACGCTTCCAGATGTGTATCCTACAACACCGCCGACATAAAGAGTGATGTTTGAAGTCATTGTAACGGTCAAACGATTATAGTAGTATGCCAAAATTTTAGGGCTGTTGCCTTGGAACTCTCCGATTTGTTCCGCACTTGTATGTCCGCCGTTATATTGAGAATCAAGTTGTCTATATGCACTATAATTTTGATATATCTTAGCGTTTTCTTCGTTATATCCGGCAACTGCACCAATATATGCTTGCCCTGCAAACGCACCTAAGTTTATGTCAGAGATTTCATCGATTTCAGCAGCAACGTTGCTTAGTGTTCCTTTGTTGTCGCTTGTAATAAGTCCAACATACACCTCGCTTATTCCTTCAACCGCGCTCATAGTGATGTTTATCGAGCCGTTAAATGTTATGTTGCGAATGTATGCATCTTTTTCTAATCCGGCAAAAAGTCCACCATAGAATCTGTCTACATCAGCCATAGAACCTTCTCTGTAGGCGTTAACTCTTGCGCTTGTGAAGAGTTTTGGTTCTGTTTCGTCATCACTTCTGTTTGTATAAAAGATGTTTATTCCTTTAATAATTGATGCCTGGCTTGTTCCAACGATACTGCCTGAGAATCCAACATATTTTTTAATTCCATTTTGATCTGTTAAAATTCCAATAGGATTTTCGATAGAGACGTTTGACAAATCGATGGTTGTGGTAAGTTCGTAGTGGCTTCTAAGAGAATCTTCCCCTCTTGTTGCGTCGACGTTGACGAAATATTCAACGAAATCTTCGACAGAATCTATGATATATCTGTTATTTTCTGTTCCGTTTCGATAACTTACCGCAATTTCAATAGGCGTTTGTGTTAAGCCTGTCAAAGCACCCCACTCTTCTGGATAGATATACACCGTTCCAGAAATTCTTTCTTCGCTCTTAGCATTTTTGCCATTTTTGAAGTTTTCTGCCGAAAGAAGAATGTGGTATACCCCGTTCCCCATATATGTCCAAGAAATTTCAACGAGGTTTTCAGATACCACGCTTGACGAACCAGATTCTGGGTAATCTGGAACGTAAGTTGCGATAATCGACAAACTTGTTGCATCGGTTGGTGTGAGGCTGACATACAAATCTTCCTCATAGTCTTGTTCAGTGAAGACGATTTCGCTTACGCTTGTTGTAAGAGAAATATCTTCAACTTGCTTATATTCAACACCAGACACAATTGTGTCATATCTCATTTGCGAGTAGTTTCTTTGGCGAACGAAAGAGTGAATAGTGAATGAGAATGCACTACTTGTGTAGGTTTGTGTGTATTGTTGCTTTTCCAAATCAAATTCAGCGATGTTGGAAATTGTGAAGATGTTGGAATATTGAATCGTTACATTATATGATTTCCCATCGCCGGTGTAATATGTGAAACTCTGTGGCCCATCAATGTAGAACATAATTCCGCTATCAAAGTTTAATGTAACTTCGTCTTTTGTATAAGCAAAGTCGTCGCCAGAAACGATGATTTCTATTCCCGTCTTAGTTATGCACGCCTCACCATTTGCCTGTGTAACATTATAGGATATATACTTATAGTTATCTGCTACATCAAAATAATCGTGCGTAAGTTCCGAAGATAGATAATCGCCAGAAACATCAAAAACCCAAGGATCATCGCGGTTATAATATGTGTTTGGTTTTGGATTTATAATACCATTGATTATATCTCCGCCATCTATGTAAGCAATTTGTGTAAACACGTCTTGCATTAGGTGATATTCATAGAAGTTGTAAGCGTCTTTTGTTTGGAATTTCATTCCATACTTAATCTGCCTATCGTCATCGGTAATAAATTCACTTGTTCCAAAGTAAACATAGTTTTCAACCGCATTGTTTCCGTATGAATCGGTGAGTGCAAATTCGGTTAAAAGCGAGTAAGAAACAATCTTAATTGTAAACATCAAAGAAGTTTCTTCTCTTCTAAGATTTTCATCTACCATAAAGCCTTTAACTTCAAAGGTAAGTTCGTCTTCGCCATTGCTGTTTGTTGCAATAGAGAACACTGTTGTGTTTTGCTTTTCAACATCAACCTTAATTCCCTCTGTTAATAGGTTGACACTGCTAATGTCTCCAACAAATTCAATAACAACCGGTTTATCTCCATAACGAACGGCATATTGTCCGTTTTCACTAGTGATAGTTGGATTTAAAATTTCCATATCTAATAGGTCGTTATAGTTCAATTCTGGATTGTTTTCGTAAATGTAATACGCCGCATCGCCCTCATCTTGCACCATCATACTTGTTCGATTTGCCTTTAAGGTTTGAACAACGGTAACTGTCAAAGTGATATTTACACCATTATCTAGTTTTACGGTGTAATATCCAGTTCCTGCCTGCAATGCCGAAATGCTGAAAACAAGGTAATAAACTGTTACACCACCGGCAATGCCATCTTTGTAACTGTTTACAAAGTCGTCGCCACCCTCGCTGTCATAGAATCTAACGACATCGTTTCCTCTGTCAAATTCAAATGAGAACGATTGAAAATATGCGTTTGCGTAAATATAATTGCTTAAATCAACAGATTCAACTTGTGAATCATAGTAGTCTATATAGATAACACCACCTTGTCCAAGATTGGAGTCAAGACGTCTTAAACTTGTAACACCGGTAACAATTCGATAATAAACATCATAATCAACTTGCAAAACTTCTTTTGGCGCATCTGTCCAGATAACGTGTATTGTGAAAGTTCCGGTCGTTTCTTGAATCCCCTGCTGTCCTTTATATCTAAATGGTTGAGAACTATTGAAATCACTTCTCATTATTCTTGAGGTTGGATTCAGCCCTTGCCCATATTGAATTTCAACTTCGGTGGGTTCAAATTCGATGTTTATATATGTAAATTCAGGCAATGCCTCAGTTAAAGTGGAAATCGAAAGATTAAATTCAATCCACCCTTCACCGTCAACATAGTTGTTGTAAAGAGTGATTGGCGTGTCTATACTGCTGTAAACAGACTCTTCAATGCCATTCAAAAGCAATTCTTTTGGTTGGAAAACGATGCTTACATTGAAAACGTAGTTGAAGTTTACACTTAAATCAGGTGCTTCTGCCGTTTCGGAATATCTAATATATCCACCAAACGATCCCTTCGCCGATTGGAAGGTCGCCGACGAAACAACGATATAGAAAACTCGTTTTCCGCTGTCAAAGTTTGCTGACGCATCGATTGTCTGCCCATCAATTGTGAAGGTAGCAATCGAATTGATATCAAAAGAATTCACTTCGATATACTCCAAAGTGCAGGTGTAATCGTTTTCGATTTCTTCACTTAAATTGCTTGCTTCGATTCTTAAAACATAAGAATTTGCATATTCATTGTCGTTTGGAACGACTGTTATATCATATTCCTTGCTGTCAATCTTTTCTGTGCCGTCTAAAAGTTTAAAGTCGATATTGTTTTCAAACACATATCCGCCATACACCTTTACATTGAGGTCTTGCAAAACATTTACTTTGTTAAGGCACGTCAAAAGTGCGTCATAGTTTGTCGAATAGTCATAGATTGCAAGGTAGTAAAATTCTTCTGTTACGTCGATAGTTTTAACTACCCCATTGTTTAACTTAAATTCAATCTTCTTCTCGTCATCGTCCATTTTGATGCTTGAAGTATCAAATTTTGTTGCGTTAAATCTATATTTTGCGCTTGCAAAGTTTTTATCGCGGAAGGTAAAAACTGCACCACTCGTAAAGTCTGCGCTTTCAAAAATTGTAAGCGACATATCAACTTCTTCCTCGCCTGCCACGTCGATGTTGTGATTGTCGATATAGTAATAACTCATAACTTTATCGGTCGTATATGGGTCATAATTGTAACAGCCGTTGTTTGGCGTAAACGCCGTGCTTTCCGACATATAAAGGTAGGAGTTATCAAAATCAAGCGTTGTTGAATGTTGCAGAACATTGACAGCGATAGAGGTATAGATATAGCCATCTTCTGCCACCACTTCGATGGTAACCGCCCCACCACGCAGAGCCTTTATTGTAAGAGTGATGCTGCCATCTCGGTTATAGTCAACCTTGTCGCACTCTACGATGTCTTTTTGGTCTGGGAAAAATTTTAGGTTCTTATAGAAGGATTTTGGAGCATTTTCGATGTTAAAATCGACTTTTGCCTCCTCATCAACTTCAATTTCTATGGAGTTTTGGCTTGCCGTGATATGCACTCCCGTATAATCGGGGTCGCACCCAACAAGAAAAACGCCTGCAAAGATAAAAATCATTGCAGTTATCAAACAAATAAGCGTTTTCCTTAGACGTGAAACCATAAAACTCCTTTAGATATTTTAATCACTAAACAACTGCTTTACGTAGTTGTGAGCAATAACTTGCACGGTCGTTCTTGAAGATGGACCAGTAATCAAGAAGCACTGTCCAACGCCGGCCGTTGCGATTTGGTTTTGTTCCTCTTCGTTAATACCACCGGACTTCTTATAAAGTTCGACTAGGTCGTTTACGTCGTTAGGCGCGAGCGCGAAAATCATAGAATACTGACACGCGTTAATAACGGCGGTGGATTGTCTTTTAATTTCATCAGAACCAACGAAGTCCGCAAGGTTCTGGGTAATAACCAAAAGCATACCACCATATTTTCTAATACGCTTAGCCATCTGCGCCATAAAGTCAAGAGCAACTGGGTAACTTGGGTTAATGAAGACGTGTGCCTCGTCAACCGCAACGATAACTTTTCTGTTCTTGTGATATTTAGTGTTGAAATCCTTGTTGTTAATGATTTCGTTGTTCAAATATCTAAATACCAGCAACATCTGTGCGTTTGAAATTGTAGGGTTGTTTCCTGCAATCAGCGACTGGAAGTTGAAGGTAACGAAGTTTTCGTTTGTTTCAATAGAGGTAGGTCCGTTCCAAAGAGCGCTGTTTCTTCCGCCTCTAGCGAACTTTTTGATGTATGTTTCAACTTGCATCAAGTTTTTGGTAGTAAATTCGTCTTTTGCAGTTTGCAGTCTTTCAAGAATCAAATCATACAAGTCGTCGAACACTGGATAGTCAGTTGCTTTCATTTTGGAAAGGTTCGTTTCGTTTGTAATGCCCTTTCGCTTGTAAACATCGATAAGAAGTGAGTTCAAGAACTCGAATGCGTCCGAACTTATTCCTTCAAGAATAACACGGAAGAATTGTTCAAGGAACTGCAAGTGCTGAACGAAGGAGTCGTCGACTTTGGTCTGTTCTTTGACGATAACATCACCATTTTCGTCTAACTCTTCTTTTTCATCTTCCGATGCTTCCAGAGAGGAAATAACGTGGAATGGGTTGATAATACCTTGCATAGAAGAACCAACATCGATGAACTTTCCGCCAAGTTTTCTTGTAAGTGCTTTATACTCGTTTTCTGGGTCGAGAATGAAGATCTTACAGTTGTCGGCAGATAGGTTTGTAAGCAGAGTTTTTGTTGCGTAACTCTTACCAGAACCAGACTTACCAATAACCATCATATTCGAGTTAACTCTTTCTCTATCACGCTTGAAGAAGTCGACAAAAACAGGATAGATGTTGTCGCCTAGGTAAATTCCGTTTGGGTCTTGCAGCGAGTTTGAAATGAATGGGAAAGTTGCCGCAAGGGTTGTGGTTGGAATACCACGCAGATTCACTTTCATTGAATCTCTCTTTGAAATGTTTGAAGAAATGAATCCTTCCATCTGTCTTGAGAACATTTCGCTATACTTAAAACCGTTCTGTCTAAGCATCGCACGAACATCTTTCTTTGCACTGTCGTCTGCAACGATGTATGTGTTTACGTTGTAGAGTTGTTCGTTTGCGTTCTTTAACGAAGCAAGCAAGTTTCTTAAAGTTTCAAGGTGAGTCTCTAATTCAATCTGGGTTGAACTTCTTCCTGACTTAGAAAGTTTTGACTCCATTTCCATAATCGCCTTATCGATTTGCTTTTCCGAATCGATTCTCGACATTGGCGTAAACTTCATAACAGTTTTTGTCTTGTCAAGCAAGAAGAGGTCAGCACCCCACGCATTGCCTACGTGCAAAGGATAGTCAGTAACGTTGAACATTCTGTAGCACGCCTTGTCAATGAAGAATCTACCAGCGCCAAACTTAATCTTTTCTGGCATAATCCAATCGGCATATTTGTTGATTGGCATAACGTCAAGATCTCTTTCGTCGAAATCTTCACCAAGGTTTGATTTCAAGAAGACATACAAATCCTTTCCGGTCAAGATGTTTGAACTTACTGGCGACAAAGCAGAATACATTGCCGAAACCATACCAGAAACGGTGTTTTCAAGAATTTCTCTATCCTTGTCGAAAACGATGAGGTAGAAGTGATCCTTCAAAACCTTTTGTTGTCTGTTCAAAAGTTCGTAGAAGGTAACTCTCTCTTCAAAAATTGGCGCACGGGCATCAATTTCCTCTTCCGAAATCTGCCCATCGTATTGCATATCATATAGGGTGTCGTATTTTTTGTTTTCGTTGTGTATGTATTGGTCAAGCACCATTGGCGTACGTGTTTTTATAAGCATACAAACTTGTTCTTCGCTTAAACGTCTTATTGCATTTGCAAAACTTTCGATAACGTTGTCTTGATATTTTTCAGTCAAGAGGGTGAAGAACATTGGGTTTACTTCAACAACCATTCCGTAGTATGTGCCGTAGTCGATAAACTTATCTTGCACTACCCCCGAGTATGGAATGATAGTTTGCACGTCGCCGACATAATTGCCTTCCTTGTCATAGGCCTTTGCAAACTTCTTCTTTTCGACCATAAACTTCAAAAGGTAAATCAGCGTAACGTAGAAACGCACATCATCTGCTGGCTTAAAGAACATCGAAACGGCGATGATAAGCCAAGCAAGAGCAAGCCAAGTTGCATATTCAAAACTCGACATAAACATTATCACGGCAATTGCGCCAAAGATTAGTCCTAAGATTAAGTCTATAAGCGTAACGCCACGGAAAAATTCAAATCTAACTTTAGTCTTTCTAGGTATGATTCTTACCATATCAATCTCCTACTGATATGATACTACAAATCGAGTCAAAAATACAAATAATTTAATAAAAAAAATGCAAATTTTAAATATATTTAAAAAACTAAAAAAATACCCCGCAAAATAATTTTAATTTGCAAAAATAATTTTTTGAGAAAAAATAGTAAAAATTCGTAAAAATAGTATTTTTAATTATTTTTTTGCGATTTTTTTGCATTTTTTACGCAATTATTCTTCATTTTTTGAAATAAAAAATAATTCGTTCAACATATTGTGTAATTTTGCCTTTTCAACAATCTGTTTATTTATCCTCTCACCAGCCCTAACAATAACCTCGTTGTTGATGCCTAAAAGTGTCTTTGTTGCCACTCTTTTTGCAAATTGCGCCGAGGAAATGCCTATTCTAACCGGATTCAATGTGTTTGCCATTATATTGACTTTGATATCTTCATTGCTAGATCGAGGAAATTTCTTCCTTCTGCCAAAAGAGAGAAAAATGGCGTTACTTCCACTTCCAGAAATGTATTTTGCGGAAATTTCGCATAAATTTGTGCATATTTTCTGCAATTTTTCGCGTTTAAAGATGTATTTTTGTATTACGCCAAAATCTTTGCCATCTTGCGAGATGACTCTTTTGCGATATTCATAGTCATAAAAAACGCTTTCAAAATCCGCCTGCCCTGTCGCCATCAATACGTCTGCATACGCGCTAATATTTTTGGTCGAAACAAAATATTCTTGCTCCGTTTCATATTCCACCACGATGTAGCCTTTTAGTTCTTTCTTGTCAAAATCAACCACTTCTTTTAACAGATAGCCAAACACCTTTTTCTCTTTTTCCAAAACGACATCACAACCAATACGCTCCATATCCTTCCCCTCACACCTATGCTATGTTGCCCAAAAACAAAAAAGTAAGATAAAACAAAAATAGACATAATTTGCAAGCGAAATAATTTTACAAACACTTTACAAAGATATGCTTTTGTGATAAAATTACGTTGAAAAAAGGAGAAGTATAATGAAAAAAGGCGCAAAAAAGACAATCACTAAAGATATGACAATAGCCGACGTTCTTGCTATTGACGAAAAACTTGCCGATGTGTTTATGGGATTTGGTATGCACTGCATTAGTTGCCCGGTAAGCCAAATGGAAACAATTGAAGAAGCCGCTATGGTTCATGGACTTGAAACCGATTTCGTTCTTAAAAAATTAAACGAAAACGTAAAATAAATAAAAAACACGCAAAATTGCGTGTTTTTTTGATTCTTTTTATGATAATTTTGCTTTTATTATCTCTCGCAATTTTTCTATTCCCGTTTTCTTTGCAACAGAAATAGTAACTTCTCCCGGCATAATTTCAAAAGGCTTGTCAACAAGGTCGGCTTTATTAAGCACAACAATTCTGTTTTTTGTCGCATTCATATCGTCTAAGATGTCGTTTGTTATTGCAATATTTTTTCTAAAGTTTTTATCGGCAAGGTCAACAACGTGCAATATGAGGTCTGCCTCCCTTATCTCTTCTAATGTCGAGGCAAAACTTTCGACAAGTTCGTGAGGAAGTTTGCTAATAAATCCAACCGTGTCAGTTAAGATGCAATAATCCGTTCCTTCAAGAAACATCTTTCTGCTTGTCGTTTCAAGTGTTGCAAAAAGTTTGTCTTTTGCCAAAACGTTATCTTTGGTCAGCAAATTAAACAGCGAACTCTTCCCTGCGTTTGTATATCCACCGATAACCACACTCTTTATGCCCGCTTTCTTTCTTGCAAGTCGATTCTGTTCTCTTGTGTTTTTAATTTTGTCGAGTTCTTTCTTTAACGCCAAAATTTCAGTTTCAAGTTTTCTTCTGTCAAGTTCAAGTTTTGTTTCTCCAGGCCCGCGCATACCAGCACCCTTTCCACCAAACCTACCTTGACTTCCCTGCATAGAGGCAAGGCGCGTCAAAAGATAGCGATTTTGCGCAAGTTTTACTTCGATTTTCCCCTCATTACTACTTGCATTTAGGGCAAATATGTCGATAATCAGCAAAATTCTGTCAAGCACCTTGACGTTAAGTTCGTCTGTTAGATTCTTAAGTTGCGAGCCGGTGAGTTTGTAATCCACAACAAGCGTGTCGATGTCGTTTTCGCGTATAAACTCTTTCATCTCCTCGAGTTTTCCAGTGCCAGCAACCGTTCTTCTGTTAAGCGCCTTTTCTTCTTGCGAAAAGATTTTCACAACCTCCATATTTGCGGAGTTGCATAGCCTTTCGATTTCTGCAAATTGAAAAACTTTGTCTGCATCTCTTTCAAGCATACAAAAAACAATCGCTCTTTCTACTTTTTCTTCGTTCGTTTCGTATAATTGTTTCATAATATTATTATATCATATCACAAAACTTTTTACAAACGATTTATAAGTTGCTTATCACTTTTCCGTCCGCAGTTGAAATTAAGATTGAAGTCGATTGCTCCTCTTTGTCGATGCACATAAAACTCCAATAAAATTCTTCAAACTCCCTTTCTTTGACAACAGTTAGGTAACATTCTGCATAGAAATTATTGTAGTATTTGTATTCGTTTAGCGTGTCATAAAGATAGTTGCAAGCAATATCAAGAGCCTCATCACTAGAAATAGCAAAATTGCACTTTTCAAGCCTTAAAACGCTTCCTTTGTATGATATATCCAAATAATCGCCCACTTCAACAGCGCCAACAATATCCTTTAGATAGGCATCTTCACTCTCTTTGTAAAGAAGTTCAATTTCTGTTGTTGTATCATTTGTTGTAACATTCACACAAACAGCGTCTGCCTTTGGACTTGTTACAAAGTTCACACAGAGTAGCACGTAATCGACGTTTTTGGTGCTGATTCCGTCATACAAAAAGTCGCTTTCGCGCTCGCCCACAAGGAGCGATGCATACATCTCGTCGTTTTGTCCGTAATAATATTCTTTTGTGATTTCCGACATATTTTCTTCAACCAATCGCTTGCAATTTGACTCACACGCAGTAAGCCCCACGAGGGCAAAGAATAAAAATGCGGTTAAAATAACTTTTTTGAACATATTTTTCTCCTTTTTTGTAATTTTACACCAATAAAAGTTTGAGAAAAATAAAAAAAATGTTAAAATATATAACGAAATTACGAATTTTAGAGGATTAAATGAAAGGATTAAAATTTTACATAAAAGATAGTATAAAAAACGGCTACTGCCTTGGCGCATACAACTTTGTTAATATGGAAGTTTTAAAGGGAATTATCGATGGTTGTCATCAAAGCAACTCCCCTTGCTTTATCTCTGTCAGCGAAGGTGCGTTGGAGTATATGAACGATGCGTATGTTATGGCACTTGCAAACGTCGCAAAACATACCTACAAAAACTTGCCTGTTTTTCTTCACCTAGACCACGGCAAGTCTTATGAAATATGCAAAAAGGCAATCGACCTTGGATTCGACTCCGTTATGATTGACGCCAGCAGTTTGGATTTTGAGCAAAACATTGCCCTAACAAAAAAAGTAGTTGACTACGCCCACGCAAAAGGTGTGCTTGTTGAAGCGGAACTTGGCGTGCTTGCCGGAATTGAAGACAGCGTAAAATCAAAGAAAGCAAGTTTCACCGACCCAGACGCCGCAAAGGAGTTTGTCGATAAAACAAAATGCGATTTCCTTGCAGTTGCAATCGGCACAAGCCACGGCGCATATAAATATAGTGGAGAGGCAAAGATTAGAACAGACATCTTAAGTCAAATTGAAGCAAAACTCAAAAACTTCCCTCTCGTTCTGCACGGAGCATCTGAAGTG
>CANQIX010000006.1 GCA_947624105.1 uncultured Clostridia bacterium
CACTGCTTCTTGGATACAAAACATATTACAAAGCCATTGTGCTTTTAATTAAAGGGAAGATAAACGAAAATTTGCTACTTACAATTTCGGTTGTGGGCGCTGCAATCTTAAAGAGTTATATGGAATCGCTTATGGTGATTGCGCTCTATTCGATAGGTAAGATATTTGAAGGACTTGCGGTTGAAAAATCCAGACGCTCAATTGCAAAACTTACAAACTTAAAGCCAGACTTTGCAACGATAGTTGAAAACGGCGAAGAAAAACAGGTCGATCCAAAAGAGGTTCAAATTGGGTCGATAACCATAGTGAAACCGGGCGAAAAGGTTGCTCTTGACGGAAAGGTTATCTCTGGCAGCGCTTCACTTGATATGCAAAGTTTAACCGGCGAAAGCGTCCCTGTATATGTTGAAAAGGGGAGTGAGGTGTTGTCGGGCAGCATTGTTTTAGACGGCGTTTTGAAGATTCAAACAACAAGCACAAGCAGTGAAAGCACTGTCAGCAAAATTATGGATTTAATAGAGAACGCTGCAAGTAAAAAATCAAAGACGGAGACTCTCATTTCAAAAATTACAAAGTGGTATACACTTGGCGTAATCATTTGTGCTCTGGCTGTTTTTGGAATTGTTTTTGCAATCAGCCACAACCTTGCGGAGTCTGTTTCGCGTGGGCTTATCTTCCTTGTTGTTTCTTGTCCTTGCGCCTTTGCTATCTCTGTTCCGCTTTCCTACTTTTCCGGAATTGGCAACGCTGCAAGATTTGGTATACTTATCAAAGGTTCAAACTATCTCGATGCTTGTTCAAAGTTGAATTTGGTTGCCTTTGACAAAACCGGAACGCTCACCACAGGGCAATTCTCCATCGAAAAAGTTGTAAGTAAAAACAAAGAATACAGCAAAAAAGACATCGTCTTTCTTGCAAGCATAGGCGAGCAAAATTCGTTGCACCCACTTGCAAAATCGATAGTTGCAAGTTGCGATGTTGACTTGCCGGAGGCTACAAGGGTAAAGGAAATTGCCGGCGAGGGAGTCTATTTTAATTACAACAAAGATAAATATTTTGTTGGGAGAAAGACAAAGGAGTTAAAAAACACGGTTGTCGAACTCTTTAAAAATGAAGAAAAAATAGGCGAAATTCACCTTGTAGATGAGATAAAAGACACAGCAAAAGATGCAGTCAGCGCGCTAAATGCAATGAATGTAAAAACAGTTATGCTTTCGGGCGACAATGAGGCAAGCGTCAAAAAAGTTGTGAAAGAAATTGGGCTTGCGGAGGGATATAGCAATCTGCTTCCAGAGGACAAATTTAATTGGATAAGGCAGCAAAAAGAAAACAACAAAACCTTTTTAGGCTATGTCGGAGATGGCATCAACGACTCTCCATCACTAATGCTTGCCGATGTTGGAATAAGTATGGGCATCAACGGAAGTGCCGCCAGCATTGAGGCTTCGGATATCGTGCTTGTAAACGACAATCCAGCAAAGGTGGCAACGGCAGTTAAGATATCAAAATACACACAAAAAATTGTATGGGAAAACATCATTTTGTCGGCTGCGGTCAAATTTACAGTGCTTGCGCTTGGAACTTTTGGAATCACCGGTATGCTCACTGCGGTGTTTGCAGATGTTGGGGTTACCCTGCTTGCTATTTTAAACAGTATGCGCGCACTTGCCTACTCGCCAGATAAAAAGAAAAAGTAAGATGAATTTAGGAGGATAAATGAAGGAATATTACAAAGCGTATGAGGAGAGATACAAAACAATCCATCGCGAAGAAAAGAAAGCGTGGGCAGGAGATTTGCCATCGCATATATTAAAAGATGTGCTAGAAAGATACAACATAAGCAAAGACTGTAAGATTCTTGAAGTTGGGTGCGGCGAAGGGCAAAATGCAATCTATCTTTTGCAAAGTGGTTACAATGTGCACGCAAGCGATGTATCAAATGAGGCTGTTAAGTGGTGCAAAAGCGCTGCTAAAAAGGCAGGTGTGAGTGCAGATGGATTTTTTGTTTTAGACGTTTTAGACAACGATATGAGCGAAAAATTCGACTTCATTTATTCAATTTCCACACTGCATATGCTTGTAAAAGACGAAGATCGCAAAAAGTTTTTGGACTTTGTATACAATCATCTTACGCCAAATGGAGTTGCCTTCATAACGATTATGGGTGATGGCAAATTTGAAAAGAAAACGGACTATTCAAAGGCGTATGATGTTGTTGACAGGCCGTTTGGAGATAGGCTTGTAAAGGTTGCCGAAACAAGTTGCAGAATGGTAAGTTGGGAATACTTTTTGAAGGAACTTGAAGATTCAAATTTGTTTGTTTTGAAAAAATACAACTCCACAAAAATTTCCGGTTTTGAAAATTCAATGGTTGTCGAAGTGAAGAGAAAAATAAGGGAGAAAATCTCTTGTATGTCGATTGTATATGCAAAAAGCGAAGAAAAATTTATGCTTTTAAACAACGAAGGCGAGTGGGTGTTTCCAAAAGGGCATCTTGAAAGCGGAGAGACTTTTGTTGAAACTGCAATACGAGAGGCACGAGAGGAAAGTGGCGTAAAACTTTCGGCAAAAGATTGCGTTGGGCAAGTTGACGAATTTAGTTTTTATTTTGACGGAGAAGATGCTTTAAAAGTTATTAAAGTGTTTGGTTTTTGCATAGAAAAATGCCAAAAAATCAAATTAAACAGCGACGAGGGATTTTGTGATGGCGGTTGGTTTAGTGCAGAGGAAATATTAAAACGACTTGCACATCAAGATGCGAAAGATGCCTTTAAAAAGTTTTTAAAAAAATTAAATAAAAAATAAAAGACGATTTTTTCGCCTTTTATTTTTCGTCTTTTTCAACTTCGTTTAAAAATTTTTCTGTTATCTCTTTCTCTTCCTTTTTATCTTCTATTTCAGGAAGGACAACTTCGCCATTTTTTGCGGCTAATTTTTCGAGATATTTTTGATTTTTTTCGTCTTCGCTCTTTTGTTGCATCTCTGCTTTCTTATCTTGAAAAGCGGCTCTTTTACGTTTCTTTTCAAGTTCGCGTTCTAACTTTTGATTTTTTTCTTCAACAATTTGTTCGCGCTTTCTTGCCAAACGGTCGCGCTTTGCCTCACCTAAAAGTTCGTTGTGTTCGCGTGCAATTTGAACTTGAATTTTTACATTTTTTATCGTTGTAATCAAGTAACTTATTCCATTGATAAGCAAAATGCACAAAGCAAAGGCAACTACGATAATTCCAACTACGGCAAAACAATATATAACTGCGTCCATATTTCCTCCTAATTACATAGAAAATAATAACATTAAAAGTGCCAAGATGTCAACTTAATGCACCAAAAAGAATGTTGCAGTATGTGAATTTTATGAGTGAGGAGAGAGTTTGTGTTTCGTTTTGAAATTCGCCATTCATTAAACTTGTTAAGTTGGTATTAAAATTTTCGAGCCGATTTTTTAATTTTGTTATTTCAACATCTCGATTTTCAGCAAAAAGAGTGGAAAAACTTGAATTTATCGAGATAAAATTTGCGACAAGTTCATTTATTTTTAATTTTGCGGTTGTTTCGGTGTAGATGTTTGTGTCTAGACTGAGGGAGATGTCATACAGCGTTTGAAAGGCGCTAGATTGAAAGTTTAATGCCTTTCTTAAAACATCTTCTTCGGTGCTTGAAAAACTGCCAACTAAATTTATCTGCTCAATTTTATATGGAACAATAGTGTATGATTCGTTTTGGCTTGTCTTTTTTATTAAATCTGCGTCATTTTCATTTTTATACACATTATTTACAAGATAATATGTGTCGTCTTGCCTTAGGATATATCCAGCATCGCTATTTGCTTGCAAAACTTTTGCCTCTTCAAGCAGAGCGGATTTTTCAGTGCCACTTTTAGAGGATAGTGCATACACAATTAGTCGAAGTTGGTTGACCCCAGTGGTGTCAATCAGTGAGGTGGTTATGATAAAGGTGGAGATAGAATAGCCGACAGATATGCAGATGAGTGCTGCTAAAATAATAAAAAATGTCGAAAAATACGGAAATTTTTTCATATTTTAATATATTTTTAAAAAAAATTTTTTAGAATTAAAAATTAATTTTATTTTTCGGGGATAATTTGTTATACTAATTATATGAAAACAGAAACAAGTCGAAAGAGAAAAATCGGTATTGCTTTTGGCGGTGGCGGGGCAAAAGGTATGGTGCATATTGGGGCGATAAAAGCCTTTGAAGAGTATGGACTAGATTTTGACTATGTTGCCGGAACAAGTGTTGGAAGCATTATTGGTGCTGCCTATGCGTATGGGCTTAAGTGGGAAGATATGTATGATGTTGTGCGCGGATTAAAAACCAAAGACATTGTAACAAGCAAATTTTTCCTCGTTCCATCGAAGTCTGACGGCATACAAGAGGTTATGCGTTCAACTTTGGGCGATATCACTTTTGCCGATTTAAAAAAGCCATTTTCTGCGATAGCGGTTGACTTAAAAACGACAAAAGAAGTTTGCATTTCAAGCGGAAATCTTGCCAAAAGCGTTGCGGCAAGTTGTTGCGTTCCGGGAGTGTTTGCACCGGTTGAACTTGGTGATTATCTTTTGTGCGACGGCGGTCTGCAAAACAACATTCCAACAAACATACCAAGAATATTTGGTTGCGATTATTCTATTGGGGTGGATTGCAACAGCACACGGGCGTATGGGACGGATAGTCCTAAGATGCTTGATGTTATCACTTGCTCGCTGAGGATTCTTATGCAGGCGAACTCGGTTAAGGGTTACACCAACAGCGACATCACAGTTGCTTGCGACACAAAAAAGTATAAGGCGACGCAACTAGATAGCATCGAAGAACTTATCGACCTTGGCTACCAAAACACAATCGACGCGATGCCACAGATTAAGAAGATATTTTCCGGAAAAGTGCCAAAAACTGCCAATAAAGATTTTGGGGCAAGGGAAATAATTTTTATATAATTTCTTTTGTAAAACGCAAAATTATGATAGAATAATATTATATGATGACAGATAAGGTGAATAAGATAGTTGTTGTTTCATTGTGTGAAGGGTTCACAAACAAAGTTTGCAAAGCGCTTGCAGATAGTTTGGGAATGATGTTCTGCGGAGTGTCTGACCTTTTGGAGTATGAAATCATCGACAAAGACGCCGTTAAAAACAACGTTTCTCTCACCTATCTAAAGCAACTTGAAAAAAAGGCAATAAAGCAGGCATCTACCTTTGAAAATATCTGTGTTGCAATTTCGTATGAACAGTTAGTGCCTAATATTTCATATTTTAAAGATAACAGCCTTATTGTGTTTGTCGACTTACCAAAAACATATATAAAACAAAACGCACCAGTCGATTATATAAGATATAACGACAGAAAAGAGGAACTTGAAAAAATTTCAACAACGGTGTTGTCAATAAGAAAAACAGAAACAGATGCAGTGGTTGCAAAAATTATTAAGGCTCTTGGAGGAGTTTTATGAATTTAGTTCAAAAGTCAATAAATTATTTAAAGGCGATTTCCGCTGAAACAATTTCAAATGCAAAATCGGGGCACACAGGCATAGCGCTTGGGGCGTCGTCTATTTTGTTTGCACTCTTCAAAGATCACTACAACTTCGATGTTTCTGACAGCGATTTTTTAAACAGAGACCGTTTTGTGCTTTCTTCTGGGCACGCAAGTGCACTTTATTACACACTCCTTTCAATGTTTGGATTTGATGTAAGTTTACAAGACTTAAAGGAATTTAGAAAATATAAATCAAAAACTCCAGGACACCCAGAGTATGGCGTTACAGATGGAGTTGAAGCATCGACCGGACCTCTTGGGCAAGGCGTTGCAAACGCAGTTGGTATGGCGATTGCTGAAAGCATAATGGAAGAGAGATTCAACACTGTTGGATTTGAAATTTTCAATCACTACACTTATGTGCTTGCCGGAGACGGTTGTCTTATGGAGGGAGTTGCGCAGGAAGCGGTTAGTCTTGCAGGGACATTAAAGTTAAACAAGTTGATATTGTTGTATGACTGCAACGAGGTTACCATCGATGGCCCAGTGCAGATATCCAATCAAGAAAATACTGCACAAAAGTTCCATGCAATGGGGTGGAACGTTATCACCGTTGCAAACGGAAATTCCTATACAAGTTGCACAAGGGCGATTGCAAGAGCCAAAAAGAGCACTCGTCCAACAATCATTATGTTTAAAACGACAATCGGCATTGGAACTGACAAAGAGGGCACTTCGGCAATTCACGGTATTGCACTTAGAGCAAACGAACTTGCAAACTTTAAGGAAAAATTAAAGGTAAAAGAAAGTTTCTTTATTCCAAACGACGTGAGAGAACTTTGTATGGTGTCTACTAGACGTGGCAAACTTGAACGCGAAAAGTGGAATCAACAACTTGCAATGTATAGCAGCACGCACCCAGAACTCTATAAATCCTTTGTGTCGTTCTTTGACAAGAAGAAGATAAATTACGAGCGTATTGTGCGCAACATATCTAAGTTTGACGGACAGAGTTTAAGAAAACTTAACCACTATGCCTTAAACGAACTTGCTTATCAAACCCCACAACTTATCGGCGGAGCGGCAGACGTTGCGGCATCGTCTATGGCATCTATCGACAACGCAGGCAAGTTTTCTTCGAGATATAGAAGAGGTAAAAACATCTGCTTTGGTGTTAGAGAACACGCAATGGGGTCAATCATCAACGGAATCTCTTTGTATGACAACTTTATCGCGTTTGATTCAACGTTTTTGGCGTTTTCAAACTATATGTTGCCAGCGATAAGAATGAGATCGTCAATGAAGTTGCCAATTTTAAGTTTCTTCACACACGATTCTCTCTACGTTGGGGAAGATGGACCATCGCACCAACCAATCGAACAAATCGGTCAACTTAGAAGTATAATTGGCAACACAGTTTATCGCCCTTGCGACTATAGAGAACTTGTTGCAGGATACGAGTATTGCATAAAGAACAGAACGCCAGTTTCGATGATCCTTTCAAGGCAAGATTTTCCAAGCATAATGACGGCAAGTTACGAAAGAGCGCTGCTTGGCGGATACACAATCTACGAAACGGAGAAGCCAAACTTGATTTTGGTTGCTTCAGGTAGCGAAGTTTCTCTCTGCATTGACACAGCAAAGGAACTTGCAAAGAAGATAAACATAAATGTTGTAAGTATGCCATCACTTGAAATTTACAACGAGCAGCCAGCATCTTACAAAAGCAAACTCTTCCCAAAGGATTTGCCGGTTATTTATGTTGAAGCATCAAACGACGCAAAACCTCTTAAAATTCTTCCTAAAAACACCAGTTTGTATGGAGTGGAAGAATATCAGTTTAGCGGTCCAGGAACAGTTGTTGCAGAAAAGGCAGGTTTCACTGTAAGGGCACTCACAAAATTTGTTGAAACAAAGTTAAAACAACAAAATTCGACAAAAAACAACTAAATTCGAGCAAATTTTATTATAAAATTGCACATTTTTAAAATTAAAATAGATATGAGAAAGATTTCTTTCTCATATTTTATTAAGACAATAAATTTGTTTTAATCATATTAAATTTTAGGAGTGTTTTATGTTGAATAAGAAGAGTTTAGTTTTAAGTGATGTAAATAATTCGTCAAACAAGAAGGCAGTGCTAACGATTCAAAGCGATAACAACGATGTGAGTGGAACTCTTAGGCTATACAACTTTGAAAATGACACCGGACTTTTGACACTTGGATTCTATATAGATGGCAAGGTGATAAAGAGTGGACTTACAAAAAAATCAAATATGTTTTACGGATTTTTTCTGCCAGAAGACATCTTAACAAAAAGGTTCTCTTGCGCAGTTATCGAATTTAAAAATGGCGATGCCGTTCCGCTTTTGTATGGCGTAAGCGAGGGAAGAGGAGAAGATGTTTATGCAAGCATCATTGACGAACTCTCTGCCGACTTTTCAAGCAGCAAGGTGCAAAGCGTGTTAGATAAGTATGGCGTCGACTATGGCGAAGAGGAGAAAAAAGAGATAGACGAAGAAATAGACAGGTGTATGAGCAAAGAATGCGAAAATTGCTATTACAAAAAATATTTCTACGAAAATTCGACCAAAGAAAATGTCGAGAGCGAAGAAAATACCAAAGACAATCAAGTGGAAGAGGTGGAGGAGGAAGTTAGCGAGAGTTTTGTCAGCAAACTGAAACCACAGATTGACAAACTCTTTGAAAACAATCCAATCGAAAAGAATTTGGAGGAGATTTTTCCAAACTCAAAATTTGTGAAAATTGAATATGAAGATGACGGCGATTTCTATGTTTTTGGGCTTTTGTATGAGGGCGAAAAGATAAAATACGTCTGCTATGGCATTCCTGCTGTCTATGAAGAAGAGCCACCAAAGGAACTTTCCGGTTATCCAATTTTTGTGCCATTAGACAAGGAAAAAGCGGGCGGATTTGGGTATTGGCTTACCTATCAAGATGCAGAAACCGGCGAGCCAATCAAGGCGTCTATCGAGTAAGGAGAAATATGAAGATTGTCGCGTGGGTCATTTTGGGAGTTTTGGGCATAAGCCTACTTGCACTTTTATATTACCTGGTTGTCGGCGAAATTTTGTTTAGATTTGCCCTTGGAAAGAAAAATTTAAAGCAGAAAAAGAGAGATAAGCAAATTAAAAAGAAAGCGGAAGAGTATAACATAGACTTAGATTGGTGGAAAGTGGTCGACTTTCAAAAGGTAAACATACAAAACGAGGAAACTACTCTTGTGGGGCATTATCTCAATCAGCATTCTGGCAGAAGTGTGATTTTGGTTCATGGATATTGTGGCGACTATCAAGAGATGCAACCTTATGCAAAATATTTCTACACTCACGGCTACAATGTTTTGTGCGTTGAAAACAGAGCGCACGGCGAAAGCGGTGGCGAGTGTGTTGGAATGGGCTATCTTGATAGACTTGATGTGATTAAGTGGATAGAGTATTTAAATTCAAAGAAAGTTACCGACATCGTTTTGTTTGGAATTTCGATGGGCGCAGTTGCAGTGTGCTGTGCTGCCGGCGAGGAACTTCCGCTAAATGTGAAGTGCGTGGTTGCGGATTCGCCTTTTGAAAGCACGGTGGCGCAGATTGGATATGTGATAAAAAAATATAAGGTGTTTGGAAAAGTGATGTTAAAACACCTTTTGTGCTATGCAAAACACACAAAAAAGATTGACCTTATGCAGTGGAACACGATAAGATGCATACAAAACATCAAACTTCCAACCCTTTACATTCACGGGAAAGCGGATAGATATGTATCGCCAAAATCCTCGCTTAAACTTTATAACTCTACACCTTCCAACTTGCGCGAGTTGTATCTTGTTGACGGCGCAGAGCATATCAAGTGCTATAAGGTTGCGGGAAATATGTATGAAAAAAAGATAAATATGTTCTTTAACAAATACAAAGTGTTTAAATAAAAAACGGCATTGCCGTTTTTTTTTAAGCGTGTTTGTTTTCTTCCTCAGGTGTAACTGGATCGTCATCTACAAGCGCCTTAGATTCAAGTTCTTTAAGTTCTTGTTCATTCAAGTTTACATTGTGAGGAATTGGTTTCCATTCAACTTTTGTGAAGAGTGCGATGTAGTTTGAAATGTCGCCAATCACGTCAAATAAGAAGAATAAAAGGGAATATTTTAAGGATTTGAAGAAACTATAGTTTAAGATGCGTTTTCGGTAGAATATGCTGACATACATCGAATAAACAAGTCCAATCGCAAACTTTTTAAGAATGTCATAGAGTATGCTCAGCCCAATAGCACCTAAAACTCCCCAAACCTGAAAACCGATAATTCCAACGATGATTCGCAATATCCAAGAAAGCAACTTTCTTGCGGCACTTTCGATTGGGCGAGGGAAGTTCAGCCAGAAGCAGTCGTAACTCTTTACAAAACTGCTGTCAAATTTGGTCAAGTTTTTAAGCAGTTTTGGGCAATTTTCAACCGAAGAAAGCAAATGCCCTTTTGCCCATCTAATACGTTGTCTAAAGGCGACTTTAAGTTGATAAGGTTGTTCGTCATAGAAAACCGCTTGTTCGCAATAGGTGATGTTGTAGTTTTTGATTGTTGCATCAGAGCAAAACGCTCTGTCTTCTGTTAAGGTGAGGTATTTCCAGCCGTCCTTAACAAGTTCGTTTGCAAACAGAAATCCCGTGCCTTGCACACGACAAGAAAGTCCCCCCCCGGCGGTCAAAATGCTCTTACCTCTGTTTTCCGCAAGGCAGGTGCGCATCCAGTGTATCGCATACTGAAAGGAGATCCAATTTTGATAGATGTTTTTTGAATTTCTAAATGAAGTAATAATTTTATTTCCAGAAGCAAAGGCTTCGTTCATACGGGTTATGTAGTCTGTGTTAAGCACATTGTCGGCATCGAAGACGAAATATCCATCAAAACCTTCAATTGTGTAGTCCTCTTTTATCTTTTCAAACAGATATTTAAGGGCATAACCTTTTGTGCGTTCATCTTTGTTGTTATATTCATAAACTACAACATTTAAGTCGTTATATCTTGAAAATTGTCTGCACACTTCTGCGGTGTTATCGGTGCAGTTGTGGGCGATTACAAACACGGTCAGCATATCGAGGGGATAATCTTGCTTTGCAATACTTTGAAGCAGATTTTCGATAACCTTTTCTTCGTTTCGTGCTGCGATGCAAATTCCATACTTAAAACGCTTGTCAGTCTTTGGATATTTTCTTGTCTTAAAAAATCCTGCAAGAAAGATAATTACCCTATGAAATTGCAAAACAAGCAGAACTGTTCCTATGATGCTGAGAACCTTTATAGCAATATTAAGCGCGGCTTCCATACAAATTATCCTTATAAAATTTGATATAATTTATAATACCACAAAAAAGAGGTATTATCAAGCAAATTGACAAGTTAGAAGTATAGAAAGTTATACCTTTTTCTTTTTATTTTTCATAAACAGCAGAGCGGTGATTATTCCAATGCAGCCAAGTGCGATGGTTATGGCGTAGATAATCATTGGGTTGATTCCGTCCGGCTGGATTGCCTCAGTTTTAACATATCCATACTGCAAATCGCCGTCAACAACAGCAGCAATAGCGGTGAAACTGCGCGAAAAATCGTAGCCTTGATAGAGGTAGATGCGCGTGCCAAAACTAAGCGTGCCCGTTGCAAACGCCTTTGTGCCATCGTCAAGAGTTGTCTCTTCGCCATCGCCATTTTTTTGATAAAAAACGACATCTTCGGAGTTTATTTCAGCGTTAAATGATGGAGTGATTTGAACATAAGATGCTTTTTGGGTTACAGCACCGGCGTATATGTAAGCCTCGCAAACTTGTGCGTCCTCTTCGGCGGAATCATAGTAAGTGGTGTCTGTAAGTTTGTAAAACTGTGCATTTTCATTGCCATAAACTACGGGAGCATCGTCCTCACACTCAACTTTGACAATATCTTTGTGAAAGACCTTTGCGAGAGTTTTTGAAGTTGTGTATACCTTTGCGGAAGATGTCGATGGCGCACTATAAAGATAGCAATAGTTTACGATGCAGACAAAATCAGCAGAAGCAACCTCTGCGTTTACGCAATTTGGGCTTATTGCAACCGATATAAAGGCAACAAGCAATGCCAAAAACATCACAACTTTTTTCATACCTAAATTATGAAATAATTTTAAAATAAAGTCAAGAAAATTAAAGTCGATAAAATTTTGTGCATATTGCAAAATCGTTTGCAAAAATTTGTTTAATGTTATAAAATCGTTTTTGAACTAAGGAGTAAATATGGAAGAACAAGTTACAAAACGCTCATTCGACTTAAAGACTTTTCTGAAGTGGGCATTCATCGTTGGAGCAATCGGCTTTGGAATCTACCTTTTGGTAGTAATCATCGTTGCTTGTGTTGCGCCAAATCATATCAATGTAGTTATTTCTAACACACTTTTTTCTGATTTTGCCGAAACGTTGGCTTACGCCAGTGTGCCAAACGCATATAACGGCGCTTATGGGATAAGAACCTTCTATCCACCATTATCATTTTTGATTTTCTGGCCTTTCACCCTGTTCTGCAGCGGACAACTTAAAGCATATGTGGGGGGGGGGAGATGTCGCTTGCCCAATTATCAGCGACACCAGGGTTCATCTGCGCTTACCTTCTCTACTTTGCAATTAACTTAGCAATAATTTTGTATGTTGTTGCAAGAATGTCGAAACTCAAAGGAATAAGCCTATTCTACTTACTTTCACTTGTTGTGTTCTGTGGGCCACTTCTTTTTGAATTTGTAAGAGCAAACAACACTCTGTCAACCTGTGTTTTTGCTTTGTTGTTCTTCTATTTCAGCGGAAGAAAAGACGAAGAAACCAAACTTTGGAGACGTGAACTTTCGTATGTTTTCTTGGCGCTGGCAATTTGTATGAAGATATATCCAGCCGTTTTAATCCTCTTCCTTATTTGGAGAGAAAAGGGTTGGAACAAACTTTGGGCTGTGCTTCAAACAATTGCATTTGCCCTTGCATTTGTCTTTTTACCATTCTTGCTTACAGAGGGCGGATTTAGCAATATCAGTGAAATTTGGAAAAACTTCCGCGGATTTTCTGGCGCAAGTGTAAGCGCTGCTAAGTGGAGCGACAATCTCGACTCTCTTGGCGGACAGGCAGGTGATTATCTTGCCGAATCTGTAAAATGGGGCACAAACATCTCTATCGAAACGATAACTTTCTATATATGCTACGTTTTAAGTATTATGTTTGGTGGCGTAAACCTCAGCGGTATGCAGCACATTTTAAGTATGATTCTTCGTTTCAGTTTGCTGATTTGTGCAGTTGTTTTGCCTTGTATCAGTTTCAAATCAAAGAAATATAAAGAATTTGTTGCTCTTGCTGTTGGAACATATATGTTGTTCCCAGGCGTTTGCAATGGTTACTGCTTAACCCTTATGATTATTCCTTTTGTCATCACAATCCTCGATTGGAACAATATGTCAAAGGGCAACAAGATTTTCTACTCGATATTCTATGGACTTCTTATGTTTGCACCTCTATACACATACGGAATATACGTGCCATCTGCAATCGCAACCCTTGTGATTGTTACAAAATCGATTGTAGATATAATCATTGACGATGTAAAAACTTTCAAGCAGATGCACCAAGAGAAAAAGGCAAAAAAAGTTAACGAATCATCAACACAAAAAGAAGACTAATAAAAGGCAGTTGCAAATTTGCAACTGTTTTTTTACGCAAATTTTCGTCAAGATAGTTTATTTTTTTAAATTTTGTGATAAGTGAGTGCTTTTAAAAATAAAATACTATATGTTTTCAAAAGGGCATAAGTTTTTTGTTTTAAAAAAGAGATGGGTTGCTGTCATTTTATTAGCCCTCTTAATTGTTTTTGGCTGTGTAATCTGCACCTCTGCCATAAAAACAAGCATTCAGCCTAAGCCTACGCGCTGCATAGTGATAGACGCCGGACACGGTGGCATTGATGGTGGAGCAATTGGCGAAACGACTGATGTAACTGAGGCGTATCTAAATTTGCAGTTTGCCTTAAAACTTAAAAAACTGTGCGAAGAGTATGGATTTAAGGTGGTGTTAACTCGCAAAGATATGAAAGGCTTATATTCTCTATTTGCTAAAAACAAAAAGAAGAGCGAGATGCAAAAGAGAAAGGAAATCATCGAAAAATCGGCTGCCGACCTTGTTGTCAGCATTCATATGAACAGTTTTGGGTTGTCAACTGCACGAGGGGCGCAGGTATATTATGCTCCAGAGAGTGAAAGCGGCAAAAAACTTGCAACAAGCGTTCAAGTTGCCCTTCACGACGAGATTGAATACGCCAAACTCACTCCAAAAGAGGAGGAATTTTATCTCTTACTCTGCAGTTCCGCTCCAAGCATACTTGTGGAGTGCGGATTTCTGTCTAATCCAGAGGAAGAGCAACTTTTAAGCAGTCAAGACTATCAAACAAAGTTTTGCTATGCACTTTTATATGGAATATTAAAATATTTTGCAATAAATTAATTTATTATTTTTTTAATAAATAATTTTGAAAATAAAAAATAATTAAAAAATAATTGAAAATGCGGAAAATACGACAAATAAAGACAAAAAAATATTTTCTTCTTAATTTTTTTATTTAATTTTTTGGAATTTTTATTTTAAAATTAAATTATGAATAAATTAAGAAAAATTAACAAATTTTTATATCCAATTCTCTCTTTGGTGTTCTTTACGCTTTTGTTCTATATTCTTTTAAACGCAAGCATAAATGGACGCCTTTTTCCGTTTGCTTTTGGTATGCTTTTTGCTCTTACTTGGGCAAATCAACCGGTCTACTTTCTTGCACCGGCATATATTGTGGCGGGGCTTTTGCACAATCTGTCGGTTGGCTATGCAATCGAACTTTTAGTTACCATCTTTGTGCTTGTTGTCCCATACTTTATTCACGTGCTTGCAAAGAAAAACATCAAAAAGTGGGAACTTGGAATCTATGCGGTGTTAAGTCAAGTTGCAACGGTGGTGCTTAAGTCGCTTGCAGATGGACTTGTGGTGCTTAACATCTTAAATGTCTTTGTTGGACTTGCCTTTATGTATGTTTGCATTGTCTTTTTTGAAGCGATGATAATACGAGGACTTACAAGCAAGTTCACAGTTTTAGAAATCATCTCGATGTTTGTGATTGTTATGAGCCTTTGCGCCGGACTTGTCAATTTGAATCTGTTTGGATTTTCTTTCTTAAAATTGTTTGTGGCAATCTTAATCTTTGTGTTTGCATCGGCATCTACGCCGCTTCTTACAATGCTACTTGCAATCACCTCAGGGCTTGGGGCATTGATTTCGACAAACTCCGCTCTATTTGTTGCACCGTTTGCCTTGTGGGCGCTTGTGTGTTTGGTGTTTAAAAGCAAGCATCGAATTTTTATGGCGATAAGTGTGCTGTGCATCGAAGTTGTGATAAGTCTATATTTTAACATCTACGCATTTGGGCTTGTCGAAATTATGCCGGTTGCCTTGTCGTGCCTTATCTTTTTGATTATTCCAAAGCGCTTGCTAGAAAATTTGGCAACGATATTCAACTTCTCCAAAGATCGACTCGCTATGAAAAATGTGGTAAACAGAAACAGGGAACTTTTGCATAAACGACTCTCAAATTTGTCGGAAGTGTTCAACGATATGAACATAATCTATCGCAATATGCTTAAAAAAGGTATGACAAAAGAGGACGTTATTGAGATTTTGATTGGCGAAATCAAAGAAAAGATTTGTGCGTTTTGTCCAGAACAAAATCACTGCCATTGCACTTTTGCCGAAAACACGAGAAAGGTGTTTGCGGAGTTGATAAGCATCGCCTTTGATCGTGGAAAGGCAACGATACTAGATTTGCCGTCCTATCTAACTTCGCGTTGCAAACAGACTGCCGGCATCTTGGGAGGAATAAACTCACTTACTGCGCAGTATAAAAAGTATATTTCTATGGCGGGCGATGTTGACACCAGCAAACTGATTATCGCCGATCAACTGCTTGGCATCTCCAAAGTTTTGTCGGCGCTTGGCAAAGAAGTAAACAGCAACATCTCATTTGAAACGGTTAGAGAGAACAAAATCATTGATGACCTCACATATCACAACATCGTCTGCATTGATGCCGTCGTTTTTGAACAGGATATTCACACACAGAGCGTTTCGCTTGTTGTTAGAAATGAAGATAAAGACAAAGTGAGGATTGTCGACTGCGTAAGCAAAGTTTGTGGCAAAAAGATGACACTGTGCGAAAGTTTTTCAAGTTCGCGTCCAAATTACACCGTTTTAAACCTAAAAACTGCACCGCGCTTTGATTGTATGTTTGGTGTTGCGCAAAGGACTAAAAATGGTTCTAAGGTAAGTGGCGACACATATTCCATTCTTAAACTTGATGGCGAGCGAATTTTGTTTGCAATAAGTGATGGAATGGGGAGTGGCGAGAAGGCAGAAAAAATCAGCGAACTTTCGATTTCGCTTGTCGAAAATTTTTACAAGGCAGGTTTTGACAACGAACTTATTTTGTCGACCATCAACAAACTTTTAAATCTTCACAAAGAGGACATCTTCTCTGCGCTTGACATAGGAATCTTAGACCTTAAAAACGGAATTGTTGACTTTATTAAGATGGCAAGTCCAACTTCGTTTATCCTTAACGCCGACTCGATTTCGGCGATAAAATCCACTTCACTTCCAATGGGAATTGTGAGCGATGTTATGCCGGTTGTTCAAAAGAAAGTTATTAGCGGGACGGATTTAATCATTTTGGCGTCGGACGGAGTGAGCGACAGTTTTGAAAGCGATGAAGCGTTTGAAGAATGCGTGAAGGAGATAAAGACGAAGAACCCTCAAGAGTTTGCTGATGAACTTTTAGAGAGGGCGCTTTCAAACAACAATGGCTATGCAGTTGACGATGCAAGCGTGCTGGTTATTAAATTGTTTGAAAATTGATTTTCTATAAAAATGCAAAAAAATTGCGAAAAAATTAGAAAAAATCAAAAAAATAATTAAAATTTTCGCAAATCTATTGTTTTTTTCTCTTTGTTAGTGTAAAATCTATTTCGTTGCAATTTGAGGAAATAGATGAGAGATATTACTGAATTTATTAAAGAAAACAATATGATTAGACCCGGCGATGTTGTTGGAGTTGGCGTAAGTGGTGGCATCGATTCGATGTGTTTGCTGCACTACCTTAACTCGATAAAAGACAAGTTAGACATCGAAGTAGTTGGGATTCATATCAATCACGGAATAAGAGAAGAAAGTGCCGATGAGGCAAAATTTGTTGCAAGTAAGTGCAGAGAATGGGGTGTAAGAGTCTACACATTTAAGATCGATTCACTTAAGATTGCCAAAGACAAAAAACTCAGCGTTGAAACGGCAGCAAGAGAGGGGAGATACGGAATTTTTGACGCCCTTATACGAAAGGATATTGTTGATAAGATTGCGCTTGCTCATCATCAAAGCGATCAAGCAGAAACAATCTTGATGCATATCTTCCGCGGTGCTGGCCCAAGTGGAGCAAAAGGAATGGAGCCTGTGCACAATCAGGTGTTTATTCGTCCATTTCTTGATGTGTCTAAGCAAGAGATAATTGATTACGCATCTTACAATGACATTGAATATGTTGAAGACAGCAGCAATGGCGACAACAGTTACAACCGCAATTTTATGCGCAATGTTGTTATGAAAGAAGTTTTAACACGCTGGCCAAATGCAATCGAGGCAATCAACAACTTCTCTAAATCGGTGGTAGATGACGACGAATTTATCACAAAGTCGCTTGATACAAACAGTTTGATTGTCGATAACAAGTCCGTTCAAATGCCTTGCAACATCTTCCGTCTGCACAGATCGGTTTACACACGTATGGTGTTTAAGGCCCTTTCGCTTGTGGGCGTAACAAAAGACATTGAACGTAAACATATCGATATAATCAAAGATTTGGCACTTAATCTCGACAGCGGAAAGAAAGTAAAATTTCCTCTTGATGTTGTGGTGTTTAAAGATTATGGATTTTTAACCTTTGAAAACTGCCACGTAGAGAAACCAGAGTTAAGAAAGCCAAACAAATGTATGACTTTTGAAGTTGAAAAGTTTGGAAGTGTAACAATCAACCGCGTTAAAACAAGCAATCCACGTGAAGAGGGGGTTTTGTATTTTGACTACCGAAAAGTTCCTAAAGATGCCGTTTGGCGCTTTAGAGAAGACGGAGATGTGTTTGAAAAGTTTGGTGGCGGAACAAAGAAACTTAAATCTTATCTAAACGACAAGAAGATTCCAGCAAGAAAGCGTGATTTTATACCGGTGCTTGCAAGCGAAAACGAGGTATATGTTATTGCAGGGGTTGAGATAAGCGACAAAGTTAAAGTAGACGACGACGTTCAAACTTGCTTCTCAGTAAGAGTTCAAAAATAAAATTAAAGGCATCGTTAAGATGCCTTTTTTGACAAAAAATTTTAAAAAATATGGTATACTTTCTTTGAAAAATTGAACAAATTTGATAAAATTTAATTAGATTAAGGAGAAATTATGTCAAAAATTGCAATATCAGCAGAAAGCACAATAGATTTGCCAAAAGAACTGCTTCAAAAATACAACATTGAAATTTTGCCATACACTGTTATTTTGGGCGATGTCGAAAACTTAGACGGAGAGATAAAGCCACAAGATATCTTTGACTATGTAGCAAAAACGAAAAAATTGCCAAAGACTTCGGCGATAAACAGAGAACAATATTCTGTTCATTTTAAGAAATTATTAGAAAATTATGACGCTGTGATTCACCTTACACTTTCAAGTCAAATTTCCTCCTCTTGTGAGCACGCAAAAGAGGTTGCATCGCAGATGGAAAATGTGTATATTGTCGACACAAAATCGCTGTCCACCGGAATTGCTCTGCTTGCTATTTATGCAAGAGAACTTGCAGATGGTGGAAAGAGTGCAAGAGAGGTATATGAGGCCGTTTTAAAACGCGTTCCTTTCGTTCAGGCAAGTTTTGTTTTGAAAAAACTCGACTATCTTTATAAGGGTGGAAGATGCTCGGCACTGAAGTTTTTTGGTGCAAATTTGCTAAAAATAAGACCACAAATCATTATGAAAGATGGCAAAATGGGGCCAAATCACAAATACCGCGGAACGATGGAAAAGGTTGTTGCAAACTATTGTAAAGACACCTTGCAAGACTTCAACACTCCAGATTTGTCAGTTGCGTTTGTAACATACACAACGGCATCGCAGGAGATGGTTGATATCGCCACAAATGCTCTTAAGGAGAGAGGTTTTAAGCAAATCTATGTAACTGTTGCAGGATCAACGATAACAAGCCACTGCGGAGAAGATACGCTTGGAATTTTGTATATAAATGACGGCGAAGCAAAATAATTTATAATTTATAAAAACGATAAAAAACCGAGAAAAACTCGGTTTTTTTGTATATTTTTGCCACAAATTACAGAAAATAACAGAATGAAAAAGAGAAAAAAGAAATTTCAAAGCAAAACTGACCCATTAGGTTCTTACACCGGTGTGCCACGAAATCCATACGACTTACCACAGCAAGATGCCGATGATCTTTAAGTTTTAATTGCAAATTCTGTTGAAAATTTTTTATAAAAGTAGTATTATGCTTTTATGAAAAAAGAGTTGACGAAGGCGCAAGAGGTAGAGCGCAGTTTGATTAAAAGGTTCAGAAAAGAAATCTGGACAAAGTTTATTTTGGCGCTAAAGCGTTACGATATGATTGCTGAAGGCGATAAAATTGCGGTTTGTATATCGGGTGGAAAGGACAGCGTTTTGCTTGCCAAGTTGTTTCAAATGTTGAAGAAGATTAGCGATGTAAATTTTGATGTCGAATATATCTCAATGAATCCGGGTTACAACGAGGAAAATTTGAAACTGCTCAAAGAAAATGCTGAAAAACTTGAAATTCCTCTCACGATATTTGAAACTAACATCTTTGATTCGGTGTATAAGATGGACGGTTCGCCTTGCTATGTCTGTGCGAGAATGAGAAGAGGATATCTCTACAAAAAGGCGCAGGAGTTGGGTTGCAACAAGATTGCGCTTGCTCATCACTTTACTGACGTTGTTGTAACAACTGTGATGGCGATGTTCTATGGGGCACAACTGCAAGCGATGCCACCTAAGGTTGTGTCTAAAAACTTTGAAGGAATGGAGATAATTAGGCCACTATATTGCATCGACGAAGAGGATATAATCAAATGGAAAAACTATAACAACCTACAATTTTTGCAGTGTGCGTGCCGATTTACTGAGGCGTGCGAAGTCGACGAATCTCTCTCCGCGCGCGCAAAAGTAAAAGCATTGCTTAAAAACTTAGAATGGGATATTCCAGCACTAAAAGCACACATCTTTAAAAGCGTGCACAATGTCGATGTAGATACGATGGTTGGAGTGAAACACAAGGGAGAATATTACGACTTTGAAAAATTGTTTAACGACAGAAAAAAATAAAAAAACGAAGAAAAATCTTCGTTTTTTTTGATATTTTTGCTTAAAAAGACTATTTTTTGTTTAAAACAGTTTCCATATATTCCAAAAGCCCTTTGTTTACGCTGTCATCTTTTAATGCCATATCTATGCAGCACTTCAAAAATTCAAGTTTGTTGCCGCAATCATAGTATATGCCATCAAAGTTGTAGCAGCCAACCTTTCCTTGTTTTGCAAGGGTGTTAAGGGCATCAGCAAGCCACACTTCGCCATTTACAGGAGGAGTTTTTTCAAGCACATCGAAAATCTCTGGATTTACGATATATCTTGCAAGGCTTATCAAATTGGTTGGGGGATTCTTTGGTTTTTCAATGATTCCATCAATCAAATAGCATCTGTCAAACAACTTTTTGTTTACGATGGTAGAGGAATATATTGGCACAACTTCGATTGGCTTTTCTGTGCAAGCGGTGAAGTTAAGTCCGGTTTTTTCGTAGGCCTTAATAAGTTGACCTATAACCGGCTTCTCTTCGTTATAGCACAAATCATCGCCAAACAAAATTCCAAAAGGTTTGTTCTGTGCCCATTCTTTTAGACTGTATATTGCGCCACCAGAACCACCCATTTCTCCTTGATAGATGTATGAGATTTCAACGTTGTCGATTATCTCATTTAGTTCGTCAAGAAGGTGGATTTTTTCAGTTCCTTTTAGGCTTTTTTCAAGTTCAACATTGTGAGACAGAAAATTTTTTACAAGATGTTCTTTTTCTTTTGAAATGACAATTGCAACTCTTCTTACTCCACTTCTGTAGATTTCGCTAAGTTGATAGAGGAGGGTTGGTTTGTTGAAGATAGGAAAAACCTCTTTTGCAACGGCCTTTGTTGCTGGTAAGAAACGTGTTCCTTTTCCAGCCATTAAAATTGTGCATTGTGTAATTGTTCTGCTCATATAACTCCTTTTTATTTAGCCAGTGCAACTGCAACAGCAAGCGAAACGGTTGCGCCAACCATAGGGTTGTTGCCCATTCCAATAAAGCCCATCATTGCAACGTGTGCTGGAACGGAACTGCTTCCGGCAAATTGTGCATCACAGTGCATTCTGCCCATTGTGTCGGTCATACCGTAACTTGCAGGGCCACATCTCATATTGTCTGGGTGAAGGGTTCTTCCTGTTCCGCCACCAGATGCAACAGAGAAGTATTTTCTTCCGTTTTCATTGCACCACTTTTTGTATGTTCCAGCAACTGGGTGTTGGAAACGAGTTGGGTTAGTTGAGTTACCGGTGATTGAAACGTCAACTTGTTCGTGCTGCATAATTGCAACGCCTTCACTTACATCATAAGCGCCATAAATCTTTACGGCAGAGCGTTCTCCCTTTGAAAATGCTTGTTCTCCTAAGATTTTAAGAGTTTGACTTTCTTTATCAAACACGGTGTTTACATAAGTGAATCCGTTTACTCTTGCAATGATGTAAGCGGCGTCTTTTCCAAGACCATTTAAAACTACCTTAAGTGGAGTTTTTCTTGTTTTGTTTGCAGTGCGGGCAATGCCCATAGCGCCCTCTGCAGCAGCAAAACTTTCGTGCCCAGCAAGGAAGCAGAAGCACTTTGTTTTTTCATCAAGAAGTCTAGAAGCAAGGTTGCCGTGTCCAAGACCAACTTTACGTTCGTCTGCAACAGAACCTTTTACGCAATATGCTTGAAGACCAATGCCGATTTTTTCAGCGGCTTCGCAGGCATTCTTTGCCTTTTCAGTAAGGGCGATTGCAGTGCCAAGTGTGTAGGCTTCAACAGCGTTGTCAAAGCAGATTGGTTGAATATCTCTTACAATTTTTTCTACATCAATTCCTGCCTTTGTGCAAACTGCTTTCGCGTCGTCTAAACTTTTCCAATTATACTTTTTTAAAGTTACGTTTACGTTATTGTCCATTATAAACTCCTTGGATTTACATAACTTACAGCTTCGTCAAATCTTCCATAAGTCTTTTTCGACTTTTCAATAGCATCTTTGCAAGTTCTTTCTGTTTCCATATTCTTAAGAAGAAGTCCAAGGTTGATATATTCATATCCAATAACTTCTCCATTCTTATCAAGTGCCATTCTGGTGATGTATCCTTCTGTTAAGTTGAGGTATCTTACACCTGTTTTGTCAGTTGAAAAGATTGTTGCAACTTGGCTTGCCTTATACTTTCCAAGGTCTTCAAGTGATGTTCCAACTTCAAGTCCACCAAGTGAGAAAGCAGATTGACTTCTTCCATAAACAAGTTGCAAGAAGATGTTTTTCATTGCATCGTTTATCGCATCGCAAACAAGGTCTGTGTTCAATGCTTCAAGCAATGTTTTTCCAATTAAAATTTCTCCTGCCATTGCTGCTGAGTGGGTCATACCACTGCAACCGATTGTTTCTACTAGCGCCTCTTTAATAATTCCGTTCTTCACGTTGAGGGTAAGTTTGCAAGCACCTTGTTGAGGAGCGCAAGTTCCACAGCCGTGAGAGAATCCGGAAATTTGAGAGATGTCTTTTGTTTGAGTCCATTTCCCTTCCTGAGGAATTGGAGAAGGCCCAAAACCGCACATGTTTTTTACTTCCATTATGTTCTCCTTTAAATTTTGGTCTTAGAAAAAGTTGAGGTAACTTTTCTAATCTTAAACCAAAAATAGTATAACAAATTTGTTTTCATTTTCAAAACGAATTACTTGACAAAAAAAATATTATGTGTTAAGATTTTCGCATAATCAAGATGGTGGGTTAAACCCAGTAAGTTTTGGCGCATAATTTAGAGAGAGATTGGCTGCTGAAAAATCTATGAGCGTTAAAACCGAATTACACTTAACTCAAGTTTTGCGCAGTCCTGCGAAAAGGCGATAATAAGGAATTCCGCATCTGGAATTTGAATTTAGGTGGTACCACGAAAGCATACTTCGTCCTAAAGCGTTGTATGCTTTTTTATTTTTTGTGAGGTGAGGTATGGTTGATACAAACTTGTTTAACGAACTAAAAGAAAGAGGGCTTTTATATCAATGCACCGATGAAGAGGCTCTTAAAAAGATGCTGGAAAGCGGAGAACCTATAACGCTTTATGAAGGTTCTGACCCAACTGCAGACAGTTTGCACATAGGACACTGCGTGCCATATTGTATTTTACGCCGTTTTCAAAAGGCAGGACACAAAGTTTTGGTGCTTATGGGCGGAGCAACTGCTTGCATAGGAGATCCTTCCGGCAAAAGCGATATGAGGCCGATGATGACCAAAGAACAGATTGACAAAAACATCGAAAAGATAAAGAAAACTCTCAGCGTTTTTCTTGACTTTGACGGCGAAAATCCAGCGATAATTGTCAACAACGCCGATTGGTTTAAGAACTTAAATTACATCGACTTTATGCGCGAAATTGGGGTGCATTTCAATATAAATAAGATGCTTTCAAACGAGATTTATGCAAACAGAATAAGCGAAGGTGGACTTTCGCTGTTTGAACTTGGATATATGCCTATGCAGGCGTATGACTTTGTGCATCTTAACAGAGAGTATGGTTGCACACTTCAATATGGCGGAGCAGACCAGTGGGGAAATATCGCCGCCGGGGTGGAACTTGCGCGCAAACTTAACTATGTAAACGGCACAAATGTAAATTTGGTGGGCGCAACAAATCCACTGCTTTTAACTCCAGAGGGCAAGAAGATGGGCAAAACCGAAAGGGGAGCAATTTGGATTGATAAAGACAAAATCTCCGCTTACGACTTCTATCAAGGCATCTACCAAACGCCAGATGCGTGCGTAAGAATGATGTTTGCACTCTTCACCGACCTTCCTATGAAGGAGATAGACGAACTTATCAAAACGGACATTGTTGCAGCGAAAAAGAGATTATCCTATGAACTTACAAAATTTGTTCGTGGAGAGGAAGATGCAAAGAAAGCAGAGGAGGCATCAAACGCTTTGTTTAGTGGCGCAGGAAGTTTGGAAAACGCTCCTACACTTAAAGTAAACTTGCCTTGCCAACTTGTTGACGTTCTGTTTGAAAGCGGACTTGTTGCATCAAAGTCAGACGGGCGCAGAATGTGTCAGCAGGGTGCTGTTTTGATAAATTCTCGTCAAGAGAACAACTTTGCATACCAAATCACAGAGAGCGATTTTGTGGACGGAGTTTGCATACTTAGAAGAGGCAAAAAGAACTTTGTTAAACTTGAAAAATAGTTTTAGCAAGGCTTAATAATAAGGGATTGTAAAACGATTTACAATCTCTTTTTTTAACAGATATATAAAAATAAATTGCTTTAATCCATCTTTTTTGATAAAATTAAAACGATGAAAGAATTTGATAACACAATTGAATTTGTCGAAAAAAAGTCAAGATTTATCGCATACAAACTAAGTTGCACAAAGTTAGACGAAGTTGAAAGCGCGCTTGCAGAACTAAGGGCACAGCACAAAAAAGCCACGCATATTTGTTTTGCCTATTCGCTTAAAAATCCGTTCTTAGAGAAGGCGGTTGACGACGGAGAGCCTTCAAGCACGGCAGGCAGACCAATTTTGTCGGTGATTCAAAAGAAGGGACTTACAGATGTTTGCGTGTTTGTTGTTAGATATTTTGGCGGAATAAAATTAGGTGCTGGCGGACTTGTTAGGGCTTATACAAAATCGGCAAGTGAGGTTTTAAAATAAAATGACAATTACAGAGATAAAAAAGACGACAAATAGTATGAGATATAAACTTTATGTAGACGACGAGTTTACAGGTTTTTTTATCGACGAAATTCTGGCAAAATATCACCTTAAAACGGGGCAAGAAATTGGGGAAGATGAGTTTAAAGAGATAAAGAAAGAGAATGACGGAAAACTTGCCTTTGATATGGCGCTTGGTTACTTAGAAAAGTATAATGTGTCGGGAAGCGGATTAAAAAACTATCTAAAAAGAAAGATGTTGTCGCAAGGGGCGATAGACGATGCGTGTAAAAAACTTAAGGAATATGGATATATCGACGACAGAGCGTTTGCGAAGTCATATTTTGAAAGTTTAACGGCAAGCCACGGCAAACGTGCAATAATTAGAAAGTTAAAGGATAAAGGTGTAAGCAGTGAGGTTATCGATGAGGTCGTTTCAAACATCGATGACGAAAGCGAAGAGGAAAACGCCTTAGCCCTTGCTAAAAAATTCGCCAAAAATCGCGAAAATAACCTAAAAAACAAGCAAAAGTGCCTTGCTCATTTAATTTATAAAGGGTATGATTATAGTGTGGCACAAAAAGTGGTAAACAAATTATTTACGGAGAGAGAAATCGATGATTGGGATTGATATCGAAAAGATTGAAAGAATTAAAGATGACAAAATGCTAGACAAAATTGCGGTTCAAAGCGAGATAGACTACATAAACAAGTTTAAGAATCGCAAAGAAAAAATCGCAACACTTTGGGCGGTTAAAGAGGCTACTTTTAAGGCGCTTAACACAAGTGCCGGCTCGCTTTCTTACAAAGAGATAGAGTTGCACCACAGTGAAAGCGGAAGACCATACCTCGTTTTAAGTGGCAGTGCAAAAGAACTTTTAAAAGGCAAAAGCATCGACATCTCCATTTCTCACACCGAAGACACCGCTTGCGCAGTTGTTTTAATTATTTAGAGTGCCAAAAATCTAAAGATAAATTTCGATTTTCGTCGAAAAAAGTTACTAATGAATAAAAAATAATCACTTTCGCAAGATAATTCGAAAGAATTTTTCTGCAACATATTTAGGGGTGATTATGCTTTTTGAATATCAAAAATTATTAAAAAAAGCGATAAAATTAGAGAAAAAATACGGATCTTTAGAAAAATTTGCTCTTTTAACAACTTATGGGGCAAATGAACATAAACTGAAAGTAGAGGATTCAGTTTCTTTGTCTGCAGTCTATTTGGAACTTGCAGACCTTGAAAGGGCGGATCTTATCGACTATAAAAATTTGTTTGGAAGTGATAATGGAGAGTGCTTTTAGAAGAGGAGAAATATATTATGCCGATCTAAGTCCTGTTGTGGGAAGCGAACAGGGCGGAATTAGACCGGTGCTTATCATTCAAAACAATGTCGGCAACAAATATTCTCCAACCGTGATTGTTTCGGCAATCACAAGCCAACTTACAAAAGCAAAACTTCCAACACACATCGAACTATCCTCACAAAAATATATGCTACCAAAGGATTCGGTTGTCCTTTTGGAGCAAATAAGAACGTTAGATAAAAGAAGGCTAAAAGAAAAAATTTCAAGCGTAGACGAAAGCAAAATGAGGGAGATAAACAGAGCAATTTTAATTTCGTTAGGCTTTGTTAGTTAAAAAATTGCCTAAAATAAAAAAAATACTTTACAAAATGTTTAGTATGTGTTAAAATATGTGCATTGAAAAATAGGAGATTTAAGTATTATGATGAATCAACCACCAATCGATGAACTCACATACAAAACTGGCAAAAACAAATATATTTTGTCAATTGTTGCATCAAAACGCGCAAAGGAAATCGAAGCAACAAGAAGACAAGAACTTGCTACTGCAGACAAAAAAGCAATCTCACTCGCACTAGAGGAGATATACAAAGACGAAGTAACTTTCAAGGGAGTTGCTGAAGATGAAGATTAAGTTTGATTTTTAAACTTAAACTATGCTATAATTTCACTATCGTTAAGATAGTGATTTTTTATTAAGGAGAGGTAGATGAAGTTTGCGAAAGTCATAATCGATCAAGATGCAAAAGCAATCGACAGAGAGTTTGAATACATAATTCCAGATGATCTTGACTTGTCGCAAGGGGAAAGGGTAAATGTGCCTTTTGGCAACCGAACTCTCCAAGGCTTTGTGGTGGAAATTAAAGACACCGCAGAATATGATGTTAAAAAACTTAAAAAGATTATATCCAGAATCGACAACTTTGCTGTAATAAAAAAAGAGATGCTGGAACTTATGAAATATATGGCAGAACACTTGCATTTGAAACTTGCAAGCATTCTTCGATTGTTTCTTCCAGCGGAGATGAGAACGGGCAAAGTTAAGGAACTTATAGTTAGATATGTCGACCTTGCGCAAAACTATGAACTTCCAAGCAAAAACGCAAAAAAGCAAATTGAAATTGTCGAATATTTAAAGGCAAACGGAAGAACTGAATTTAGCAAAATATCGAATGAATTTGGCTATGCGGCGCTGTCTGCTCTTGAAAAGAAGGGAAGTGTTGTTATCTCTACACAAGAGAAAAAACGCGCTGTTGAATTTGATAAAATAGAGAAGGAAAGAAACAAACTTACGCCTCTGCAACAACGTGCAGTTGAAACGATATCGCAAAACAAAACATACCTTTTGCACGGCGTTACAGGAAGCGGAAAGACAGAAGTTTATATGAACCTTATCGACAGGTGTTTAAGTCAAAACAAAACGGCACTTATGCTTGTTCCGGAAATATCCTTAACACCACAGGTGCTTGCAAACTTTAAGGCAAGATTTGGCGAAGAGGTTGCACTTATTCACAGCGGACTTTCTGCAGGAGAGCGTTTTGACGAGTGGCGCAGAATCTTTTTTGGCGAGGCAAAGGTGGTTGTTGGGGCTCGCTCTGCCATCTTTTCGCCAATCGAAAATTTGGGAATTATCATAATTGACGAAGAGCACGAACAGAGTTATGTTTCTGAAAACAATCCAAGATATGACACTCACGACATTGCAGAGTTTAGGCGAAGTTACAACAATTGCACGCTTGTTTTAGGCAGTGCAACTCCAAGTATCGAAAGTTACACAAAGGCGCTAGACGGTGAGTATGTTTTGGTCGAAATGCCGGTGCGTGTAAACGGAATGGAGATGCCAACAATCAAAGTTATCGATATGATGACAGAACTTAGGCAGGGCAACAGCGAGATTTTTTCGGTGTCGCTTTTGGCAGAACTAGACAACGTTGTAAAGCAGAAAAAACAGGCGATGATCTTTATTAACAGAAGGGGATTTGCGTCTTTTCAAAGGTGCAGAGATTGTGGATATGTTGCAAAATGTGCTGACTGCGATGTTTCACTTGTCTACCACCAAGCAGAGAACAAACTTAAATGCCACTACTGTGGAAAACGCTATCGCGCACTTGACATCTGCCCAAGTTGTGGAAGTAAAAACATAAAGCAAGGGGCTGTTGGAACGGAACGTGTTGTAAGTGAACTTAAAAAGTTTTTCCCAGAGGTAACAATCTACCGAATGGACAACGACACCACTTCCACCAAAAATTCTCACAGAAGCATTTTAAGTCAGTTTAGAGAAACGAAACCGGCGATTCTTGTTGGCACGCAGATGATTGCAAAGGGGCACGATTTTGAAGATGTTATATTGGTGGGAATTATCGATGCCGACCAAAGCCTCTATCAAGCCGATTATCGTTCGATTGAAAAGACTTTTCAACTTGTTACGCAGGTCAGCGGACGGGCAGGACGAAGTAAACAGCAGGGGAAGGTTATTTTGCAGACCTATTCTCCAAGGCATTATGTTTATAGATTTGCTCAAAACTATGACTTTAAGGGATTCTTTCAAAAAGAGGCAAATTTAAGAAAAGTTACAAACTTTCCGCCTTACACGAAGATTATTCGCATTTTATTTCAACACGAGAACGAAAATATAGTAGCAAAAGAAATCAAAGTATGCTATAATAAAATTCAAGAACTTAAAGAAAAACACCCAGACGATTTTGTCTATCTTGATGCGATGAAGTCGCCATTAAATCGAATTAAATCGCAATATAGATATCAAATTTTGATGAGATTGAAATTAGATAATATCGATGAAATTGAAAAGGAAGTGTATTCTTGCATTGACAACAACTTAAAATCGTCGGTGTTCTATGAAATAAATCCATCATCGTTAAGTTAAGTGAGGGGAAAATGGCAGTTAGAAATGTGATTAAAATAGGCAACCAAACGTTGCGCAAAAAATCGAAAGAAGTGGTAAGTTTTGACGAAGAACTTGGCACTCTTCTTGACGATATGAAAAAGACTATGATTGAAAAAAATGGGTTGGGCATCTCCGCAGTGCAAGTTGGAGTGCTAAGACGCGCCATTGTTATCGACCTTGAAGATGGCGAATATCTTGAAATAATAAATCCAGAAATAATAAAGACAAAGGGTTCAAAGGTGGCAGACGAGGGGTGCTTGTCTGTTCCAGGGTTTTATTGCGAAGTGAAAAGACCTAAATATGTGATGATTAAGGCGCAAGATAGAAATGGAGAAACATATACTTTTGAAGCAGAAGATATGACGGCAAGATGTATTTGCCACGAAATCGACCACCTCAACGGAATCTTGTTTGTCGACCACACAAAACAGGGGCAGGAATATCGCAGCCAGGTTGAAAAGAACTTTAAAGCAGAGTAGGAGGGAAGATGAAGATTTTGTTTTTTGGAACTCCGCTGTTTGCTGAGATAGTCCTAAAAAAAGTGATGCAAAAACACGAGGTTGCTGGGGTTGTTTGTCGAAGTGATAAGCCGGCAAATCGTGGGAAGAAGATGGTTGCACCGGAGATAAAGAACTTTGCACTTGCAAACGGCATTCCGGTATACCAATTCGAAAAATTAAAGCCAGAACTTGACACTTTTAGAGCGATTGATTGTGATATCTTTGTTACCGCGTCCTACGGAAAGATTTTGCCTAAGGATTTGCTAGATATCAAAATGTGCATAAATGTGCACCCATCACTTTTGCCAAAATATCGCGGTGCAACGCCAATCCAAAACGCCCTCTTAAATGGCGACACTTTAACAGGCGTAACCATAATGAAGACGGAAGTTGGAATGGACGATGGAGATATTTTGCTTCAAGAGGAAGTTAAAATCGCCGAGGACGACGATTATAACACTCTCTTGCCAAAACTTGCAGAAGTGGGCGGAGAGATGCTTATTAAGGCGCTTGAACAGATTGAAAATAAAACGGTGAAATTTCAAAAGCAAGACGAATCGCAGGCAACCTTTGTGAAACTTATACAAAAGGAAGACGGACTTTTGGATTTCTCCCTTCCAGCCGAAAGATTAAAAAATATGGTAAGAGCCTATGTCGATTCTCCAGTCGCGTATTTTAATTTGGGCGACGACAGAATAAAGGTCTATAAAGCGGAAGCGGTTAGTGGCTTTGATAATCTTGAAGTTGGGGAAATTTACACCACAAAAAAAGAGTTCTATGTCAAAGCACAGGAGGGCGCTTTAAAAATTTTGAAGTGCCAATGCGCCGGCGGAAAAGTGCTTGACGCTCCAAACTTTTTGAACGGATACAGATTTAAAGATAAAAAGGTTACAGTATGATTCTTGATTTGACGCTTGGGGAAATTTATGAATATGTGGAGAAACTCGGTTTGCCTAAATTTAGGGGTAAGCAGATTTTTGACGCCCTTATGCAGTGCAAAACGCTGGAAGAGATAACAAACATTCCTCAGGTGGTGAAAGACAAGATTGAAAAGGATTATCCAAAATATAACATCTTAAAATTACTTGAAAGCAAAGACGGAACAAAAAAGATGGCGCTTGAACTTGCCGACAAAAGCATAGTTGAAAGCGTGCTACTTAAATATAAATATGGTTACACAGTGTGCGTGTCCACTCAAGTTGGGTGCAGAATGGGTTGCAAATTTTGCGCCTCTACAATCGGCGGACTTCAACGCAATCTATCTGCTGGCGAAATACTGCTGCAAATTTTGGTGTTTAACAAACTTTTAGGCGGTGGAAGTAAGGACGAAAGAAAGGTTACAAACGTTGTGCTTATGGGGGCAGGAGAACCTCTTGACAACTATGAAAATGTAATATCGTTTCTAAGACTCGTTTCAAATCCAGACGGACTTAACATAAGTCAGCGCAACATTTCGTTGTCGACCTGCGGAATCGTGCCAAAGATAAGGCAACTTGCCGATGACGGCTTCAATGTTACGCTTACAATTTCTCTGCACGCACCAAATGATGAGATAAGAAAGACAATTATGCCAATTGCAAACGCCTTTACAATCAAAGAGATTCTCTCTGCGTGCGATTATTATTTTGCAAAGACGGGGCGAAGAGTGATATTTGAATACTCCCTCATTGACGGCGTGAATGCAAGCGAAGAAAATATGCGAGAGTTATCTAAAATTCTTAAAGGGAAGGCGTGCCACGTCAATCTTATTCCACTAAACTCTGTCAAAGAGAAAAATCTCATAGGGGTAAATCGCAAAAAGGCTTATGTTTTGTGCGGACTTCTTGAAAGGCTTGGAACAAGCGCAACGGTTAGACGCACTATGGGCGAGGATATCGAAGGCGCGTGCGGACAACTTAGGAACAAACTTGGAGGCGCAAGATGATTGAAGGACTTGTGCTTAAAAAGAATGCCGATAAGTTTGATGTGCTTTTAGGCGGAGAGGTTCACACTATTGTTGCGCGAAATCTAAAAAAAGATGGCGTGTTTGTGGGCGACAGGGTGATGGTCGATGAGGCGACTATGGCAATAGGCGAAGTTTGCAAGCGTAAGAATCTTCTCATAAGGCCGCCAATGGCAAATCTCGATTCTATGATTATTGTGATTGCGCAAAAACCTAAGCCAGATTTTTTGCTTGTCGATAAGTTGCTCATCTTCTGCGTGTTAAACGGAATAAAACCTGTTCTGTGCGTCAATAAAGCCGATTTGGGCGAAGATTTTGTCAATTTTGTGAAGGAAAATTATCAAAACATAACCGACCTTGTTGTCATCTCCACACTAGATAACAGCGTTGAAAAGATAAAGAAACACATAAGTGGCATAACCGCTTTGGCAGGGCAGAGCGCAGTTGGAAAGTCATCGATAATAAATGCTCTTCTTGGAGAGTCAAAAACGGTGATAGGGGAATTTAGTAAAAAGGTGGAAAGAGGCAAGCAGACAACCCGCATTGTCGAATTGTATATGCTTGGAAAAGACAATTTTATCGCAGACACTACCGGTTTTTCAAAACTAGATGCATCACTACTTGAACTTGACGAGCGAGATTTAAAGCGATATTATCCAGAGTTTTTGAAATACGCCGAAAAATGCAAATACAAAAGTTGTGTGCATTTAAGCGACAAAGATTGCGGAGTTGTTGACGCGTTAAAGCGGGGCAAAATCACCGAACTAAGATACAAAAATTATGTTGCACTATACGAAAATTTAAAAAGCATCAAAAAGTTTTGATTTTTTATCGCTTTTTGATATCCTAATAATATTGTAAGGAGCGAATATGAAAAGAGGGGTTGATATAGCACTGTCAACTGATCCAATAAAGGAAGGGTTGCAAAATATCGTAGACTACGCAAGAGAAATGCAAGACTATGCGGAGTTTCTTCACTGCGACATTATGAACAGCAATTTTGTTAAAAAGACAAATTTTGATTACACTGTTGTAAGCGCGGTTAACTCTGGAAGTGCAATTATGCTTGACTGCCACTTGATGGTCAACGAGCCAGCAGAGGACGTTATTAAGTATATCGAAGCCGGCGCAAATGTTGTTACGGTGCATTACGAGGCGTTTCAAAACAAAGAACAACTTGCAAACACCATCTCTTTCATTAAAGAAAACAATACCCTTGCCGGAATTTCGCTTAAGGTAACAACGCCATTTAAAGAGATTAGGGCATACGCATACAACTGCGACATCGTGCTTGTTATGGGAGTTGAAATTGGCGCAAGTGGGCAGTCGACTTTTAAAGAGGCGTATGAAAAAGTTGCCGAAATCGACAAGTTTAGAAGAGATAACAACCTACGCTTTAAAATTGAATTTGACGGCGGAGTAAACGAGACTAATGCAGGGCTTTTAAAGGAACTTGGAGTTGATATTCTTGTTTCAGGTTCTTATGTATATAATTCTAAGGATAGGAGCAAGGCTATTGAAAAGTTAAGACAAGCACCTCCTATAACCCTTGAAGAATTTAACGAAAAAAACGCTTAATATGCTTAAAAATAATGCAAATTTGTCTATTGACTATTGCATTATTTTATGTTATAATTCAAACGTAAATTTATTTTAGGAGGGCAATATGCTTAGAATCAATTCATCAGCATGGACACCTGCTCACGCAGAACTTGAACGTTTAATGGAAAACGGCGACGTAATGTCGTTTAAAGTAATGTTAACTCAACTTTCAAAAAGGCCAGATTTCGACATCAATGCTCGCGCTTACAACGGAAATAGTTTGCTTCATATGGCAGCAAGACTTTCCGCTTTTCACGAGGCCGAATGTGTTGAAATGGCAGACGAACTTGTAAACCTTGGCGCAGATATCAATTTGCAAAACGCTTACCACAACACACCAGTTTGCGAGGCAATCAACAGACGCTCTAAGGGAATGATAAAGTTTTTGATTGAAAACAAAGCAGACTTATCAATCCAGGGCGAAAGAGGAAAATATCCACAAGAACTTGCCGAAGAACTTCCAGCAAAAACTCTTGCAGAAACCGGACACAACAAAGAAGTTGTTTCACTTGTAAGAGCAGGACACGCAAAACAAGGTGTTTATGTTTACAAATGGACAGGTGAGCATAGAAAACTTTCAAAACTTTTAAGCGAAGAAAAATATGACGAATTTGTTGATGAATTAGATAAGGCTCTTGACGACCCATACTTCTCAGTAAACGCAAAAGACGCCATTGGATATTCTCTTCTTCATCAAGCAACTTACACATCAAACGAGGGCGCAGTAAAAGCCATCGATGCACTTCTTGTAAGGGGCGCAGATGTAAATTCGAGAAACGAAAATGATGTTACTCCAGTTCTCAACGTTTGCAGAACAGGTTCAAGAGCAGCATTAAAACGCATATTCAAAGAAAAGCAAGCAGATGTAAACCTTATGGATAGAGAAAGAGGATATTCTGCTGCACACGTTTTGGCAGGAAGTTTTAGATTAGACGAAGAGGCAGTTGACTTACTTAAAAAGCACGGCGCCGACTTAAACGCAAAGGCTTTTAGAGGGGAAACACCACTTATGATAACTGCAAGTGTCGAACTTGAAAAGGCCGCTTACGACAAACTTCCAGAAGTTGTTGCAAAGCGCATAACATATCTTGGCAAAAACGGCGCAAAAGTAAATCAAAGAGATGACAACGACGACACCGAACTTCACTATGCTGCATATTACTGCTACGCACCAATTATCGAAGCACTAAAAAGATTAGGCTCAGATGTAAATGCCAAAAACCACGATGGACTCACTCCACTTAGAGTAGCAAAAAAAGAAAACGTTGATGAAAAATCTTTGAAACTTCTTGCAACCGAAAATACAAAATCTGACGAAGTTCAAATTTAATAAATAGAAATTTTAAAATAAAAAATATCGCCAAAGTAGGCGATATTTTTTTTGGTAGTCCCAAGGAGAATCGAACTCCTGATTCTGCCGTGAGAGGGCAGCGTCTTAACCGCTTGACCATGGGACCAATCACGCAGTGAGTATAACATAGAAATTGCCACAAAGTCAAGGGATTTTCGACTAGAAAGTTTTTTAAGCGATATTTTTATTGGTAAAAAGAGAAATTTTATATTTTTAGCACAAAAGATTTTATCTCTTTTGCGTATTTTTTTGCTTTGTTTAAATTTTGATGTTCCACCATAATTCTTATTTTGCTTTCTGTTCCGCTTGCACGCACAAGCACACGCCCGTTTGGAGATATTTTGTTGCAGATTGCAGAGGTTAGGTCGCGCAGTTTTTCGTTGTTAATGACTTTAATTTTGTCCTTTACAACAACGTCCATATTTGCCTGTGGGAGAAGTTCGGCATCGAAAAGTTGGGAGAGGGAAGAGTGCGTTTTGAACATCGCTTTGCTTAGTTGTAGAGCGGTCAAAATGCCATCTCCGGTGTTTAGATAGTTGCGAATTATTATATGCCCAGATTGTTCTCCACCAAGCGAGAGATTCATATTTTCCATCGCTTCAATCACATATTTGTCGCCGATATCTGTGCGAATCAAGTTTATTTTGTTTTGGTTTAGCGCTGTCATTATGCCACTATTGGTGTGGCTTGTTCCAACAACTGTGTTTGAATAAAGCCTGCCTTCCCCTTTAAGCATCTTCGCCAAAATATACAGAACTTTGTCGCCGTCAAAAACTTCCAAATTTGAATCGACTGCAATCAATCTGTCGGCATCTCCATCGAAGGCGAAACCAACATCTGCCTTTTTTGATTTTACAAGTTTTATCAAATTTTCGATATGTAAACTGCCACAATTTTCGTTTATCTTTTGACCTAAGTTTTTGCAAGCGGTGGTGTATACCGTTGCGCCTAACTTTTTAAACACCTTTGGAGCGATTTTGTAAGATGCTCCGTTGCTGCCGTCAAGACATATTTTAAACCCACTAAGGTCGATTTTTGCTGTTGAAAGCAGAAAATCTATGTATTTTTTGCTCAAATCTCTCTGCGTGTATGTGCCGTAGTTTGTGTTTTCAACAAGGCACGAAAAATACGATTCGAGGTCGTTTTCTTCGGCATCGTTCATTTTTTGACCATTTGACTTAATTACTTTTATGCCGTTATATTCGGGTGGATTGTGTGAGGCGGAAATCATCACTCCATAGTCAAAGCCGAGTTCGGTTGTTAGGTATGAAATGCAGGCGGTTGGAACGATTCCGCTGTCAACAACTTCTCCTCCGCCAAGCATAGCCCCACAGGCGAGGGCAACTTTAAGTATACCAGAAGAAACGCGGGTGTCAGAGCCAATCAAAATTTTAGGATTTTTAATTTTTTGCGTAAGTGCATTTCCAACACTTTCTGCAAGATTTGCCGTCAAAGTTTGATTAAATATCCCTCTAATTCCGTCAGTTCCAAAAAAATTTGCCATAATTTGCTCCTATTTTTTACTTATGAAGGGCGGAAATAAAATGATAATTTGTTTTTTTGCTTGATAAAACATTTTATGAGTAGTATAATATTGTTATACTATGATAGATCAAGACGGAATCGAAAGACCAGATGACTTAAATGCGCACGGCAGAAAGTTGACAGAAGGCACTCGCAAAATCAAATTCGATGAAAAATACAACTATTGTCCTAGAAATATTTTCTTTCGCATTTGGATGCTTGTGTTTAAATGTGTCGCTGGCGTTATTTTTTGCCCAATTTTCTATATAATGTATCGTGTAAAAGTTTATGGCAGAGAAAACTACCGAAAATTAAGGAAAAAACCATTCGTTGTAACATCAAATCACGTGCACGTCTTTGATATTTTTGGTGTAGGCGCAGCGGTTATGCCATTTAGAAGAATGTATACAAGCGTTCTGCAGACATCGATAAAACGACCACTACTTGGCTTTTTGATGCGTTCGGTGGGCTGCATACCAATTCCAAACACCTCTGTTGAGGGAATGCAGAAATATGAAGCCGACCTTGCCTACATACTTGAAAAGAGAAAAAATCCAATTATGTATGCTCCAGAAGGTTCGCTTTGGCCAAACTATAGGGGAATAAGACCATTCAAAAAAGGTGCGTTTGCCCTTGCAGTAAAGGACAATGTTCCAATTCTTCCAGTTGCAGTTGTGTTTAAAAGAAAACAAAAACGCAATAAAAAATATAAATACTATCTAAATTACATAGTTGGCGAGCCTATCTATCAAGACGAAAAGATAGAAGAAAAAACAGTGCGCATAGATGATATGCGAAACAGAACATTCAAGTGGTATGAAGATACTCTAGACAAGTGGTATGAAAATAAAAGTTGCGGATTTTAATCAAAAATAGCAGTTTTTCTGCTATTTTTTCTTTTAAAACTGGCGATTTTGATTATAAGTTGACGATTTGAAACTTTTTATGCTAATATAAAAATATGAAAATAACCAGTGCAAAATATATGACATCGGTGGTCGATGCAAAAAATATTTTGGCAGATGACATCGTTGAATTTGCTTTTGTTGGGAGAAGTAATGTTGGAAAATCTTCGCTCATAAACTCTCTCACGGGCGTAAAAAATTTGGCAAAAACATCTTCAACTCCGGGGCTTACCAAAATGATAAACTACTTTTTGATAAACGAGCAGTTTAAGTTTGTAGATTTACCGGGGTATGGCTATGCTAAAAGCGGACACAAACACATTGCAAACTGGGCTGGGCTTATGGAAAAATATCTAACAAAATCGCAACTTTTGAAAACCGTTTTTGTGCTGGTGGACATTAGACACGAACCAAGCGAGTTAGATAAGATGATGCTTGAATTTTTAAATCATTATCAAATTCCATATCTTGTTATCGCAACAAAGGCAGATAAAATTGCAAAATCTAAGATAAAACAAAACATCTCAGTGATTGCAAAAGGCTTAAATATAAGGGCGGAACTGATTGTGCCATATTCAAGCACAGCACAGATAGGAAAGACTCAACTTTTGGAATATATCGAAAACACTTTGGCTATATAATTACTATATATTATATACTTAATTTTACTTGACAAACTTAGTTTATTATGTTAATATTTACACCGATAGTAAATCACTATCCTTGTTTTTGCGTGTAAAAAGCAAAAACCATTAGTCCAAAAGGAGGTAGGTATGAATAAGTATGAACTTATGTTTATCATTTCAGCAGACACAACTGATGAAAAGAGAGAAGAACTTATTGCAAAGTTTAAAGCGTATGTAGAATCTCACAACGGCACAGTTGAAAATGTTGAAAAGATTGGAATGAAAAAGTTTGCATACCCTATCAACTTCAAAACAGAAGGTTTCTATGTTTTGTTTAACTTAACTATGGAAGCAAAAGAAGTTGATGCTATGAACAAACTTATGACAATCACTGATGGCATTGTTAGACAAATGTTTGTCAGAAAATAAGGAGTAAATTATGAATAAAGTTGTTTTAATTGGAAACTTAACAAGAGATCCAGAACTTACAACAACAAACAGTGGGGTTTCTGTTTGCAGATTTTCACTAGCAGTTACAAGAAGATTCCAAAGTTCTGATGGTGAAAGAGAAACAGATTTTATCAACATTGTAGTATGGCGTGCACAAGCAGACAATTGCCATAAATTTTTGAAAAAAGGTTCAAAATGTGCAGTGGTTGGACGTCTTCAAACATCAAGTTATGAAGCACAAGATGGCACTAAGAGATACACAACAGATGTCGTTGCAGATGAAGTTGAATTTATTTCTTCTGGACGCGGTGGTGATGGCTCTTCGGACTATCAAGTTCCACAAGAATCAAAACCTCAAGAGAAGCAAACAACTGAACTTGAAGAGATTGATGATGACAGTTTGCCATTTTAAACTTAAAGAATTTAAAATAGTTTAAAAGGAGTTAATATGAGCGAAGTTAAAACCGAAGAAAAGGTTGTTACTACAAAAAAATATCGTAAGCCTTCTAAGAAAAAAGTTTGTGCTTTTTGCGTAGCAGGTGAAAAATATATCGATTATAAAGATATTGCAAAGATAAGAAAATATATCACTGAAAGAGGTAAGATTTTGCCTAGACGTCAAACAGGAGTTTGCGCTTTCCACCAAAGAGAAATCACAAATGCTGTAAAGCGTGCTAGAAATATGGCATTACTTCCATACGTTGGTGACTAATACTAAAAGGAGATAGTTATGAAAAGTAATATACATCCAGATTACCACGAAGTTACTGTTGTATGTGCTTGCGGAAACACTTTTAAGACCGGTTCTTGCATAAAGGGCGACACTCTTAAAATCGATATCTGCAACAAATGTCACCCATTCTTCACAGGAAAGAAGAAGATTGTTGACGCTAGTGGTAATGTTGAAAAGTTTAACCAAAAATATCGCAGAGGTTAATTTTGATTTAAAAATATTAAAACAGCAGATTTTGCTGTTTTTTTATTGTTATTTTGTCAATAATCACATTATGAAAAATATCTTTTTCCCAACTGCAAATGGTGTGATGTGTCAAAAGGAAGACGTAAGTGTTTTGTCGCTTGTAAAATGCGATGGAGGTAAGAAACTTATAAGCCAAAAGACGAAAAACAAAATAATCTTTTGGCACTTTCCATTTGTTAGAGGTTTGCAATTCTATTTTTGCGGGCTCTATGCACTGTTAAAAACGCTGTTTGTTGCGGAAAAAATTTGCGACAAACAACGCACTTCAAACAAAAAATTAGATGCAGCCCTCTATATTCTTTCGTCCGTGATTGGAATTATCGTCGCAGCAATACTTATTGGACTTGTGCCGGGAAAACTTGGATATCTCATTGTGGGGAAAACAGGCTCGACTTTTTTAAGGAATTTTATTATTGCCTTTTTCAAAATGATTGTGCTTGCACTTTTGTTTGCGTCGCTAAAACTCTTCCCAGTGATGCGCGAGTTTTTTAGATTCAACCGTGCTTGCGACATCGTAAGCATATACGGGGAAAATTGGCGTAGCAAGACAAAAAATGGACTATGCGAACCGCTAAATTTTTTAAATTTCTTTGTTTTTATTTCGTTTTTATCCATCTTTGTGATAACATTGATTGGTATAAGTGTGAATTTTATTTTAAATTTATTCTTTAACGTAGCAATATTTTTGCTGTGCATTATGCTTGGATACGAACTTTTAAACCTCATCGACAAAAGCAAACTTTCACACTTAAAGTCGCTGTGCTTTGTTACGGCAAGTTTTGTTTGCCTCACTCCTTCGATAACGCATATCGAAGTTGCACTTTCGGCACAGATGGAGATGAATCTTATGACAACTCAAACAGACAGAACATTTATCACAGAGGGTAACAATATTCCTTTTTCGGTTGTGTATACAGAAGTTAGAAACAAATTGCTTAGCGCCAAGATAACCGACAAAAGCGACGCCGATTGGATAATCGCGACCGTGCTTGGCAAAAACAGAGCCGAAGTTAAACTTGTTGAATATGTAAGCGAAAAGGAATATAAGGAGATTTTAAAGGCAACTAAGCGCAGAATGAATGGCGAAAGCGTGGACAACATCTTTGGATTTACCGAGTTTTATGGGCTTAGGTTTGATGTAAACAAAAATGTGTTAACCCCAAGAATGGATACTGAGATTTTGGTGGAACACGTAATCAACAGCACCTATCCAAAAGCGCGCGTGCTTGATATTGGCACAGGCAGCGGGGCGATTGCGATTGCGGTTGCCAAAAAGACAAAGGCGCTGGTTACTGCTGTGGATATAAGCAAATCTGCCCTTATCACAGCACAGAATAACGCAAAGAAAAACGATGTGAAGATTGAATTTGTTAATTCAAATCTATTTGAAAACTTGAAAAGGAAGAAAAAGTTTGATATAATAGTGTCGAATCCGCCATATATTCCATCTGCAGAGATAGAAAAACTTGATGCAAATGTCAGGCAGTGCGATCCAAAATTGGCACTTGATGGGGGAGAGGACGGCTTAGATTTTTACCGAGCAATCAGCAAAGGTGCGAAAGAGCATTTGTGCAAAGGTGGGCTTATCTTCTATGAAGTGGGAAAAGGCCAAGCGCCTGCCGTTAAAAAAATATTAAAGGACAACGGATTCACAGAGATAAAAGTTTTTAAAGATTACAATAAGATAGAAAGGGTGGTTTGTGGAAAATACGTATAACGACATTTTGTCAAAGACAAAAAAATCTAAAGATAGATATGATGAACTTACAGAACTTGTAATGAAACCTGAGGTCATTGCAGACAATCGCGAATGGAAAAAACTTGTTAAAGAAAGAAGTTCTCTTGAAGAGATTGCCGAGGCTTATACCTCGCTTTCAAAACTTGTTGAAGATTACGAAAGGTGCGAAACAGACATCAAAACGGAAACAGATGCCGAAATGAAAGCACTCTATCAAACTGAAATAGAAGAACTTAAGGAAAAGATAGATAAAAAGGTGGAAGATTTAAAAATCTTGCTGCTTCCAAAAGATGAAAACGATGAAAGCAATGCCATTCTTGAAATCCGTGCGGCAGCAGGGGGAGAGGAGTCAGCACTTTTTGGCTTGGAATTACTTAGAATGTATACTCACTATGCCGATAAAAACCGTTGGAAAACAGAAATAATGGATATAGAAGAAACTGAACTTGGGGGAGTGAAATTCTGCACTGTTTTGTTTAAAGGAAAAGGGGCTTTCTCAAAGTTGAAATATGAGAGCGGAGTCCACAGAGTGCAACGCGTTCCAGAAACCGAAAGTCAAGGACGTATCCACACCTCAACAGCAACGGTTGCAGTGTTGCCAGAAGTTGAAGATATCGACTTTGAAATACTTGATAGCGACATTAAGATTGACACCTATCGAAGCGGTGGTGCTGGCGGACAGCATATCAACAAAACCGAGTCGGCAATTAGAATAACACATATACCTACCGGAATGGTTGTAACTTGCCAAGACGAACGCTCACAACTTAAGAACAAAGAAAAGGCGATGAACACCTTGAAAAGTAAGTTGTATGAATTCTATAAGGAACAACGCGACAGCGCATACGATGAAAACAGGAAGAGTCAAGTTGGAAGTGGAAACCGTAATGAACGCATAAGAACATACAACTATCCTCAGGGGAGGGTAACAGACCACAGAGTGAACATATCTTCATACGATCTTATCGGCGTGCTAAACGGAAACATCGACGAGTTTATTGAAGCGATGACACTTAAAGAGCGCACCGATTTACTTGCTAAACTTGGAGAATAAAAAAAAGAACCTTACTCAAAGGTTCTTTTTTTACATCTATTAAAAAGAAAAAACCTTGGACAATCCAAGGTTTTTATATATGCTATTATTTTCTGAGGAGTAATGAAAGTGCAGAACCGGCAGTCCCAGATTCAACGATACCATCAAATATGTCGAATGCATTAAGGATGACAGGTAGCAAACTATTGAAGAACAAAATTAAAGCAATTACAACAACAATAGATACGATAACGTTAATCAAGTGTTTCTTTGCTTCTTCTCTTTGTTCAGCGGATTCAGCTCTTGCCATTTTAATTCCTATAAAGATTGCATAAATTGATCCGACAGCACCTACAAGGATTAACCCTACCCACAATACCCAAGAAATAGAACTGAGTATATCGCTAATCCAACCACCACCGAGTTTACCGGCAACAGAGTTCCAGTCAGAAATCCCATCAATTTGTAGAAGATTAATCATCGTTTTTTCCTCCTCCATAATTTATTATTTTCATCCAAAAGACAGAATTTATACTCTTCCGCCTTTCTTATATGCATATATTAACACATATTGGGAAAAATTACAAATGTTTTTACAAAAAAAATTAAAATTTTTAAAAATATTTTTAAATTATAAAAATTCAATTTTAAAAACATTTTTTGTGCCGTGCATATTGATTTTTAAATTATATTGGAGAAATTAAAGAAAAACGATTTTTAAATAAATTGTCTAGCGCCAGAGCAACAGCAAGTATTTGGGTTATTAAAACCATTATTATTTGAATTGTTGTAGCCAGAAAGCCCAAGCAAAAGCAAAAGAAGAATGTTGGTGTTTGTGGCAAGGTTAGTGTCGTTGTTAGAACTTAAAACCGACAGCAAAAATACTAATAAAAATTCTTGACTCATATAGATCCTCCATTTTTAGTCAAAATGCGACAGAAAGTGTAGCATTTTCGACTTTGCATTTACGTTATGTATCATTTAAACTAGCATTAGATGTTCTAAGCATATATATGTGCATTTTTTCACTAGGGTTACAAAAGGAGAAAGATATGGAAAAACTTATTAGAATAAATGAACGTAAAAAATATGAAGTGCAAAAACTTTTGCCAGATAACAACAGCATATCACGGCTTGCACTCTATTTTCAAAACTTCTCTGATGAAACAAGGATTAAGATTCTTTCGTGCTTGTCCATTATGGATATGTGCGTAAACGACATTGCAAGCACGCTTAACATCAACCAAACGACAATCTCTCATCAACTTAAAACGCTGAAGGACCAAGGGATTGTAGAGTATCGCAGAGAGGGAAAGGTGCTTGTCTATCGTTTGAAGGCGAGTGGCGTGGGAGATATTATGATGTATGCGATAAGTGGAGTGGAAAGCGCAAGAGGATTTTAGAAACCCTCCACACTTTCTTGACAAATTGTTGCGATTTTGCAATAATATAACTATGAAAAAATTATTGCTACATTCTTGCTGTGGACCGTGTTCAACCGTCTGTATAGAGCGCCTTAAGGATAACTATGACGTAGTTGTATTTTATTACAATCCAAACATCTATCCTTACGAAGAATATGAAAGGCGCAAGGCGGAGCAGAAAAAGGTGTGCGAGCATTTTGGAATCAAGTTTATCGACGGAGATTATAACGAAGAGAAGTGGCTTGAATATGTAAAAGGGCTTGAAGCAGAGCGCGAGGGTGGTGCTAGATGTGAAAAATGCTTCTTCTATCGCTTAGAAGAAACGGCAAGAAGGGCAAAGGCACTTGGATTTGACATCTTTGGCACAACGCTTACAGTCAGTCCGCACAAAAGCACGCCAGTTATAAATATGGTTGGAAAACAAATCTCTGAAAAGTGTGGAATAGAATTTTTGGAAGAGAGTTTTAAGAAAAAAGACGGCTACTTAAGAAGCATAAATCTTTCTAAAGAACTCTCGCTTTACAGACAAAACTATTGCGGGTGCAGATTTTCGGTGAGGAGCGATGGAGAAGGTTAAAAAAGAGGGCAAAGAACTTACTGCGTTAGGCGTGTTTTTTACGGCATTAGAATATACCGTTTTGTTTTTTGTTTTCGTAATAATGTGCTGGCTTATCGCGTTCAATGTAAGGTATAAATGCTACGTCATTGAAGGGGCGTCGATGCAACCATATCTCAATCCGTCCCTTGCTCGAAATTCACAAGATGGCACGGAAGATGGCGCATACATCGATATATATGGGCATATCGATGTCTATGACGCCGATATG